>DATEPM010000001.1:0-4211 GCA_035273185.1 Gemmatimonadaceae bacterium
AGCGCCGCACAGCGGTCGGCCGCCGCGCGGAAGGCGGCGCACACGAAAGGCGCGAAGGGGCGCTCTGCCGCCGCACGCAAGGCCGCGCGGACGCGGGCCCGACACCGCTGACCGTCAAATTTCGGAGCTCGAGACGACATGACGGATCACGATTTCTGGCGAGCGATCGCCCAGCAGCTACGCGTGGATTCCATACGCGTGAGCGCGAAAGCCGGATCGGGGCACCCGACGTCCTCGATGTCCGCAGCCGATCTGATGGCCGTGTTGTTGGCGAAGTACCTGCGCTATGACTTCAGCGCGCCCGACAGCCCGCACAACGACCATCTCATCTTCAGCAAGGGACACGCATCGCCGCTGCTGTACGCGATGTACCGCGCTGCCGGCGCGATCAGCGACGAGGAGCTGCTCACCTATCGCACCCGGGGAAGCCGTCTGGAGGGCCACCCCACCCCGCGGCTGCCGTGGGTGGACGTGGCCACCGGTTCGCTTGGCCAGGGGCTGCCGATCGGAGTCGGGGTGGCGCTCGCGGGCAGGAAGCTCGATCGGCTGCCCTATCGCGTCTGGGTGCTGACCGGCGATTCCGAGCTGGCGGAAGGCAGCATGTGGGAGGCCTTCGAGCACGCGGTGCACGGAGAGCTCGACAATTTGACGGCCGTGCTCGATGTCAATCGACTGGGGCAGTCGGGCGAGACGATGCATGGCTGGGACGTGGATTACTATGCCCGCCGGTTGCAGGCAATTGGCTGGCACACCATCGAGATCGACGGTCACGACCTGGCACGGATCGATGCGGCGTTCGCCGAGGCGGTGTCGACGACCGGCAAGCCGTCGGCGGTGATCGCCCGCACCGTGAAGGGGAAGGGAGTGCAGGCCGTCGCGAACAAGAACGGCATGCATGGCAAGCCGCTTCCGGACGCTGACGCCGCCATCCGCGAGCTCGGCGGCCGTCCGGACGTCAGCGTCGCGGTCGCGAAGCCCGACGCCACGCGCGCACCGCATCGCTTCGAGGCGAGCGCCGCGCTCACGCTGCCGCGCTACGATCGCGGGGGGAAGGAGGCCACGCGCAAGGCGTACGGCGAGGCGCTGGCCGCGCTGGGCAAGGCCCGCGGCGACGTGGTGGTACTCGACGGAGAGGTGAGCAATTCCACCTACTCGGAGATCTTCGCCAAGGAAAAGCCGGAGCGGTATTTCGAGATGTACATCGCCGAGCAGCAGATGGCCGCCGCGGCGGTGGGGCTGCAGGTGCGCGGCTGGAAGCCGTTCGCGAGCACCTTCGCCGCGTTCTGGAGCCGCGCCCACGACTTCATTCGCATGGCGGCGATCAGCCGCGCCGACATCCGGATCTGCGGCTCGCACGCCGGCGTGAGCATCGGCGAGGATGGGCCCTCGCAGATGGGGCTCGAGGACATCGCCACCTTCCGTGCCACCTGGTCCAGCACCGTGCTGTACCCGTGCGACGCAAATCAGACCGCCAGACTCGTGGCGCAGATGGCGGACCTCGACGGGATCGTGTACCTGCGGACGACGCGCGAGAAGACGCCAATCATCTACTCGCCTGACGAGGACTTCCCCATTGGCGGCAGCCGCGTGCTGCGTCATTCGAGTGCGGACGCGGTCACGCTGGTCGCGGCTGGCATCACGGTGCACGAGGCGCTGGAGGCGGCCGATCGCCTTGCCAACGAGGGGATCTCCGCGCGGGTGATCGATCTCTACAGCATTAAGCCCATCGATGCCGCCACCCTGCGCGTGGCGGCGGCCGAGACCGGCGCCATCGTGACGATCGAGGATCACCGGCCGGAGGGCGGGCTGGGCGAAGCGGTGCTCGCCACGCTGATCGGCGACGAGTGGCGGGGGCGAGCGATGCTGCTCGCGGTGCACGACATGCCCGCCTCCGCCACGCCCGCCGAGCAGCGCGCCGCGGCGGGCATCGACGCGGCCTCGATCGTGGAGTCGGCACGCGCGGTCGTATCGCAGGTGCACGCGGCCTCCGGGGTCTGACGCCGGTCAGCTGGCGCCACGGGCGCCAGCTCTTCATCTTGGCGCCCTCATCCCGGAGAACGCCATGCTGCCCAGCGAATGCTCGAAAGGTCCGTGGAGCACCGGCGGTTGGTCCCGCCGGCCGTTCCTCCGTTGCCACGCGCCGGCCGTCCGGCTGCTGGCGCGGTCGGTCGCACTGCCGCTTGCACTTCTGCTCGCACTGCTCGCCGCGCCCGGCATGGTCGCCGCGCAGCAACCGGACAGCGCGCTCCCCGCGCGCATCGACCGGGTGTTCGCCGTGTTCGACAGTACGACACCTGGCTGCGGGGTGGGGGTCAGTCGCAACGGCCAGCCGCTGTACATCCACGCCTATGGCATGGCCAACCTGGAGTACGGCGTGCCCAACACCGATTCCACGGTGTTCGAGAGCGGCTCCATCGCCAAGCAGTTCACGGCGTCGGACCTCGTGCTGCTGGCGCAGGATGGCAAGCTCTCGCTGGACGACGATATCCGGACGTACCTCCCCGAGGTGCCCGACTTCGGCGGCCAGCGCATCACCATCCGCAACCTGCTCACTCACACCAGCGGCCTGCGCGACCAGTGGGGGCTGCTCGGCATCGAGGGGCGCGGGCCGGGCACGCAGGTGCACACCCTGGCGACGACGCTCGACCTGGTGGCGCATCAGCGGATGCTCAACTTCCCGCCGGGGAGCGCGTACGTCTACAGCAACACGGGCTACGCGCTCGCCGCGATCATCATCCAGCGGGTGAGTGGCCAGTCGCTGCAGGCGTTCACGCAGGAGCGGCTCTTCCGGCCGCTCGGCATGACGCACACGCGCTGGCGCGACGACTATACCGAGATCGTGAAGAACCGGGCGACGGCCTACCGCGGCAGCCGCGCCGTCGGCTTCCACCAGGACATGCCGTTCACGGACATGGTCGGGAACGGCGGCGTGCTGAGCACCATGGCGGACCTGCTCCGCTGGAACGCGAACCTGGACGCCCCGCGGGTGGGCGGCGCCGCGTACGTGCAGGCGCTGGAGACGCCGATGCGCCTGACGAACGGGCGGACGCTCTCATATGCGCTCGGGCTGGCAGTCGGTCCGTATGAGGGCGTGCCCGAGGTGTCGCACAGCGGCTCCACGGCCGGCTATCGCTCCTTCATGGCGCGGTACCCCGACCAGCACGTGGCCGTCGCGGTCTGGTGCAACGATGCGGGCGCCAATCCCACCGCGCTGGCGCGCCAGGTGGCCGATCTCGTCCTGGTGAAGCCCGCGCGCACGGCCACCCAGGCCGGCGCGCCCAAGCAGCGTCCCCCGGCCGCCGAGCTGGCGCGCTGGGCGGGCGTGTACCGGGATGCGCGTACCGACCGCGCCCTCGCGCTTGCCGCGAGCGACAGCGTGCACCTGCCGCGCGGCGCGGTGTCCTTCCGGGGGGCGCGTCCACACCGCGAGATAGTCGTCGTCGCGCCTGACGACGACACACTGCGCCTGGAGGAGGTGGCGCCGCCCCCGCCCGTGATTCCGCTGCACGACTACACCGGCACCTACGCCAGCGACGAGCTGGACGTCCTCTTCGCGGTCGCCATTCGTGACGGCCGGCTGGTGCTCCGCCGCCGCCCGGCGGACGAGCTCGAGCTGCGTCCCGTCTACGCCGACGACTTCACCACGCGCAGCGAGCTGGGGAGCGTGCGCTTCGCGCGCGACGAGCGCGGGCGAGTGACGGGCTTCTCGTTCTTTGCTGGCCGGGTGCTGGACGTGCGCTTCCGGAAGATCGCGAACTGACGCGCCGCGCAGCCCGCGGAAGCGGCCCGACGGCGCCCCCCTTGCGACACCAGGGCACCAGCCATAGCTTCCCTGGCGTAACCAGGGGGAGTGCATGGCCGAGGCGGAATCCGATCTCCTGCGCAGCAGTCTGGATCTGCTCATCCTCAAGGCGCTGAGCGGCGGCCCGCGCCACGGCTACGCCATCGGCGAGTGGATCCAGGCCGCCACCGGCGAGCTGCTGCTGCTGGAGGAGGGCACGCTGTATCCCGCGTTGCACCGGCTGGAGCGCCGCCGCTGGATCCGGGCGGAGTGGGGCGTGTCGGAGAACAATCGCCGCGCCAAGTTCTATACCCTCACGCCGGCGGGGCGCGCGCGCTATCGCGCCCAGGCGCCGGTGTGGCAGCGCTTCGCCGCCGCCATCGCCGGCGCGCTGCACCGGCCGGCGGCCGAGCTGCCATGACGCTGGGAC
>DATEPM010000002.1:0-36012 GCA_035273185.1 Gemmatimonadaceae bacterium
TCGGAACTCGGGTGGAATGGTCGCATGTAGCATCGCTCCGCCCCGTCACGCGCGTCCCGCACTCCGGTACCAGGTCGGTAACGAGCAAACATCGATGCCCACGTGGGACTCTGCGTCGTGGCACGATCGTGACCGCGGTGAGGCACCGGAGTCCGTCAGCTTCCTCGGGAACCTCGATCGACAGCGGCGCCTCCCCGAGCTGTACGCCAGCGGCGACGCCTTTCTCTTCGCCTCGGTGACCGAGACCCTCGGCCTCGTGGTCCTCGAGGCGATGGCGTCCGGGCTGCCCGTGATCGCCGCACCCGCCGGCGGTGTCGCCGACCACCTGGGGCACGAGGCGATCGGCCTGGCGTACCCCGCCGGCGATGCCGAGCTGATGGCGCATGCAATGGTCCGACTCGTCCGCGACCGGGTGCTGCGGGACGCGCTCGCTCGCGGCGCTCGCCGCACCGCCGAAGGGCACTCCTGGAACGCCGAGCTGGATCGACTGGATGTGAGCTATCGCCAGGTGTGCGAGGCGGCGACCTCTCGCCGCTCGATCACCCCGATGCGCTTCCGCGCGGCGCGGAGGCTCTCGTGAGTGCGCATCGCCCGGATCACGGGCATCAGCGGCTGGAGCGCCGGAACCCGACCTCCACCGAGCCGCCGCTCGTCAGGCTCGGGTCGAGTGTCCTCGCCGCCGCCGTGCTCACGAATGGAGCGATGGACGACGACATCCGCACCGCGGTAAGGCACGCGAAGTGGCTGAAGGAGCTGAATCGGTTCGCCGACGCGACCATCGAGCGGCTCCAGGTGCGCGCCGCAGCTCAGCGCATGGAGCTCCCCACCGCGGAACGGGAGAGCGCGATAGCCGAGCACCTGCGGCGTGCCATACGCGCCGGTGGTCAACCGGCGCACTTTCGCCTCGCCACGGGACTCGTCCGCCTGCCCGATCGGGCCCGCCATCTCTCGGCCAACCTGATCAGCGCCGCGGCGCCCCTGCAGGATGCCGTGCGCTGCATCGGGAACCTGGCGCTTGTCCGGAGCTACGCCGAGGAGACGGAGGTCGCCGTCAGGCGCGGCGAGGAGCTGTACCTCACCGCGCTCGGCTCCACCATCGCCGCGCCGTCGCAGGTGGGGACCGATGCCGATGGTGTCCTCGACACCGTCCGTACGGTGGGCCTGCTCCGCGCCTTCCAGCAGGCGCACGCCGCCTGTTCGAGCGTCGCCCGGTACTGCACGTGGGCGGCGCTCGCGCAGGCCTGACGACATTCAGAGAAAAGCGGCGGTCGTGGCCGCGTCCGTCATGTCCAGCGCCGCCGGTCGATCACCGACGTCGTGGCTCGGGTACGGGCGGCGGGGATCGGCGCGGCCGGCAAACACCAGGTGGACTGGCCCGCGGTACCTCCACATCCGCACGAGGGTACGCAGCGCATCCATGGTGAACGCATCGGCATCCGCGCCGCCGAGCTGAACGCGCAGCGTGTGCACGCTTCGGGGTAGCGCGTTGGCTACGCGGTAGAGATCCAGGAGGTGGTACGACGTGATGCTGCGCGACAGGTACACGGTCGCGCAGCTCCGGTCGACGCACTCGACGTCGAGCCAGGACCCGGCGCGGGGCGGCACAGGTTCCGTCAGTGAATCGATCAGGGTAGCAGGCATGGGCGCATCTCGGTGTGGGACACGCCTGGAAAGCTGACAGCTACCCTGCGCCAGGCCGCAGCGATCGTGCACCGATCGCGTAACGATTCGCCCCGGGGCAGGCCTCAGTCAGCGCGATAGAAGTCTCTGATCGACCACTCCACCACCTTTCTGATGAGCTCCGCCCCGGTGCCGTCGAGAGACAGCCCGCCGGAAGCCGAGCGCACGATGTCCTTCACCTGCACGACCATCCGTTGCGGTTCCAGTTCCTGCGCACGAAGAGAGCGCACGTACGTGCGCACCAGAAGCCGCAGCTCCCGCTCGTCGCGCGCCGACACCGCTCCGGAGAGCAGGGTCGAGCGCAATCGATTGCGCAGATCGACCGAGAGGATCATCCCGAAGTCCGGGACAGGACCGGTGCCGTGCTCAGTGGTCGTCATGGTGTCTTGGAATGGAATCCGCCTCGCCGTGCTCTCCCAGGGATCTCTGTAACGGCTCCGCATCGATCGGGTAACACCTCGTTCCGTGCGCGGCCGTTCAGGCTACGGCCGGCGCGCGATGCCGCGGCGGCGAGGGCCGGAGGCAAGTGTGACGCTGCTGTTACGCCGCGATGGCGAGGCCTTGACGATCCTCCAGTAGGATGCGACGTCGACCCCAAACCACGGAGCATTCACAGTGACACGGAACCTCGCCTACGCGGCGGCGACCCTGCTCGTCGCGGCAACCCTCCCCGCAGCAGCGCGCGCGCAGGACCTGACCGGCGCCGGCTCGAGCTTCGCCTACCCGATCTACACGAAGTGGGCGGACATGTACGCCCAGAAGACGGGCGTGAAGATCAACTATCAATCGATCGGCTCGAGCGGCGGCATCAAGCAGCTCTCCGAGGAGATCGTCGATTTCGGCGCCTCCGACGGTCCGATGACCGACGAGCAGATCGCGCAGGCGAAGGGTGGACCGATCCTGCACTTCCCGACGGTGCTCGGCGGCGTGTCGATCACGTACAACCTGCCCGAGGTGAAGCAGCCGCTCCGCCTCACGGGTGCAGCGCTCGCCGACATCTATCTGGGGAAGATCACGAAGTGGAACGCCCCCGAGATCGCAGCGCTGAATGCTGGCGTCAGGCTGCCCGACCGCGACGTGGTGGTCGTGCATCGCACCGACGGCAGCGGCACGACCTACATCTTCACCGACTACCTCTCGAGCGTCAGCAGCGCCTGGGCGAGCGGCCCGGGGAAGGCGCAGGCGATCAACTGGCCGGTGGGCCTTGGCGGCAAGGGAAGCGATGGCGTCACCGGGCAGGTGAAGCAGACGCCCGGCGCGATCGGCTACGTGGAGCTCTCGTACGCGAAGCACAACGCCCTGCCCTCGGCGCTCATCCGCAACGCCGCCGGCGCGTGGGTGGCGCCGACGCTGGAGAGCGTCACCGCCGCCGCGGCCGGAGCGGTCGCGAAGCTGCCGGCGAGCTCGGACTACCGCATCTCGATCGTGAACCCGGCCGGGCGGGATGCATATCCCATCTCCTCGTTCACCTGGATGCTCGTGTACCAGCACCAGAAGGACGCGGCCAAGGGGAAGAAGCTGGTCGACTTCCTGCGCTGGGCGTACGTCGATGGGGAGAAGGTGGCGCGGTCGCTCGACTACGCGCCGCTCCCGGCCAGCATGGCGAGGAAGCTGGTCGCGCGGCTCAGCCAGATCAGCACGGGCGTCGCCGAGGCGGGCGGCAGATAAGCAGTAGCCGAAGACACGAACGGCCGGGCGCCGCGAAGCATCTGGCGCCCGGCCGTTATCGTCTGGCGCTGCCGGACCAGCCCGACCTGCCTAACCGCGCGGCATGGCGTCTCGCAGCGCGGCCGGGCCGTTCGGAAACACGGCCTGGATGGTGGTTCCCGTCCCCACCGTGCTCTCCGCCCACACGCGGCCGCCGTGCGCTTCCACGAGATGTCGCACAATGGAGAGCCCGAGGCCGGTGCCCCCCTCCGCGCGTGACCGGCCCGGGTCCACGCGGTAGAAGCGTTCGAAGATGCGCGGCAGATGCTCGGGTGGGATTCCGATTCCGGTATCGCACACGCCGATGACGACTCCATCGCGATCGGGGCGGCTGAACACCGTGATGCCGCCGCGCGTCGTGTGGCGCACCGCGTTGCTCACCAGATTCGAGATCACCTGACGGAGTGCCGTCGGGTCGGCGTGGACCAGGGGCGCGTCGTTCGCCCGCACCGTCAGCGTCACGCCCTTCTGCTCCGCGGCCGCGCGCAGGGGCGCCACCGCCTCCCGGGCGGCGGCCGCCACGTCCAGCAGCTCGGGCGCGGGGCGCCACCCACCGGACTCGATGCGCGACAGGTCGAGCAGATCCTCGACGAGGCGCTGCATCCGCTGCGCGTTGTTGCGAATGGTTCGGGCGAAGTGCCGCGCATGCGTGCGTAGCGAGTCGTCGTCCGCCAGCGTCTCCGCGTAGCCGCCGATGACGGTGAGCGGGGTCTTGAGCTCGTGCGAGACGTTGGCGACGAAATCGCGCCGCACCGCCTCCAGCTTGCGGAAGGGGGTGAGATCGAAGAGCGCGAGCACGGCGCCGCCCCCGCGCAGCGGGCGCGCGGTGACGGCGAGGGTACGGCCGTCGATCATGGACTCCGCCGGCTCGGTCACCGTGCCCGCCTGCGCGGCCGCGATCGCGTCGCGGAGCGCGCGATCGCGCGGGAGCTGGGTCGCCGGAAAGGGTACCGGATCGCGGGCCCCGAGCAGCACCCGCGCGCTCTCGTTGGCGCGCACCACACGGCCCCCGCGATCGACGGCCAGCACGCCCTCGCTGAGCGACTCGAAGAGCCCCGTCGTCAGCGCGTCCTCCGCCTCCAGCGCGCCGAGCCGCGCCTCGAGCTGCTCGGCCATGCGCGACAGCGCGTCCGCCAGATCTCCCACCTCACCGGCGGCAGCGAGCTGCGGGCGCTGGCTCAGATCGCCCGAGGCGAGGCGGCGCGCCACGTCGCGCAGCTCGATGATCGGACGCGAGACGCGGCGCGCGAAGAGAAAGGTGAGGACGAACGCCAGCAGCAGCGCGATGAGCGCCGCCGTGAGCACGTCCCGCTGCGCGCCGTCGACGATCGCATCCAGAGTCCGGGTGCTCATCGACACACGCGCGAACCCGGCCGGCGCGCGCACGGCGACGTACAGCTCCTCGTCGCCGGCGGAGGTGCTCGGGCGCAGCCCCCATCCCGTGCCGCTCTGGCGCGCCGCGACGATCTCGGGCCGCGTACTGTGATTCTCGAGATGCGCGAGCGCATCCGAGCTGAACTGGCTGTCGCCGACCACGTGGCCCGCGCTGTCGATCAGGGTGACGCGGCGCTCGAGCTCCGCGCCCAACGCATCGGCCAGCGAGTCCGCGTTGACGCCCCGCGCCCGCCATTGCGACGCGACGACGTGCGCCTCCCGGACGAGCGTGTCCACGGCGTCGCGCTGCAGCCGCCGCTGCAGCCGGCGATCGGCGAGAATCACCATGAGCGCCGTGAAGACGGCCACCACCAGCAGCGAGCCCGCGAGGACGCGCTGCGTGAGCCTCATCCGCTGCGCCTCGCGCCGCGCCGCTGTGTCCTGGCCGCACCGCAGTCTTGCATGGTGGCCTGATCGACGGTCATGGCTGTCCTTGGATGCTGCACGATTCCAGTGTGCATCGGAAATGGCCGAGCGCGCCCGGGATCGTCTGAAAGGTACTGTCCCGGCAGCGGGCGAGAAGCACGGCGTCCGTCACGATCCCGTATCGGTCGTCGGTGGTCCGGAGGCGTGCAGACGCACCAATTCGTCTGATGTGATCTCCAGGCGGTGGCCGGCGGACCGGAGCCGGGCGTCGAGCCGGCTGATCGCGCGACGAACGGCCTTCCCGGAGCGCCGGTCGTGCGCCGCGCGGCCGCGCCCGATGGCGCGGCACAGGTCCGGGAAGCTGCGCGTTCCACCGGGCGATTCCGCCAGCGCACGGAGCAGACGGTACTCGAGGTCAGCCAGCGCGACCGGAACCCCGGCCATGGTCACGCTTCTCCTGCGCCGCTCGATCTCCAGACCGGCGGGCAGGGAGATCGCCTGGAGGGAGGCCCAGGCGCTGGCGATGTCGCGGATGACGGAGCCGGTCGCGGCGAGGAGACCGTCCGGCCTCACCCGGACGGTCACGATGAGGATCGGCGCGCTGGACGCTCGCGCGGATGTCGGCCGCGATTCCACCAGGGCTATGGCGGACGTGTTCTCGTGGGTGCGCGCAGCTTCCTCGAGGAGCTCGGCCGCATGCCGCGGCGCGAGCCCGATCCCGTCGACGACGACGAGCGCGTGCGGGCGCTCCGGCTGTTCGGCGTCGGAGCGCAGGCTGCTGCGCCGCGCGATCTCCACGCGGCATCCCGCGTTCAGGAGCTCGGAGGTGAGCTGCCCGATCCGCTCCAGATGATCGCCGATGAGGAGCACCGAACCGTCGGCGCCTCGCAGGCGGCGCAGAGGATCGAGATCGGGAACGGACACCGTTGACCGGTTGCTGCGAGAGTCGGGAGTGCCTGGGCGCGGAATCATCGAGCGCCCGTGTATCGCCCGGCCCAGCGAGCAGGTCACGGGTTGGTAAATGTTGAGCGGCGCCGTACGACGTCGAGCGTGCGATGCCCGGGATCCGCGACAGCGACCTGCCGGACGATTTCGCGGAGTACCTGCGGAGCGGCGGACAGCTCGCACCAGTTGCTGCCGATGACGCGTGATGCATGCGTGACCAGCGCCTCACGCCGCTCCCGAAAGCACCCACCGCGGCGCGCACGCGCGAATTTCGGCATTCGCGCGGCCGTGACGCGGTAGAGCGCAGAGTATCGTCGGCCGCCCTACTGACCCTCGCCGAACCCGCATTCATACGTGTGCCGAACGTCGGGATCATTGCAGCCTGAAGCGATTGGACGCCCGGCTTGCCAGCGGCACGAACGGCCCCGAGGGCGCATCATGAGCGGCAGCCGCGCTGTCCGCGTACGCTCTTACCAGGAGTCGATACGTCCCAGCCACCGGCACAAATCCGGGGGCTCCGATATTAGCGCTATCCCGCGCCTCGTCTCCTGGCTGTAGCCTGATGGGTGGAGCTAACACCAGCGGGCACTGGAAGGTAAATGCATGTCGCCACTCGCCTCCTTCCTGACGTTGCAGCGACCAGGCGAGCCTGTTCGAGCAACGCGCAACGAAGATATCCGACTGGCCGACATTCTCGATGACGAACGGGATCGTCGTGAATCCCTCGGCAGGGCGCGGCAGCCGAAACGCGCCTCGTGCCGTGCGCACAGCGAAGTCACCGCGTCGACCATTGCTGGACGATGGGGTCGAACATGCTACGAAGACACGATAGCAATGCAATACCCTGATGCCATTCCATCTTATCCTTTGGTTCTTGGTGAGAGGATCAGCTGGACGCTTGGCCGGCAGGACGCCTTCGCAGATTGGCGCCGAGCGCCGCGGCGAAGCCAATCATGAACGCCACATATGGGATGAGCTCGAGGAAGCCGGCTTCCCCACCTTGACCACCGTGGAGCGAGCGCGCGATGCGGGCAATCGCGAACATTATGATCACGGCCTCGGTACCGCCCAACGGGCTGTCGCGATTGCGACTGGTCGGCGCCCCGAAGTAGCCGCCGAAAAGGCAGGCGGCGAAGAGGGGACGCGAAAGCGATAGCCCCCCAGGGCAACACGGAGCTGACCCTACTGGTCGATGGCTGCGGCGCCGCCGTCAGAGCCTACACACACCCCCCCGACCGGGCGCACCTCCAGACCACGCATCTCTTTCCCGAGTGCCCACAGCACGTCTGCCAGGGTGGCCAGGGTCAGGTCGCGAGATCCACTCAATACCTGAGAAACAAAGCCCTCGCTCCGCCCGATGCGGTCCGCGAGCCCCGCACGGGTGATGCCCGCCGCCTCCATCGCGGAGATGATCGCTCCCGTCACGGATAGCATGGCGAGATCCCGCGCATACAACCGCTGCTCCTCGTCTGACGGCAGCCGCGCGCCAAGCTCATTGAATGTGAACGTATTCATAATTGCAGTATCAGGATGCCCGATTACCGCGGATGCACCTAAAGAAGCCTCACGCGTGAGTCGTACCCGGCGAGCAGGCGGCCCACGTCACGAAGCTCCTGATCATGTACACTCCGGTGGAGGCTGGCCCAGCGGCTGGAGAGGATCTCGAGTTCTCCCTTCGTGGAGATGCGAGCGCGCTCGAGGATTTCGGCCGCCCGCGCTATATGCGGCGCGTCGACCCTTGCGAGCGACACGCCACCTGGCGCGGATACCCGGCTTACACTACAGCGACGGACGTCCGCGGCGCGGAACCGGAGTTGCAGCTCCTGACATTTCCTATCCACCATCTGCTCGATCCGCGCCCCGGACGATCTTACCCGCACGAAGCCACTCGTGCTGCACATATCCCACCATGCGGCGGAACATTGCGTCCGTCCGCATCTGCTCGCGCACCCAGGCTTCCTCCTCAGGCGAGAGCTTGTCCTCTGCAACCCCGTAACCGTGAGGCAGGGACTCGCTCTGGTGCAGTTCGAGCACCGCCGCGAGCTGGACGAGTCGCCTCATCGGGAGGAGCACTTTCTCGACGTCCGTCGATGGAACGCCCACCCGCGTCTCGTACTCCTCGATGAGTGCATCGAGATCTCGATACTCCTGAGCAAACGCGGGGTGCTCTTGAAGGTGGGTCGCGCGATTTACAAGGATGTCGTACTCTGACTCGTTGTGGATGCGGCCTGCCCGCACGATCTCGGCTACCCGCGCCAAAAATGGCGCCTCGACGCTCCCGAGCGACACCCCCGTCTCCTCGCAGAGATCCCGGTCCAGCTCATCGCGCTGGCTCCTGGACAGGGCTGGCAACTCGCCCATGAGCCACACGTGCACGGTTCTGAGCCACTCCAGATGGCGTTCGCTAATGCCCTTCCAGACCTCCTGAGCAAACTCCTCCGGTTCGGAGCGCGGGTTCGCCTCGACGTGCCTGGCGATTACCGGGAGAATCCTCCTCAGGTACCTGAACTCTGCGCTCGTGGACTGGATGTCGCGGGTCATGGCACGATCGGGTTGGGGACCAGGAGCCTTTCATGGGTGAGGACCTGACCAACGCCTGCGCCGGCGCGATACTATACCGCTCGCCCTCAGCTCACGCGAGAGCGCTCGCCTGCCGCCCCGCCCCTTCGCGGCGCCGCCGCCTGACGACCGTCCCTCAGCTACAGCGTCGCTCCTTCGGACGCTCACTCCGATCGCAACGCACTGGCCGGCGAGATACGCGCTGCCCGCTCAGCCGGCCCCCAGCTCGCCAGCACCCCGATGCAGACCATGATCAAGCCCGCCAACAACAGCGTCGGAAGATGGGTCTGCGTCACGCCGTACAACACGCTCGCCATCGCCCGGCCGCCAAGCGCGGTGATCGCGAGCCCCACGGCAGCACCAACCGCCGCGAGCCCAAGCCCCTCACCGAGAAGCCGCCGACGCACGTCCCGCGGCTGGGCGCCAAGAGCGAGCCGGATGCCCACGTCACGCTGTCCGAGCGCCAGGTGTAACGCCATGAGCCCGTAGATACCGGCGCTGGCGAGGAGCAATGCCAGGAGTGCCAGTATCACGCCAAGGGTGGCGCCAACGCGCCGGCCCGAGAGCGACTGGCTCACCACATCCGACATCGCCTCCACCGTGTACGCCGCGACACTGGGATCAGTCTCTGTCACGATGCGACGGATGTCGGGTGCGAGCGGTGCAGCATCGTTGCATGCATTGCGGCCCGGTGTGTCGCATGCGGCACGAACCACCAGGGTCATCTCCGCCACGGGACTCTGAGCGAGTGGCATGTAGACCGTTGGCTCACCTGCCGTCTCGAGCGCGTCGTGTCGCACGTCGCCGACCACGCCGACGATCGTCGTCGCGACCGTGCCGTCGAGCGAGCGGAATCGCTGCCCGATCGGGTCACGTCCTTTGACGAACTGCCTTGCCCATGACGCGCTCACGAGCGCCACTCGTGGATGCTCGGCACCATCGTGTGCATCGATGTCGCGCCCACGAAGCACAGGGATGCGCAGCGCCGTGAGATAGCCTGGTGTGATCAACGCGTCTCTCGCGATCGGCTCGCTCCCCTTTGCGGGCCGCGGCTCCCCGTCGAGCGTGAACGCAAATCGGTTGGTACCGCTCGCGAGGGGAAGCTCGTCGACCGCCCCCGCGGCCTGAACGCCCGGCAGCGCACGGAGCCGTGCCAGCGCATATTCGTAAAAGTGTTCCCGCGCGGCGGGCTCCGAATAGCGTGGTCCAATCAGCGTGACGTGGGCTGTAACGACTCCCTCAGGGTCGAATCCCGGTTGGACCTTGCGGAGTCGCAGGAGGCTCTCGCTCAGCAACCCGGCACCCGCGAGCAGCATGGTGGCGAGCGCGATCTGCGCGATCACGATGCCTCGCCGCGTCTGGCGCTGGTGCGTCGACACCGTGGCGCGGCCGCCGAGGAGAGCCGGCGCCCGAGCGCGCAGGGTGCTCAGCGCTGGCGCAACGCCCGCCACGATGGCCGACAGTATTGCCGCGGCTGCGACGAAGCCGAGCGTCTTCAGATTTACCGAGAACGAGACCCACGCCGGAATGGCTCCCGGCACCGCCCGCCGCAGCACGCCAGAAACGGCTTGAGCACTGATTGCTCCGACGGCCGCTCCGCCCAACGCAATCAGCAAACTCTCGACCAGCACTTGTCGAATGAGCTGGCCGTTCGAGGCACCAAGTGCGCGGCGAACCGCGGTCTCGGTCTGCCGGGATGCGCCCCGAGCGAGTAGCAGGCTCGCCACGTTCGCGCAGGCGATGAGGAGCACCACGAGGGTGGCCGCTCCAGCCAGCGCAACTCGAGAGTGCGTGTCGCCAACGAGGGACTCGTGAATGGCCATCGCGCGCAATTGCCACCCGCTGTCAGACGCGGGATACGCCTGCGCCAGCCGATCCGCGATTGCCTGGAGCTCGGCCCGTAGCTGCTCGACCGACGTGCGTGGCGTGAGGCGCCCGACCGCCGACACGTAGTGGCTGGTGCGATCGGTGGCGGCCGACCCGGGGACAAAGGGGATCCAGAACTCGGCGCCGGTCGGATAGTCGAACCAGGATGGCATCACGCCCACGACCGTATAGCGAGTGCCGTCGAGCGCGAGCGTCCGCCCGATCGCGGACGGTTGGCCCGCATACCAGTTCTGCCACGCGCGTTCGGAGAGCACGATCGGCCGTTCAGCACCTGGCGCGTCCTCGCCCTGGAGGAGCCAGCGTCCGAGAAGCGGCCTGACACCGAATACCCGGAAGAACTCGGGCGCAACACGAGCACCGGTGGAGCGGCCCGTTGGTGGTCCGCCGGTCACGAGCGCGCGCTGCACTCGCACCACGGAGACCGCTTCGAGCGACCGACTCGCGGTGCGCACGTCGACTACTGAGGGGTAGGAGAGTGCCGCATCCGTGAGGCCGCGGGCAGGGTCCGCCGCGGAGAGCACGACGATCCGCTCGGGGTGATCGTAGGGCGGTGACTGAAGAAGGAGTCCGTCGACCACGCCGAACGCCGCAGTGGTCAATCCAATGCCGAGCGCCAGAAGTCCCGTGCCGACGAGCGTGAACGCGGGCCGACGCGCGAGGGATCGGAATGCGAAGCGGAGATCTCGAAACATCGATCTGCAATCTGTCTCAGGCCGCGTACGTGAGCGAGCGGCGGACGCACCGCCACCGCCCTGCCTTCAGCGCCTGATCTGAGGCGCGGCCTGATCTGCCCACCGGATCCCACTTCTGTCCGTCGATGCGCTGAGATTTCCACACCCCGCTGTGGAAAACTATGTCCCGCAACGGGATGCGCCCTCCGGTGCTTGCGCATCTCGACACGCGAAGCGAACATTTCCTATCCCGAAGAGAAACCGAACCAGGAGCGGTGGAGGAGACCATGAGCAAGATGGGTCCGGGATTCGATCCCGACGCGTACGCGCCCGTCGCGGAACGGATTCGCCTGTTCTATGAGCGCCATCCGCTCGGCAGGATCGAGACGGAGCTCGTGAGCCGGAGCGAGAAGGAGATCGTGTTCAAGGCTCTCGTCTACCGCACGGCCACCGACGAGCATCCGGCGGCCACCGGCTGGGCGGCGGAGCGGGAAGGAGACGGCGACATCAACCTCGTCGCCTGTCTCGAGAACACGGAGACGTCAGCAATCGGCCGTGCACTCGCCAACCTGGGGTTTACTGCCTCACGCGAGCGGCCGAGCGCGGAGGAGATGGCGAAGAGCTGGCGTGCCCGCGCGCGGCTCGCGGGGCCGAACGCGAGTCGCCGACCGCGGAACGCACCGCCTCTCCGGATCCCGGCGGAGCCGGAGCCCGAGATCGCCATCGATGATGATCCGCTCCAGCGGCGAGCGAACGAGCTGGCCGACGCGCTCGCGCTGGTCGGTGTCGCGCAGCGAATGGGGCTTCGTTCCGCACGTGCCGCCTGGCTGCGTGGACGGCTCGTGAGCGGCGCCGCTGCTCCGGAGGTGCTGGAGCGGTGGGCCGGTGTGCTGCGCCGATGGGTGGAGAAGCGCAGAGACGACCTGGTGGAAGGCGTTTCGCTCGACTGACTGCGGATCACCGGCGCGCGACTGCGGCTTCGACCCGGCTGAACAGCGGGGGTGCGTACAGTAGTGCACTACTCAAGTAGGGCACGAGCTGATCACGCGGCGCAGCCAGCGCGGGCGCGTCGCGATCCCTCGTCAGCGGCAGATGGGTGGAAGCGATCGCGGGGGCCTCGTACCGATTCGGGAGGAAGGGCATCGTGGACAGGAGCTGGGAGCGCAAAGCCGATCGGTGGCAGGCGATCGGAGATCGGGCGCTGGTCGAAGCGCTCCGCGCGGAGGAGCTAGAAGCGCTCGACGAGTTCATAACCCGGTTCGAGCCGCTGGTGCAGCGCTACGCGCGGCAGCTGAAGGTTCCGGCGGCCGACCGGACCCACTGGGCCGCCGAGCTGCTCTACGACGTGGCGACGACCCTCACCCGCGCGGTCGGTGAGCCCCCGGGCCACCTTGCCGCCTACATCGCTGGTGCTTGCCGCATGCGCGCGCGGCGGCAGCGGGTGCGGGAAGCGCAGCATGAAGCGCTGATGTACCGCGCCCTCGAGCAGATCGGCGCGTCGAGCGAGATGGCGATCGCGGAGCTCTGCTCCGAGGGGTCGCTTCGCGCGGCGCGCGGGCCGGCATGGGAACGGCCGACGCTCTCGCCTGTGCTCGAGCGGCTGGTGAGCGCCTTCGAGGAGGGGATCACCGAGGAGGAGCGCCTCCTGCTGCACTGGCTCTCACGCCAGATGTCGTACACGACCATCGCCGACTGGCTGGGGAGCAAGCGGAGCACCGTATCGACCCGGGCGGAGCGCCTGAAGGTGCGGCTGCGGGAAGCCGCGATGCGGTTCGGCAGCGAGCTGGATCGCGCGGAGCGCCTCGAGCTCGCGCGCTTCCTGCGCCGCACGGGGAAGGTGGCGGAGCATCGGATTCTCGAGCTCGAGCAGGCGAGAGGCCCGCGCGCCGCCGAACGCGGGGAAGATTCGGCGCCAGCGCCAGGCCGGGGCGCGGGGACACACCGCGTCAGACGCGACGACGAAGAAAACGAAGGGGAGGAACCTCGATGAGGCACTCGGAGGAACAGGAGCTCGAGCGGGTGTGGTCGGAGTTCGTGATGGAAACGCGCACGCTGCTCGCCATCCACCCGGACGACATGACCGCCGAGCAGCGCGAGCGGTTCGAGACGATCAGCGACGCGTTCATTCACCTGGTGGGCTATGTGCAATCACGGCGGCCCTCCGAACTGGAGCGCGACCCGCGCTTGCGTGACGAGCTGGCGCGGCGGCGACGACTGCGGCCGCGGAAATCGGCGCGCGAAGCGGGGGACGCTGGGGGCGGATTGTTCACCGACGCGCAGCGCGTGCAGCTCCGGGATCGCATCCTGTCCGGCATTCAGGCCGCACGGCTGGGGGTACGGGAAGCCCAGGCGCCTCCGCCCCGCACGCCGTTGAAGCGCGCAGAGACGATGTCGCCGGCGCTCCTGAACGACACGGAGCTGGTGCACCGAGCCCCCGTGATGCCCGGGCTGTCGATCGCGGCAGGCGCGGGGCGGGAGCTCTGGGACGCGGAGTGCGACAGCACGATCGAGCTGCCTCCGGATCTTGCTCGAGGGCGATACGTCGCGCTCGCGGTGACGGGCGACAGCATGGAGCCCCTCATGCACTCCGGCGACACCGTGCTCGTACGGGTGGAGGAGAGGGTGAGATCGGGGACGGTGGTCGTGGCGCGCGATCCCGATCACGGCTACGTGGTCAAAGAGGTCGGGCGCCTGACGGCGGCGGGAATCGAGCTCAGGTCCTTGAATCGGGCGTACCGGCCCTTCGTCGTGCCGCACGCGCCAGGGGCAGTGCTCGGCGCCGTGGTGCTGCGCTGGTGTCCGCATCCCGAGCTCCACGCGATGTGCTAATCCGGTAAGCCTCCGTAACCCTACGTTCGGTCGATGTGAATTCGCCCGGCAGCGCTCTGCGTGCTGCCGGGCGATTCGCATTTGCTATTCCCGCCTTTGGCTCTGGAGGCCTGTGCTCCCGTCAGCAGGTGCGTACAGCAGTGCACTCTCTCTCGTAGAGGGCAGCGCACACTCCACCGTCGAGCGGTGAGGCGTGGGTCGCCCACAACCACTCGTGAGGTGACCATGTATGTCGATATTGCTGTACGCAACCTCTCGCTGCTTGCCCGACGGGGCCACGCGCGCTCCGTGTGTCAGACCGCGAGCTCACGAGGCATCGCTTCGAGCGGTCACGCTGCTCGCGATCGCCATGACCGTCGGCAGCGCCTCCAACTCAGCCGGCGCGCAGCAGCCAGCGCCGACGCCGGCGACCGCACTATCGCCGCATCGGCTACCCTCGCTTGCGCTCGTGGAACCTGCGACCGGAGCTGCCGTGCCGCAGGACCGTCCTACGGTCGTGTTCCGCTTCGCGCCCGGCGACTCCGCCGATCCAATCGATGCACGGAGCTTTGCCGTGTCGGTCGATGGGACGGACCAGACGAAGCTCTTCCAGGTGGCGCGTGACGAGGCTTGGGGGCAACTCGCCCAACCACCCGGTCCGCACCAGGGACCTATCGCATCGGGTGCGCATCAAGTAGCTGCGCGGATCTGCTCGATCCGGGGCGCATGTACCGAGGTTGCGTCCACAGTGGCGGTAGTCGTCTCGTCGGCCGTGGGCACCGACCAGGCGCCCGAGAATCACAAACGATCGCTGCTCGACTTGCTCCTCGCCGCAGCGAGGAAGCTCCTCAACCCGTAGCGTGCCAACGGCGCGCTGGAGGTCTTGTATGTCGTCCACCGGTACATCTTTGGATACTGCGTTGAGCCGCCGAGGCCACACCATTCGTGCCAATCGGCCCGGTGCCGCGCACTTGCTCGCGCTGGCCTTGCTGACCAGCGCAATCGCCACAACCGCTAGTCTTGCGAGGCTGGCATCGCCACGCCATCTCCGCCGTGGAGCGGTCGCGCACTCCGCGCCTGGGACATCGCGAATGTGGGAGGCCCATCGGGTGAGTGCCCGGAGTCCGGCCGCCCCCAACGATCGCGCTGCCGCGATGCTCAGCCGGCAGCAATCCGATACCGAGACTCCCTTCGTACAGATCACACCTTCGGGTACCGTCCATGCGAGCTCGGTCAGTGTCCTGATCACGTACTGCGATGACAGCACATTGAATGCGAGTTCGCGCGTGATCACGCGCGATGGATCGACGTGGACGCTGCCGTACACCCTGGGGACGAAGCGGTACTGCGGAGCGTACGCCTCCTCGTCCGGCACGATCACGCTAGCGCCGAACGCGTCAACTACCATCTCGGCCGCCATATCGGACAATGCGGGCAATCGCGGCTCGGCGACGGTCACGATCAGGTACGTCCCGACCTACACCGTAACGGTCACGGCAGATAGCAGCTCGGTCACGCGCCAGTCCGACATGAATACCTCTCAGACCTTCACCGTCAAGAACAGCGGCAGCGAGACCGGCAATTATACGCTCACCACGACGTGTTCGGGCGGTGCGAGCTCCTGCTCGGCACCCAGCTCGGTGCAAATCGCGTCGGGCCAGAGTGCATCGGTCGCCGTCAGCTACCACACCGCTATCGGACCGACAACCGGTACGGTGAGCCTTCAGGCGGTCGCTACCGAGAACACCAGTTACTCGAGCAGCGCCTCGTCAACCGTGAACGTGGCGGCGTTGCCGAGCAACGTCATGACCAACAACACCCTGCCGGGGTGGACAGGCCTCGAGCGTAGTGACTGTGTGGCCATCGCGATCGTGAAAGACGTCGCCGCTCAGTGCGATGCGTTCAGGATCCTGCACCCGCTCCCCGCTGTGACCACTCGCGCTAAAGCGCGGGTCCCAACCCTCGTCTACTACAGCGATTGGGTGACTGGTCCAGGCGTATCTGCCTCGGTGAGCGTTCCGACGAGTATCACCACGATTCCGGACAGCGTGCAGTTCAACGTGTATCGCCCGAATCCCGATAGCACCCTGACGCTTCTCCAGTCGCGGAGCTACGGATGGGCCGTCGACGGCTTCGGTCGCTCGCCCCAAGAGCTGTCCATTCCGAACGTCACGACACTGACGGGCATTTTCTACTATCGCCTCGAGGTGCGCTTCAAGAGCGGTACGGGCGCGTGGCAAACGAATGCTCAGGTCGACGGCTCCATGCTCGCAGCCGATCGCTCGAGCAGTTCCTTTGGCGCAGGGTGGTGGCTGGAAGGCGTGGAGCAACTCGTCTTCAATCAGGGCGGGTCCCCTTCGCACCCGGACGTGGCGTGGATCGGCGGTGATGGCAGCATGCGCCAGTACGCGTTTCGGCAGACGAATGCGGCGGGCGATGTCTACACGGCTGACCTGTCGCCGGATCGGCCGGACACCCTGATCAAGGATGCAGCCGACACGCTGTGGACGCGACCTGACGGAAACAACGTACGCGTGCTGTTCGATGCCCATGGCCACCACGTCCTCACCATCAATCGAGTCGGCGATAGCACGAGGATGGCATGGAACAGTAGCGTCGCCTCTCGCCTCGACACGCTGATCGTGCCAGGTGGTCTCAAATACGTGTTCCTGTACGACGTGAATAACCGGCTGACCACCATCAATGCACCGGGCGTGTCCGGATCGCGCCCGGTCCAGTTCTCACGCCAGTTGGTCAACGGATCCGCCACCGATGGCATCCACAGCATCACCGATCCGAGCCAGGACTCGGTGACGTTCGAGTACGCGGCCGCCGCGCCTGGTACCGCTATAAGCGCGCGGACCGATCGCCGCCTCGTGCGCACGCAGCTCGACTGGGAGTCGTCCGGTCCCGGTCTCGCGGACGCGTCCACGCCGGACGGCAATGGGACGACGGTCACCCAGTACTTCCGGAATCCCGCGAATGTGGGGATGGCCGCTGCCAGTAAGCCGATCTCGACGGACTCCCTCTACCTGCGGTACACGAACCCGCGCGGGTACGGGACGAGCTTCTACCTGAGCCCCTTGGGCAGTCCCACGAGAATCGTCAACGCGCTCGGCCAAACGACCACGATCACCTACAGCAACGCTCAGTTTCCAGGACTGGCGACGCAGGTCGTACGGCCCGGCGGCCTCACCACGCAGGCATTCTACGATTCGCGCGGGCTCCTAGACACCACGACTGTGGTGAACCCGCTCGGCGACGGGCGCAACGCAACGACTGTGTACAGCTGGGATCCCAAGTGGAACATGGTCACAGGGGTGCATTCGCCAGGAGGTGTCTCGGACTCGATCTCCTACGACGCGACCACGGGCGATCGCATGTGGGAGCAGGACGGCCGCGGATCCGTGAGCCGAGTCAATTATGGATACGATTCTCAGAACCGGCTCATCTCCGTGCAGCCACCGGGCAACTCCACTGGTCAGCTGGAGACGATCGCCTACGACCCGTCACTTGGTAACGTGAGCAGTGTCACGACCGCCAGCGGTTACGTCACGAGGTACTACGCCGACGGCATCGGCCGTACGACTCTGACGAACTCCCAGATCGATACGCTCGCTCAGTACTGGGACAGCACGCGCACGACATACAACAGCGCGGACGAAGTGGACTCGACGATCTCCTACGGACCGGCGATCGGGTACACGCTGCAGGCAGTTGCCAACAATCCATGGTCGTCACCCGTGCACGCCGAGACGCTGTACGTGAAGCACCTGTACGACGCTGAAGGTAACCTCACGAACGTGTACACGATGCCAACTCCGGCAGATACGGCCGGCGACATACTGCTACACGATTCGTATGGCTACGACGGCCTGGGCCGCACAACGAGTCACACGATCGACCACGGCGGCTACGAGCGCAGGACGTACGATGCGGCAGGTAACGTCGCGACCCTGGCACGCCCAGCCGGCACGCTGACCTACCAGTACGACGCGCTCAACCGCGTCACCACGCAAGTCATGCCCGCCCGCACGTACGCGCGCCAGTATTGTGACGGATGGCCGCTCGGACCCGTGACGGGGCCGACCCCCGGCACCAACTGCTTTGAGGTGTATCCCGCGTACCCGAGCGACAGTACGGGCACGGGCTATTTCCTGATGGCGGATACAGCTCGGTTCACTTACGACGCGAATACCGGCTTCATGTTGACCGCCGACAACCGGTACGCGAAGGTCCATCGTTCTTACTATCCGAACGGCGCAATCTATCGCGACTCGCTCTACGTTCTGAATGGTCCGACCTGGCTCGATGGCACCATCATCGTGGGCACGAGCTACCAGGGATACACCTACGGCATCACGAAGCAGTACAATATCGATGGGAAAGACTCCGTGCTGTCGACGCCCGCAAGCGGTAACATCGGCTACTATTACCGTACCGACAACGGAGCGCTGGACTCGATCGCCGATCCGAGTGGAAACTGGTTCCGTTATGTCTACGATGGTGCGGGGCGGGTCGACAGTCTGGTAATCGGCCCGTCCGGCGGCGCCAAGAGCATCTGGGAAACCCGCACGTACGACGCGGACGGCCGACAGACGCGGCGGATCAGAAAAACCAGCACCAAGATACTCTTGGACGAGAGTTTCTGGTTCGACGCAAAGAATCGCCCCATCAAGGTCGGTCGCAACTCCGCCGTCAACTTCAATCCCGACACGAGCCATTTCGTCTATTCTGGCTTGGGAGCGGTCCAGGCGCGCGACCGCATCGACGAGCTCGGGAATTGGGAGAGCGAGGAATACCGTGTCGATGCGCTGGGTAACAACCTGGAGAGCCGGATGGGGAGCTCGAATGGCAACGTGCAGGATCCACGGTACTGGCAATACACGTTTCACGGAGAGCTCACCGGGCGGAATACGTCCACTCCTCAGAAGGCAGTGGAGACCTTCACCGAAGGGTTCGATGGCTCGGGTGGCATGAGTCAACGCTTCCTACTGACTCAGACGCCCCCGTATACCGGTACCGGGCAGTACACCTACCCTGCTGACGAGCAGGTGCGAGCGTACTACGACATCGCCAACCGCCTGCGTGCGTTACAGCGGTACAACATCCTGGACACCCTCGGTGATGCGCGTGGTACATTCGATGAATACGAATACGACGCACTTGGGCGTCGGATCGTGGTCATCTCGCGCCGGGCAGGCGGCATCCCTGCCTGCAATCCGCTGGCGTGGACGTGTATCACAACTCTCTGCCAGCCGAACTGTAAGTCGAGCCTGACGCGCTACATGTGGGACGGGAGTGAGGTGCTGGTCGAAGATCGGCAGGCGATCGCACCATCCTCGGACGGACCTGACGATGGCTACGTCACGTACATAAACGGCCTGGACCTCGACCACCCGGTCGGCGTGATCGACGCGCGGCTCCCCGGCAACCTTCGCGTTCCACACCCGACCTGGCGCGGTCAGTACGAGTCGAGCAGCACCGCGGCTGGGGATGGAGCGGATTGCACGCTGACGACGGGCTCGTGTGAGACGGTTGCGTGGAACGCGACGCCGGCCATGTATAACGTGGCGAATCCCTTTGAGGCGAGCAACAACCTCAACACAACTTACACGTGGGTCGGCGGCTTGCTTCTCGACCAGCAGGACGCGTCCGGCCTGCTGTACCGCCGTAACAGGTACTATGACCCGATAAGCGGCCGCTTCACACAAGAGGATCCGATCGGGCTTGCTGGCGGCCTAAACACCTATGGGTTCGCCGGGGGCGATCCGGTCAACTACAGCGATCCGTTTGGGCTCTGCACGCCGCGGTGGATTTGCGACTTTATTGCCGGTGTGCACGTCGGAGTGGCGAATCCAAGCAGCATCCCGGCTGAAGTTGATCAGAGCTCGTACGCGTTCAAGCTGGGCAAGGGATCCGGCATGCTCGCGAATGCAATCAACACTATGCTGACGCTCGACCCGAAAGGTGAGCTTGACCCGAAAGGGCTCCCCGGGTCACATAACCTTCCCTGTACGAGCAAGCAATTCGGCAAGAAATTCGGCGAGCACATGGATGCGAATCGCCCGGGGTACCGAACGCCGCAGGAGTACCGCGAGTTAGCGAATCAGATTTACAACGATCCGAACGCAACTCGCGTCGTGTATCCCGCAGATAGCCCGATCTACCCTGGTGAGACGCAGATTACGAGCGGGGGTAATGTACTCCGACTAGACCCGCACGGCAATTTCCGAAGTTTGTACCCGGTCGGCTCGCCACCGGGTAGCCGATAGGAACCGCTGATGGGAAAGAATTTTGATGTCGAACTGCTGGTCCGGGGCCGTCCTCTCGCAAAGGAGAGGGCGGCTGCCGCCGCGGGGCTCCTCTCTGCAACAGCTCCATGGATTGGCGAACCCCGATCAGTGAGCGTTCATGACGTGAACTCGGACGCTTTTCTCGAGGAGCCCTGGCCGGAAGGAGAGCGACACCTGAGTCGTGATCTTCCAGGCGCGCTCTTGGTATACGTCCACACTCTCGCTACCCGTGCGAACCGGGGCGGTGCTGTGGGTGTCGAGCAGGGCGCACAACTGACGTCGTTCCGGATCGCCATTCCGATGGAAGTGATTGCAGCGATAGCCATTGAGAGGCTTGAGGGCTCATTATGGGAATTCTATGGCGTTCTGGCCAGCCGCTGGGAGACGGTGCTTTTAGCTGGTCCCGAGTTTAGTCGCGATGAGGAAAGCACAGATCTGCGGGAGGCAGTCGCAGCCGAGCTCACGGCAACTTCCTTGATCACTCACGTCATTGGAAGGCGAGAGATGATGCCAGCGGAGCCGCAGAGTTTCATGGTTGTGAGTGTTGCAGGGACAGCGCTCATGCTGCGCCACCAATTTGCGGAGGTCCGTCTCCGCGCGACCTGAAGTGCACGCCCGCATCTGGCTCCCCGAGCGGAGCCGGGCAGCGATGAGGCCCATTGGCACGTCAATTGGTGGGATTACTCATACCTCAAGAGAAGTAGCGGCCAAGAGGTGAAAGGCGTGGTCCCGATTCAACCACCAACTTCGTGATCGGTGGACTCATTCAAGCGGGCGCGATTTCTGGAAATGAATCCACACGGGCGTTTTCCGAGCATCACAGGCGTTCCCGAGGGCGAAATGCGGAAGCTCAGGATTCGGTTAGCCCATGCTGTAGGGTTTCCGCCAGAAGTGGACAATCTCGCACTCACTCATCACATCGACAGCCTCATGCGACCGGTGGAAGGTATCAACGCGGAGGATGCCGATTTCGATCTCGGCGCGGTGCTGCGCCAGATCGGGATACATCCACTAGTCAACGTCTACGTCAACTGGTACAGGTACGACAAGATCGACGAGATCGCGTTCGCAGATCTGGCGCAGTTCCTCCCGTGGGTCTGGTACCCATCAGCTGATGATATCGAAGTATTCGACGAGACGTGCTCTTGGATCGTTTCCATCGCACACAGAGGAGACATTGGATATCTGATTCTCGACTCCAGTCGGCTCGGCGCGCTCGATTCTCAGCTCGGCGGCCGTGACTAACTGGTCACGCCGCAGCCGGATCAGCGGGAGCCACGCCAGCCAGCACCGACGAATCCGCTCTGAGGACTGCTTCCCGTCAGAGCGGACGCTCGTCTTCGTGAACAACCCTCGGACGAGATAGGTCTCGATGGTCGCAGGCTGAACGCCATCCGGTTCAACCTCGACAGAGCCGAGTGCAATCATCCGTGGGCGGTGGACACGACGGCGGCCATCAGCGGAGCCGAGTGCGGACGCACGGGGCAGTGTAGCTCGAACGAGCCTACATCCTGGGTCTATAGGTATGCGAAGGGCGTTGGAATGGCAGTCGCCATTCTAAACGGGAGTGATTGGAAGCACCTTGAGAACCAAATTGCTCTCGCCGCAGCAAGCGGGTTCAACAACATTCCGATCGGCAAGGGCAGTGTGAAAATCGGGAAGAACTACTACCAAGTGCACGCTGAGGTGGGTGGAAGCGGCCAGGGCGAGGTCCACGTGCAGGTAGTTCGCGGTCCCGACGCAGGAACGAAATACACCGATCCGACGGCACTCCCGGGTTCTGTCGCCAACAATGCAGAGATTCAGCGTCGCATACAGCAGGCACCGGAGAGGTTGAGGAAACTCCTTCAGGGACGCCAATGAATACAGTGCACAAGCGGATTACCGTCGAGATACCGCTCGACTACCGAGTAGGCCGGGATGAGCCGGATCGCGGTGTTTATCGCAACGCGGTTGTGCCGGCAGAGCATCCAGAGGAACTCATAATTGCGATAAGGGGTGCTGGAACTTCGCAGCCAGCTGCCGCACCGGGTCCTGAGGCCTGCGAGCCCGCGCAAGTGCACTTGGCGGGATCATCACAGGCACTTGAGGAGCTCGGCCGATACCTAATTGCGCTCGCGCGGCTTGACACTCTCGATCCCGAGCCGTACGGATGGTTTGAGGACGTAAGGAACGCGGACGGTGGCACAGTGCGCTTTGTTGTACGAAGGCTTACAACCGGGCGTTTGCAATCGGCGCTTGGTAACGACGCCTAAACTAAAGAGGAGGACATAGCGAGCCGCGTTGTCGTTCATCCGCGTGTGCCGTTCCATGCGCAAGAGATGGCCCCGAGCTCTCGCCGCGAGGCAACCCCGGGAGGCGGTACTGCGGTAGTTGAGCATAAGAGGGCCGGACCGCCGCCAGAGGGCTGAGTGTGAATTGGGGACTCATAGGTCGCCCGGATCGCGAAACCTCACTGGCGGACCGAGTCCCGGACGCCAGGTCGGGCGCTTTCCGGATCGCAAAGCCTCGACCGGCTTGGTGGGTTATTCCATAGCGAAACCATCATGAGCAAGACAGACCTGGCCTATGTAGTAGAAGCTCAGCTCCTCGGCGCACCAGGAGTGCCGGCGATAGAACTCGTACGCGTGGTGGGGCAAACCGGTGCAGAGCATGTAGTCGATTTGAGGTACGACGACGTCGTCCTGCGGCTGAGGAGAGAGAAAAGGTGGTACGAAGTGCTGTTCACGAGCGTTGTTGATACGGAGTGGTTTGGATCGGCGGAGATACTTGAGTTTTTCAGGTTGCCTGACGAAGAGATCGACTCTCAGGATGCCACGCGGAGTGTGCTCAACTTACGCGCTTTCTTGGAGCGGTTTGGGTCAGAGTTGAGCCATGTATTCGCGAAAAACACATATGCGCGTTCCAAACCGGAGCTACTGCGGGCGCGAATGAGACGGAATCTCCGCCGGTGGCCCTCAAATCACCAACCAGAACCGGAAGACGAACTATAGCGTCGAAGAGCAGGGATCAGGGTGCATCTCGTCCCTCGGAGGGGTGAAAACCAGCGACTCAAATAAGGCGCAGGCGCCCGGCCACGTGCCGGGCGCCTTGCCTTAAGGAGACACAGAATAACGGCGAGCCAAGTCGCCGCGTGGCCTCATGGTAAGGCTTCTGGCTAGTCGCCGTGGTATCGCATCCCTCGACCGCAGTTGGTGCAAGGACGCGAGTACCTGCGCTGGCGCGCCTGGGCCGAGCAGTTCGACGGCGCGCGCCACGGTCCGCGGCCGCTCCGGCGTGATCAGCGAATTGTTCGCGTAGCGCGGCACGAATCGACAGCGCGTTCCCCGCTGGCGGAGGAAACGCGTCGTGCTCGGCAACCCAGTCAGATCCGCTCGCGCAGCCAACGTGTCGCCGGCATCGACCCGGCGACCACGCCGGCAACGGCGCCCGGCGTGTCTGCTGTTGCCCCGTGTGCTCAGGCTGCTCACGGCGCACACGCATCGGTTCCGCTGAACGTTCCCAGATTGTCCTCCCAGGTGTTCACACCGACCGAATTGTCGAAGAGATTGCAGCGGTAGCAGGGCGGCAGGCCCGACAGATTGTTGCCCCGCGCGTCGTTGTGCACGGCGGTGTTGCCCGTCGCCGCATCCATGATCGCGATGCCGGCACGCTGGTTCCCATGCGCCTCGTTGTACGCCACGTACGTGCCGCTGATCAGCGGTGTCGTTCCAAGAGGACGGGCGACCATGATTCCGCGGCCCCAGTTGTCGAGAATCGTGTTGTGTTCGATGCGGTTGTCGTTGGTCCCGGCGCCGGTGGCCATGAGGCCGACGCCAGCGAGCGTGGGCGACTGCCAGCCGTTCTGCTCCATCCTGTTGTCGCGGACCTCGTTGTCGGCGCTGCCGACGCGCAACTGTACACCACCGAGGCCGTTGTGGTCGAGGGTGTTGTGGCTCACCTCCGACGCGGACGTAGTCACCAGCTCGACTCCGGTTCCATTGCCGAGGACCAAGCTTCCCGCCCTGTCCACGTTGTCATGCACGTAGTTGTGGGACACGACCACCCCGGTCGCGAACTGCACGACGATGCCGCGCACATAGTTGCGGACCTCGAAGTGAGACACCTCGACGTCGGTGATCCGCGCTGCCGCCGACGAGCCGAGCACGTGAATGCCGATCCCGGTGAGGGCTGGCAGGCCGTTGCCGGGCAGCATAGAGCCCTCGAGAATGACGTCACCCCCCGCGCCCACCAGCCGGAGGTGAGATGTCTCGATGAGCACGTTCTGCTGGTAGATGCCCGCGGCAACCATGATCGTGCTCCCTTCGGGCGCGGCATCGACGGCACTCTGAATGGTCGGATAATCCCGCGGAACGAACGCGACCGGTTCTTGTGTGCCGAGGTCTCGCACCGCTGCGCCGTCTGGCACCGGCGTGGACGGGGAAACTGGCACGGCGCCATCACGACACGCGATCGGGAGCAACAGGACCAGGGCGAGTGCCAGTAAGCGATGGCGAGGCATGCGGACCTCCGAGTGAATGGTGGTTACCGCGTACCTCCGGGTGCTCTTCGCTGCCGTTGGGGGTGCCGGGGACGCCAGGAGCACACCGAGGTCGCGCCGGAGCTCCTGTTGCGTTTCGACAGCAGATCGCGTATCGTCCTGTAGAAACCCGACAGGGCAGCCCAATGGCAGACCAGACCGACGTCCTCCGCGGCACGCTCGACCTCCTCATCCTGAAGACCCTCACGCTCGAGCCCATGCACGGGTGGGGGATCAGCGCGCGCATCCAGCAATTCTCGCGGGGCGTGCTCGACGTGAACCAGGGGTCCCTGTACCCGGCGCTGCAGCGGCTGGAGCAGAAGGGCTGGGTGGCGAGCGAGTGGCGCACCACCGAGAACAACCGGCGGGCGAAGTACTATCGCCTGTCGACGGCGGGGCGGCGGGCCGTGGGCGCGGAGACGGCGAGCTGGCGGCAGTACGTCCAGGCGGTCGAGCTGATCCTCGCAGCCGCGGCGCAGGGAGGGGCCTGATATGAGCACGCTCAACGGACTCCTGGTGCGCGCCCGCGGGATGCTGCGGCGGCGCGGCGCGGACGCCGAGCTCGATGCCGAGGTCCGGTTCCACATCGACATGGAGACGGAGCGGAACGTGCGGGCGGGACTGCCGCCGGCCGAGGCGAGGCGGGTGGCGCTCGCCCGGTTCGGGGGGGTGCAGCAGGTTCGTGAGGAGCACCGCGACGGGCGCCGCATCGGCTGGCTCGAGGACACGCTCGCGGACGCGCGATTCGCGGCGCGCGCGCTGAGCCGGACCCCTGGCGTGACCGTGGCGATCGTGCTCACGCTGGCCCTGGGGCTGGGCGCCAACGCGGCGATCTTCTCGGTGCTCGACAGGATCTTCTTTCGCATGCCGGCCGGTGTGGCGGCGCCGGAGAGCGTGCTGCGGCTGTACGAGGTTCCGGAGCACCCGAACCCGGTGCTGCCCGCCCTGCCCCTCTACGGCTATCCGAAATACGCTAGCATCCGCGCGGCCATCGGGGATGCGGCACAGGTCACGACGTATGCTCCGACGTCCAGGGCGCGCCTCGACGATGGCGAACCGCAGGCGTTCTCGTCGTTCGTGGGCGCCGGGTTCTTCTCCCTCCTCGGCGTGCGCCCGGCGCTGGGCCGTTTCTTTGCTCCCGACGAAGAACGCCTCACGAACCCGTCCGACGTCGTCGTCCTGAGCTACGACTACTGGCAGAATCGCTTCGGCGGCGACCACGCGGTGCTGGGCCGGCAGCTCCGCATCGACGATCGTCCGTACACGATCATCGGCGTGGCGCAGCAGGGCTTCGCCGGCGTGGACCTGGACGTGACGGACTTCTGGCGGCCGCTGAGCAGCTTCCGGCTTCCTTCGGCGTCGGGCTCGGAGCCGACATGGTACCAGCAGCACAACATGTATTTTCTGAACATCCTGATCCGCCCGGCCAGAGAGGCCAGCGCATCCGCGGTGGCCGCCCGTGCCACCGCCGGGTTGCGGCGCGACGCGCGACTGGCTCCGTCCGACGATTCGCTCGCCACCGCGGTGACGGGTTCACTGATTGCCTCGCGCGGACCCGCCAAACCGCGGCGGGAGTTTGCGCTGTCAGTGCTCATCGCCGGCGTCGCGCTTATCGTGCTTCTGATCGCCTGCGCCAATGTCGCGAACCTGCTGCTGGCCCGTGCCACCAGGCGGCGTCCCGAGGTCGCCCTGCGACTGGCGATGGGCATATCGCGTGGCCGGCTCGTGCGCATGCTCTTGACGGAGAGCGTGCTGCTCGCCGTGCTCGCGGGCGCCGCGGCGTACGTCGCGGCGGTGTGGTCGGGCGGGTTGCTGCGCGGCGTGCTCCTCCCCGACGCGCACTGGCAGGCGGAGGTCCACGGCGCGCGCCTCGTGGCGTTCACCATCGGTGCGGCACTCTTTGCCGCGTGCGCGACGGCGCTCGTGCCGGCGTTCCAGTCGGCGCGCACCGATCTGACCATCGCGCTGAAATCGGGCGCGCGCGAGGGTGGCGGACACCGGTCACGCCTGCGGACGCTGCTCGTGATCGCGCAGTCGGCGGCGGCGGCGCTCCTGGTGATCGGCGCGGGCCTGTTCGTGCGCTCGCTACACAACATCACCTCGCAGCGCCTTGGCTACGACGTCGATCGCCTGGCCCTGGTGACACCGGCCGTCCCGAAAGGCCTCTCGGGTACACCGGCCGAAGCGGCGGCGGCGCGCGAGCTCGCGGCGCGGCTCGCGCCGATGCCGAGCATCGAGCGCACCGCACTCGTCAGGCATCCCACCCCTGGCACCAGTGTCCTCCAGGGGCCCTTTCGCGAGAACGGCGACACCCTCGTTCACCATGGACAGCTTTCCCCGGGAGTGAGCGCGGTATCGGCCTCGTTCTTCTCGACCGTCGGCATGCGCGTGCTCCTTGGACGCATCTTCGGGCCGAGCGTTGGCGAGAGTGCGCCGGCGGAAGTCGTGATCAACAACGCCATGGCGCGCGCGTACTGGCCCGGAACGAATCCGGTGGGCCAGTGCATTCGCTTCGACAAGCAGCCGGCCTCGCCGTGCTACACGATCGTCGGCATCGTCGAGACGGCCAGGCTCGCGCAGTCGAGCGAGCGCGGCGGCGACCAGATGGAGCTCCTCGAGAAGCCGCAGCCCGAATATTACCTGCCCATTGACGCGCCGGCGGTGCGTCAGTTCGGCGCGTCATGGATCGTGGTGCGTGTCGCACCCGGTCACATCGCCGATGTCGGACCCGCTGTCCGGCCGCTCATCGCCCGGCGCGCAGATGGAAGCGAGGGCCGCGTGCTGATCATGTCCGACATGCTCGCGCCGCAGTTGCACGCCTGGCGTCTGGGCGCCTGGCTCTTCACCGCGCTCGCGCTGCTGGCGCTGATCGTCGCGGCGATGGGCGTTTTCAGCACGCTCATGTACACCACCGTCCAGCGGACGCACGAGATCGGGGTTCGCATGGCGCTCGGTGCGCGCCGCAGCGATGTCGCGCGCGTGGTCATCCGGTCGGGGGTCGTGCTCGCCGGCGCGGGCGTGGTGCTCGGGGTCGTGCTCGCCATCGCGTTCGGCCGCGTGGTCGCATCGCTGCTCTATGGCGTCACGCCGCACGATCCCGCCACGATCGCCGGCGCCGGAGCGGTGCTCGTCGTGGTGTCGGTAATCGCCGCGGCCGTCCCCGCGTGGCGCGCGACGCGCGTGGACCCCGTCGTCGCGCTCCGCGCGGAGGCGTGATGGCCATGCGTCGGAGGCTCCGCTGCCGCCTCAGCGGTTGGCTTACCGCGACGTCTCGCTCACCGCAGTCGCACCGCGCTCCAGCAGCTGCTTCACCTCCCCCTGAATGCTCTGGAGCTGGCGCCTGAGCTCCTCGTTCACCGCGATCTGCTGCGCGGTGGGCGCGAGGTCCGCGCCGCCGCTGCCGCTCCCGGGTGTGCCCACCATCGGCCCGATCATCCAGCTCAGCCGCTCGTAGAGCTGCACGGGATTGCGGAACGCGTCCTCGCTCGGGCCGGTGTTGTGCACGTCGATCAGCTTCCCCTCCACGGCGCTGAGCCGCGCGTCGTAATCCTTCGCCGCCTGGATCGCCGCCGCGTTCTTCTGCGCGTCCGCACCCAGCGCCTGCTCCCGGTCCTCCACCTTCCGCCGCGCCGCCTCGATGTCGTTGATCAGCTTCGCGGCCTGGTTGGCCTCGGCCTGCGCCTGACGAGCGAACGCCACCTGCGCCCGGATGCTCTGGAGCGTGCCGGGGGAATGCGGATCCGCGAGCACCGTGAGCGGCGCGCTCGCCTCGTGCGCTCCCGCCTTCACGTGCACCACGTACGCGCCGGGCGGCACGATCGGGCCGGCCGGCGGGATCCGCGTGCCGTACGCGGCATAGTTGCGGTGCGGCTCCGCCCACGGCGCGTCGAGCGGCGGCGTCTGCATCTTGATCGACAGCCCGGGCTCGGAGCGCAGATCCCACCAGACGCGGTTCAATCCCGACTGCCCGTTCACCTTCAGCGTGCGAATGGTGTCGCGCCCGCTCATCACGGCGACCACCACGTCCTTCATCGGCGCGCCCAGCTCGAAGTCGATGTCCGCGCCGTACGGCGGATTCTCGCCGACCACGTGGACGCCGGGATCGGTCTCGCGCCCGTCGGCCCGCTGCCGGAACCGGTACGCCGGCCGCGGCGGGAAGAGATGGAACGGCTGCGACTGCGCCACGTCCCACTCGCGCAGCGGCGTGACGTCGTCCAGGATGTACACGCCGCGCCCGTGGGTGCCGATCACCAGATCGTCGAAGGTGGGCTGCACCTGCATCCAGTACACGGGGGCGGGCGGCAGGTTGTTGCGCAGCCGCGTCCACTGCTGGCCATCGTTCCACGTGACGTACAGCGCGTTGTCGGTGCCGAGATACAGCATCCCGCGGCGCACCGGGTCCTCGACGATGATATGCGCGCTGCTGTTCACGGTCTTCGGCACGGTGGCGCTGATCAGCGTCCAGCTCGCGCCGTAGTCCTTCGTCTCGTACACCAGCGCATCGTAGTCCGCCTGGTGCATGAGATTCACCGCGGCGTACGCCGTGCCGGCGTCGAAGTGCGACGGCGCGATGCTCCACACCGTGCCCCACGGCGGCAGGTCGGGAATGTTCCTGGTGACGTTGCTCCAGTGCGCGCCACCGTCCCGCGTCACGTTGATCTGGCCGTCGTCGCTCCCGGTCCAGATCACCCCCGCCTTCACCGGCGACTCGGCGATGGCGTACAGCGTGGCGCCGTCGTACGTGGTGAGGTTGTCATACGTGATGCCGCCCGAGCTCTGCTCGTGCTGCTTGTCGTTCAGCGTGAGATCGGGGCTGATCTGCGTCCACGACTGGCCGCCGTTGCTGGTCATGAACACCACCTGCGCGCCCGCGTACACCCGGTTGTGATCGTGCGGCGAGATCGCGATGGGGGTGATCCAGTCCCAGCGGTACTTCATGTCGGCCGGGGCCCAGCCATAGCTCGTGACGGGCCAGGGGCTCACGTCGCGCGCGGTGGCGCTGCGGTAGTCCATGCGGTAGATGCGGCCGTTGTCGCACCCCGACCACACGACGTTCGCGTCCACCGGGTCTGGCACCGCGAACGCGTCCTCGCAGCCGCCGGCACCGGTCCAGTCGCCCAGCGAGATACCGCCGCGGAAGCCGCCCGCCAGGTTGCGGCTGGGCCCACGGAACGACGATTTGTCCTGGATGTTGCCCATCACGTTGTACGGAATCTCGTTGTCCGCGAACACGTGATACACCTGCGAGATGGGGAGCATGAAACGCTGATACGTGGCGCCGCGGTTGTCGCTGATGCTCACGCCGGCGTCGTTGGCCACGAGGATCCGGTTCGCGTTGGTGGGATCGATCCAGACATCATGATTGTCGCCGCCGGCAGACTGGAGGCCGGCGCCGGGATTGCGCGCCCGCCGCGCCGTGTCCGATCGCTGGACGGTGTCCGCCACCACGGGCCCGCGGCGGCCCGGCTGGAACACGGTCTTGCCACCATCCTTCGACATGCTGAACGACACCGACGGGAAGTACAGCAGGTTCTCGTCGTCAGGCGAGATGGCGAGGCGTGTGTAGTACGGGGAGCGCTCGGCCGTCTCGTGCGACTGGTTCACCAGCTCCCAGGTGGCGCCGCGGTCGTCCGAGCGATACAGGCCCGGCCGCACATCCTGCACGAGCGCGTACACGCGGTTCGGAGCGTTGGGCGCCACGCCCACCGCCACCTTGCCCAGGGGATAATCCGCGGCCGGGAGTCCGTGTCCGGCGAGCTTGGTCCACGTGTCGCCGCCGTCGCGCGTCACGTACACCCCGCTGCTCGGGCCGCCGCTGTTCAGGTTCCAGCGGTGGATCTCCACCTGCCACATGCCGGCGTACAGCGTGCGCGAGTCGTTAGGGTCCAGCGCCAGGTCCGAGCAGCCCGTGGCATCGTTGACGAAGAGCAGCTGCTTCCAGCTCTCGCCGCCGTCGGTGGTGCGAAAGACGCCGCGGTCGTGCTGTTGGCGAAAGGCCTGGCCGATGGCGCACACGTACACCGTGTTCGCGTCGTGCGGGTCGACGATGATGCGCGCGATGTGGCCCGTGCTGTCGAGCCCCACGTGCCGCCAGGTGCGTCCCGCGTCGGTGGACTTGTAGACGCCGTCGCCCATCGTGTAGTACGGACGGATCATCCACGGCTCGCCGGTGCCGGCCCAGATCACGTCGTGCGCCGTGGGTGCCATCGCGAGCGCGCCCACCGCGGAGACGTTCTCCCGGTCGAAGATGGGCCGCCAGTTCGTGCCTCCGTCGGTGGTCTTCCAGATGCCGCCGTTGGCGGCGCCGATGTACACGACGGACGGGTTGCCGGGTTCGCCGATGATCGACGCCACGCGGTTGCCCTCCGGGCCCAGCGCACGGAAGTGCAGCGCGGCCAGCGGACCGGTGGGCATCGTGTCGTCCGCCTCCCGTTGGCGCGCCTGGGCCTGCGCGGTGCTCGCGACTGTAACGAGCAGTGAGGCGGCTCCGAGAGCGCGGATTGCGCTCGGCGCGTGGCGGATGAGTCGAGTCATCGGATTCTCCTGTTAGGTGTACCAGGAATCGGGGCGGTGACGCCTCGCCGCCGCCCCCACCCCGTACGACCTTCAAGGTTTGTTATAAACCGCCACGTATGCCACGCGCATGGCGCCGCCGGCGACGGTTGACCTCGTCGGTGACGTGCAGTTGCAGATCGCGTTCGGGAACCCGCCACCCATCGCGAGATCGAAGATGATGAAAAACGGGTGATCCACCGCCTGCGACCACGTGGTCGCGTCCACCTGCGTCGCGTCGATCGTGAAGTGCACGACGCCGTCCAGGTAGTACCGGATCTGCTCCGGCGACACCGAGCGGTCGATCTGCACGCCATACGTGTGGTACGCGGTCTGGCACCCCGCGCACGCGTCTGGTCCGGAGCCGATGCCCGTGGTCTCGTTGCACGGCCCGCCAGGAGACGTCCCGCAGTGCAGCGTGCTGTACACCACCGACTGCGCGTTGACGTCCTCCATGATGTCGATCTCGCCGCTCGTCGGCCACGCCGTCCCGGTCCGGTACGTCGAGCCCAGCATCCAGAACGCGGGCCAATATCCCAGTCCGTTGGTCGTGTTCAGGTTCGAGTCGGGCTGTTGAATCGCTGCCTGCATGAGCACCACGCCGCCCGGAGCAGCGCCAAAGTCGGCGCGCCTGGTCTCGATTCGCCCCGAGTACCAGGCGTTGTGTGACTTGGTCGCTCTGATGACGAGAGTGCCGGCGCCGTCCTGATAGACGTTCGTCGTGCTGTTCGTCATGTTCTCGATCTCGCCGGTGCCGAACGTGCGGCCCGCTCCCGTGTCGTACTTCCACACCGAGGTGTCGACGCCGGTATTTGCGGCTCCGGTGAAGTCGTCGGACCAGTACAGCGTGAATCCCGACGGCGGCGCCGGTATGCCCGCCGGCGCGATGGCGCTGGCGATGCTGGCCGGCGTCGGCTTCTCGAGGCCCGGTTGCGATGGATTCGCGATCCGGTCGGCACTCGAGCACGCGGCGAGTGTGGCGGCGGCCAGCACGATCACGCCGCTTCCGATGCTTCTCATTGACATCCTCCACGCGCAGATGTGGTCGGCAACCGCCGTCGATTACCGTGCGCGAGATGAGGAAAGCCGAACGGCTTTCCGCTCGCCGCCGCGTGAAATGGCAGGACTGCCCCGTATTGTCAATGCGCCGTCAGTCACCCGAATTCCGTGAAGCACAGCAGTCCCTCTTGCGCTCCCCCGAGGCTCGCCTCACGTTGTAAACGCCTGTCGCGCTGTGCGCGCGACTGACGGCGTCGCGAGGGCGTGGCGCGACTGGCAGTCCCTCCACCGGCTCGCGCCCGCGAGCAGGAGGAGCACATGAGAAGGGTTCCCCTCGCACTCCTCGGCGCAGCTCTCGTCCTCTCCGCCTGCGCCGACCCCCTGCAACCACGGCCGGCGCGACTCGGCCCCGACGGCCCGAGCATGGACGCGGTGCCGACGGCGCAGGAGATCTTCCAGCGGTACGTGGCCCTCGGCACGAGCAACAGCATGGGGGTGCAGTCCGCCGGCATCACCGCCGGCACCGAGCGCGCCGCCTGGCCCGCGCAGCTCGCCGGCAAGGCGGGGGCAACGTTCACCTCGCCCCTCGTCGACGACCCCGGATGCGGGCCTCCGCTGGTTGCGCCGCTGGCCACGGATCTCGTGCTCGTCGGCGCCTTCGGCAACGACCTGGTGACGGCCGTGATGAACACCTGCGCACCGCTCCAGGCGGGCGTGGTGCTGCCGGCCGGCAACGTCGCCATCTCGGGCGCCGACGTGCACGACGCATTGTACAGCACCATCGAGTCGGAGGGGGGCGCCGCAACGCGCACGGGCACGCTGTACAGCCGCGTGCTGCTGCCCGGCCAGACGCAGGTGACCGCGATGCTCGCGCAGCAGCCGACCTTCGTCTCCGTGGAGCTCGCGGCGAACGACGTGCTTCCCGCGAGCACGGGGCGCATCTCGGCGATGACGCCCTACGCGAACTGGGAGGCGGACTACGACCAGGTGATCGCGGCGGTGCAGTCCACGGGCGCTCGCGCGGTGCTGGTGGGGCTGCCGAGCGACGCGGCCAACTTCCCGAGCATCAGGCGCGCGCGGGAGCTCTTCGAGCAGTGGCCGTATCTGCTCACCCTCGGCATCAAGGTGAGCCTGAACTGCTACTTCAGCTCCAACTATCTCTTCATTCCCGGTTATGTGCTGACGCTGATGGCCGCGCGTCCCACCACCGCCACCTGCTCCGACGTGCCCGGCGCGGTGGACTACGTGCTGACCGCGAGCGACGTCCGCGCGATCAACGCCCGGATGGCGCAGATCAATACCCATATCCAGACGCAGGCCGCCGCGAACGGCTGGGCGTACTTCAGCCTCGACGCGGTGTATGGGCTGCCGAAGCCGCGTTTCAGCCTGGTGGACGTGCTGTTCTCCGACAGCCCGTTCGGAACGTACATGAGCCTCGACGGGGTACATCCCAATGCGGCAGGACAGGGGCTGCTCGCCGAGGCCGCAGCGCAGGCCATCGACGCGCAGTACGGGCTCGCCATTCCATAGCATCTTCGAGCGCTACCCATGTGCATCCTTCCGGCCTGGCCGGGTGGCCCGTACGTTGCCCCGCAACGGCCGCACCCGCCCCTGATGGGAGGACCATGGACACGCTCTCCCGCGACGTCCGCCACGCCCTGCGCTCGCTGCGGCGCACGCCCGGTTTCACGATCGCCGCCCTGCTCATCCTCGCGCTCGGCATCGGCATGTCGGCCGCGATGTTCACGATCTTCAAGACTGTCCTGATCGATCGACTGCCGATCGCGGCGCAGGACCGCGTGGCCGTCATGCACACGCTCGACCGCAGCGGGCGGCATCTGGATGTGCCGGCTGCCTACCTCGCGGAGATCGCGCGCGACAGCGCGCTGTTCCGGGGTGTGGCCGGCGTGTACCACATGGATGCGCGGCCGGTGCCGTTCGTCTATCGAAGCACGACGGTCGTTCTTGCTGTCGCCAGTGCGACGACGAATTTCTTCGACGTGCTCGGCATGCGCCCGGTCGTCGGCCGCTTTCGCCATGCCGAAGATGCAGAGGCGGGCGCGCCACTCGTGATGGTGCTGAGCTACGCGGCCTGGCGCCGCGATTTCGGCGGCGATCCGTCGGTCGTGGGCCACTCGCTCCTGATCCCGTACAACCAGCAGCACGCGCGCATCATCGGCGTGGCGCCGGCGGGGTTCGAGTACCCCAGCGGTACCGACGTGTGGCTGGCGCTTCCGCGGAAAGCCAACGCGCTCCAGGTGGACATCGTCGCGCGTCTGGCGCCGCGCGTGACGATCGACGCGGCGCGCGCCGGGCTCTTGGCGCTCGCGCAGAACGTGAATCCCTTCGCCAGCATCCCGCCGGCTCCCAACCAGCCAGCGGTGAGCCTGGAAGTCTCGGGCGTGGCGGCGCAGTCGTTCGCCGACACGGTGCTCGGCAGCTCACGGCCAGCCTTGGTCGCGCTCACGCTCGCCGTGGGGCTCCTGCTGCTCATCGCGTGCGTCAACATCGGCAATCTGTCGCTCGTCCGGCTGCTCGGCCGCAGCCGCGAGATCGCCGTGCGGCGTGCCCTCGGCGCCAGCTCCGCGAACGTCGTGCGGCTCTTCGCGGTCGAGAACGCGCTGTTAGGCGCGGTGGGCGGCGCGCTCGGTTTCGTGACGGCCCTGGCCGCACTGCGCGTCGTGCGCGCCGCCGCGCCTGCGCAGGTGCCGCGGATCGATGCGCTGGGCTCGCTGGGCGTACCACTCACCGCGGCGGCGGGCATGACACTTTTCGCTTTGCTGGTGTTCGGCGTCCTGCCCAGCCTGACGGCATCGCGGGTCCGCTCGTACACCGTGCTCCGCTCCGATTCGCGCTCGGGAACGGAAAGCCGCTCGGCGCGGAGAACGCGGCAATGGCTGGTCGCGATCCAGATCGCGCTGGCGGTGGTGATGCTCAGCGGCGCCGGGCTCCTGGTTCGCACGCTCGCGCGCCTGGAGTCGGTGGACCTCGGCTACCGGCCGGATCACCTCTCGATCCTCTGGTGGACCGCGCCGCAGAGCGCGCTCACCACCGAAGCGCGGACTTTCGAGGTGAATCAGCAGCTCGTCCGCCGCATCGAGGCCACGCCCGGAGTCGTGGCGGCGACGCCGATCGAGAACGAGCCGTTCAAGGGGCAGTCGCTCTTCGTCACGAAAGTCGCCCCTGCCGAGCAGCCGGTGACAGATCGCGCACAGAACCCGTTCGTGCCATTCGAGATGGTGGGTCCGGATTACTTCCGCACCTTCGAGATCCCGATCGTTCGTGGGCGGGGCTTCACCGCCTCCGATACGCGGGGCGCCGAACCGGTGGTCGTGGTCAACGAGACGCTCGCGAAGCAGCTCTGGCCCGGCCAGGACGCGATCGGGAAGCGACTCGTGTGGGGCATCGATCCGACCTCCGACTCCACCAAATGGAACGTCGTCGGGACCGCGCGCGACACGCGCTTTCGCGAGCTCAGGAACATCGGACCGGTCGTGTACTTCGCCTTGGAGCAGCAACCGAACCGCATGTGGTGGGGCTTCGTCGCCGTGCGCACCACGCGCCCACTGCCGGCGATGCTCCCCGCATT
>DATEPM010000003.1:0-6761 GCA_035273185.1 Gemmatimonadaceae bacterium
CGCCACCTGCGCGCGCTCCGGCGCGCCGAGCGGCAGCAGCGGCGCCCGCGTGGGCCCGCCCTCCAGCCCCACGTGATCGAGTGCCGCCTTGACCCCGGCGACGCCCAGCTCCGCGACGATCCGCGCATTGAGCGGCGTCAGGCGCCGCTGGGCGCGTTCGGCCGCCGCCACGCCCTCGGCACCGCCGCGGCGCATCGCCTCGTACACCTCCAGCGCCAGCGCGGGCGCGAACAGGGAGACGGCCAGCACCCCGCCGCGCGCGCCCATGCGCAGCGCCTGCTGCAGCGTGGAGCCGTTCCCCGTGAGGACGGTGAACCGCTCGGTCTGCGCATTCAGGTATGCTGATAGCAGGTCCAGGTCGCCGGAGCTGTCCTTGATCCCCACGATGTTCTCGTGCAACGCCAGCTCGGCCACGAGCTGCGGCCCCAGGGAGAAGTGCATGTACTTCGGGATGCTGTAGAGCGCCACCGGCACCGGGCTGCGGTCGGCGATTTCCAGATAGTGCCCCCGCAGCGCCGCCGCCGTCATGGCATTCGCGCCGTAGTAGTGCGGCGCCACCACGAGCACCGCATCCGCCCCGCGCTGCGCCGCCAGCTGCGTGAGGCGCAGGCACGCCCGCGTGGACTCCGCCCCGGTACCCGCGATCAGCAGCCGGTCCGGCGGGATCACGTCGCGCGCCACCTCGATCAACGCCGCTCGCTCCCGCTCCTCCAGCAGCGGCGCCTCACCCGTGGACCCCGTCACCACCACCCCATGCAGCCCCGCCGCGAGGTGCGCCCGGATGTTGTTCGTGAAGGCCGTACGATCGACGTCCCCACTCCCCGCCTGAAACGTCGTCACCACGGGCCCGAGTATGCCCTGCAGCGTGATGCTCACAAGATGATCGGTTGGCGTTCCGTCCCTCTACGCACTTCCCGCACTTTTCGCACTTCCCGCACTTTTCGCACTTTTCGCACTTTTCGCACTTCCCGCACTTTTCGCACTTCCCGCACTTCCCGCACTTCTCGCAGTTCCCGCTCTGTTCGCAGTTCCCGCTCTTTTCGCAGTCCCCGCTCTTCTCGCAGTCCCCGCTCTTCTCTCACTTAGTATCCCGCCGCCTTGTTCACGACATTTCGCAGCGGCGCCCCGCGCACATACCGGTCCCAGTTGTCCAGAAAGACGTCCAGCTCCCGCGGCCAGAACCGGCCCGGCGACACGGGCGACACGTGCGGGGTGATCAGCACGTTTCGAAGCTGCCACAGCGGGCTGTCGGACGCCAGTGGCTCCGTCTCGAAGACGTCCAGCGCTGCACCGCGCAGCCGCGCGGACGCGAGCCGCTGGATCAGCGCCTGCTCGTCCACCAACGCACCGCGTCCCACGTTGATCAGGATCGCGTGGCTGGGCAGCAGGTCCAGCCGCTCCGCCGTGACCAGTCCGCGCGTCTCTGCGGTGAGCGGCGCCGCGAGCACCAGCACGTCGACCGACGGCAGCTCCGCGTCCACAGCATCCATGCCGACCACCCGCTGAAAGCCGCGCGGCGCACCGCGGCCGGGATGCCGCCGCACCCCGACGCAGCGCGCGCCCAGCGCGGTGAGCCGCTCCGCGGCCTCGCTGCCGATACCCCCGGCACCGATCACGAGCACGCGCCGGCCGGAGATCTCGCCCAGCGGAGAGCCCTCGTCCACGAAGGCCTGCTTGCTCCACAGCAGCTCGCGCTGCTGCGCCACCGCGATGTCGAAGCCGCGCAGGAAGTACATTACCGCCGCCACGATGTACTCCGCGATCGGGATCGCGTGCACCCCCGCCGAATTGGTGAGCACCACGTCGCTGGCGAGCATCTCCGGGAAGAGTGCGCTCCCCACGCCCGCGGCCGCCGAGTGCGCCCAGCGCAGGCGCCGCGCCGCGAGAAAGAGCGGGCGCGGCATTCCGAAACCCAGATAGACCTCCGCCTCCGCGATCCCCGTCACGACCTCCGCGCTCGGCTGCGGCGGACCGTCGCCGTCGGAGCTGGTGGGCGTCTGGACGACGCGCACCTCCCAGTCCGGCGGCGCCGCGTCGCGCAACCGGCGCTCCGCCTCCGGCGTCAGCGCCCAGGTGCGCGAGCGCGCATTCGCGTCCACCAGCAGCCGGCGCATGGTCAATCCAGTGTGATGCTGATCACATCCGGCCGGCGGCGCCACACGTCCACCAGCTCGTCGAGCTGTTTGCTCGAGCCGATCAGCTCCAGCTCGAAGGCGCGATCGGTGTCGTGCTCGAAGGTGGTGCGCGAGAACACGTGGATGCCGTTCGCGCGCGCCAGCTCGCCCAGCTCGTCGAAGCCCGTCCCCGATCTCACGCGGAGTGTCGCGTGCACGCGGCGCCGCTTCGCCAGGATGCGGTTCTCCACCGGCCGCAGCCCCACGAGCACCAGCACCATCAGCACCACGGTGCCCACGCTCTCCACGTACGCCCCCGCGCCCACCGCCGCGCCCACGGCAGCCACCACCCAGATCGTCGCCGCCGTGGTGAGCCCCACCACGGCGCCCTGCGCGTGCAGGATGGCGCCCGCGCCGAGGAAGCCGATCCCCGAGACGATCTGCGCCGCGATCCGGGTGGTGTCGCCGTACGGATGGCCATCGGGGGAGAAGCCGATCTCGGCGACCAGGATCGACAGGTGCATGAACAGCGCGGCCCCGACGCAGATCAGAATGTTCGTCCGCAGCCCCGCGGGCTTTCCGGCGATCTCGCGCTCCAGGCCGATCGCGCCGCCCAGCACCGTGGCGAGCAGCAGCTTGAACAGCAGGACGAGCTTGAGCGCATCGCTCAGCTGGGAGAGCGAGCTCGCGTCGGCCGCGCTCCCGATCAGAGAGAGTGAAATGTCAGGGCTCCCGCCCGCGCGTGGCGCATCGAGGGATTGCCGGAGCGCCGCCGAGCGGCACGGCGCCCCGGCGTTCGCTCATCGCGAGTCGAGATCGCGCACGTCGCCCGGCGCGGTGTCCGGCGACGAATCGCCGTACGAGATGCTCCGTGCCTGGTCCTCGAGCTGTGCGATCGACGCCTCGTCGGGCTCGGTGGGGGTGGCGAAGTTGCGGAACACCGTGCCGCCGCATCGCTCGCACGTCACGGCGTCCGGCACCGCGCGATCGTAGAACTTCTCATTGCCGCACGTCAGGCACACCAGGGTGATCAGCCCACGCGGTCCATCGCTCTGCTCTGCCATATCACACTCGTCCGTCGCTGTGCTCGGGTGGCGTTCGCGTTCGTGGGGAGCGAACGCTGCAAGAGCCATGCGTCGAGCAGAGTGTCACTGCGCCGTTCGTGTGGGTTGACCGGCCGATCGGCCGCCGAGGTCGCCGAACGCGACCCGGCGACGGCCGCAGGGGTGCATGCACGAGGGGGGACGAGCGGCGCGCCCGGCACGCAACCCACCCGCTCGCACGCCCGCCGGCCCGCGCGCTCACCCGCGCACGCCGCGGCTCACATCAGCCGGCTGCGCCGCTGCGCACATTCGTCGCACAGCGTGGCACTCGCCTCCAGCCGCGCGCCGCAGCAGCCGCACAGGCTGTACACGCGCACCCCGCTGGACGACACGTCACGGTGAATGATCGGAAGCTGCGGTGCGGCGGGCAGAATGAACCCGAGGGGGCTCTCGCCGAGCCCACGTCGCGCGGCGCGCCACGCGAGTACGCGTGCGAATATTCGGCGCAGGAGCTGCATCGGTCGCCCTGGTGCTCGAGCCGCGCGAGGATACCTCCGCCGGCAATGCGCGGCCCATCCGTCCTGCCGGCGTGTCGAGGCCACCTCGCACAAGTGCAGATCACATGCCCGCCGCGCGAACGCCAGCGAGCGTATCCACGCATCAGTCCAGCCCCATGCGTTCGCGCACGATGCCCATCGTCTCGTGCGCCAGCGCACGGCAGCGTGTCGCGCCGGCTGCGAGCGCCTCGTCGATGCGCCGCGGCTCGGCCTCGAGCGCCGCGGCGCGCGCGCGAATGGGCGCCAGCTCCCCTTCCATCGACTCGAACAGCACCTTCTTGCATTCGATGCAGCCCCACCCGGCGCTGCGGCACTGCACCGCCACGTGCTCGACGGTCGCCGGCGGGCTGAACGCCCGGTGCAGGTGATAGATGTTGCACACCTCCGGCGTGCCAGGATCGGTGCGCTTCACCCGCGCCGGATCCGTCATCGCGGGGCGCAGCTTCTGCCAGACCGCATCCGGCGCCTCCAGCAGGCCGATGGTGTTGTTCATCGACTTCGACATCTTGGCCTGGCCATCCAGCCCCATGATCCGCCGCGTCGGCGTCAGCACCGGCTGCGGCTCCGGAAACACCTCCACGCCCCGGCCGAACTGCGCGTTCCACCGCCGCGCGATCACCCGCGAGAGCTCCAGGTGCTGCAGCTGGTCCTCCCCCACCGGCACGAGGTCGGCGCGATACAGCAGGATGTCCGCCGCCTGGAGCACGGGATAGTTCAGCAGCCCCGCGTTGACGCTCTCCTGCCGCGCGGCCTTGTCCTTGAACTGGGTCTGGCGTTCCAGCTCGCCCAGCGGCGTGATGGTGTTGAAGATCCAGGCCAGCTCGGTATGTTCCGGCACGTCCGACTGCACGAAGAGGGTCGCCGTCTCGGGATCGATGCCCGCGGCCAGCAGCGAGAGCGCCATCGCGCGCCGCCGCGCCCGCAACGCCTCCGGCTCGTAGGGCACCGTGATCGCGTGGTAATCGACGATGCAGATGATGGTCGGGTGCCGATGTTGCAGCTGCACCCAGTTCTTCACCGCGCCCAGATAGTTCCCAACGTGCAGCTCACCCGACGGCTGAATTCCGCTGAAGATCCGAGACATCCGCGCAAGGTATGAGCGACTCCGAACGCTCGCAAGCAAGCGTGCACGACGCGGGAGATGCAGCCGCGGTGACGCGGCCCGCCGCGCGGCGCGCGCTCCTGGCGACGTGTGTGGCCGCCGCCGTGCGTGGCGCGGAGGAGGTGCGCGCGTACGCCGCGCGCCTGGACACCCTCGAGTGGGAGGAGAAATCCCGCGCCGACTTCGTGAGCGACGCCGATCGCGCCTCGGAGCGCGTGATTCGCGAGGTCGTGCGCGGGCGGCACGCGGAGGCGGAGATCCTCGGCGAGGAGCTCTCCCCCGATCTCGCGCGCGAACGGCTGGCGCACGGCCTCGCGTTCGTCGCCGACCCGCTGGACGGCACCACCAACTTCCTGCACCGCTTCCCGTGGTACGCCGTGTCTATCGCCGCGCTGGTGGATGGTGTGCCCGCCGCCGGCGCCGTGCTCAACGTCCCCACGGGCGAGCTGTTCACGGCCGTTGCCGGAGGCGGTGCGCGGCGCAACGGCCAGCCGATCGCCGTCTCGCGCATCGCCGACCCCGTGCGCGCCCTCATCGGCACGGGCTTCCCCTTCAAGCTGGCGGGCCAGCAGCAGGAGTATCTGCCGGGCTTCGCGGCGGTCACGCGCCAGGCCGCCGGCGTGCGCCGTCCCGGCTCCGCCGCGCTCGATCTCGCGGACGTGGCGTGCGGCCGCTTCGACGCGTTCTGGGAGCTCACCCTCGCCCCCTGGGACGTGGCCGCCGGCATCCTCCTCGTGCGCGAGGCTGGCGGCATCGTCACCACCATCGACGGCACGCCCGCGCCGGTGGCGCAGACCTCGATCATCGCGGGCAACCCGGTGATGCACGCGTGGCTGCTGCAGACGCTGCGCGACGCGTGAGGCACTGTCGCCGGCATCCCGTCTGGCGTGATGCCGGTTCCTCTTCCCTGCTCCGACCTCCGACTTCCGTCTTTCGTTCCCCTCTGCCATGAAGCTCGTCGAATGCGTCCCGAACTTCTCCGAGGGGCGCCGCCCCGAGATCATCGAGGCGCTCCGCGCCGCCATCGCCGCGGTGGAGGGCGTCGCCGTGCTGGACGTCTCCTCCGACGTCTCGCATAACCGAACGGTGATCACCTTCGTGGTCCCCGTCGAGCACGCGGTGGAGGCCGCGTTCGCGGGAATCGCGAAGGCGCGCGATCTCATCGATCTCACGACGCACACCGGCGAGCATCCGCGCATGGGCGCGGCCGACGTGGTGCCCTTCATCCCCCTCGAGGGCACGACGATCGAGGATTGCATCGTCCTCGCGCGCGCGCTGGGGGAGCGGGTGGGCCAGGCGCTCGAGATCCCGGTATTCCTCTACGAGCGCGCCGCCTCGCGCGCCGACCGCGAGAATCTCGCCGACGTGCGCCGCGGCGAGTTCGAGGGGCTGCGCGAGCAGATCGGCCGCGACGCCACGCGCCTGCCCGATTTCGGTCCGCCGCGGATTCACCCGAGCGCGGGCGCCGTGGCCATCGGCGCCCGCCCCTTTCTCGTGGCGTACAACGTCTATCTCGGCCCCGCGGTCAACGTCCCCGTGGCAAAGGAGGTCGCGAAGGCGCTGCGCCACTCGTCCGGCGGCCTGCGCTACGTGAAGGCGCTCGGCCTGGAGGTGGACGGCCAGGCACAGGTGTCGATGAACCTCGTGGACACCGAGAAGACGCCGCTCTTTCGCGCCTTCGACATGGTGAAGATGGAGGCCGCGAGCCAGGGCGTGAGCCCCACCTGGAGCGAGATCGTGGGCCTCGTTCCGGAGCGCGTGCTCTTCGACACCGCCGCGCGTCACGTCCAGCTGCGCAACTTCTCGCCCGAGATGGTGCTGGAGCGTCGTGTGCGCGAGGCCGTCCAGGGAGGCGAGTCGCTCTCCGGGTTCGTGGCGTCGGTGGCCGCGCCGGTGCCCACGCCGGGCGGCGGCAGCGTGGCCGCGCACGCCGGAGCGCTGGCCG
>DATEPM010000004.1:0-6051 GCA_035273185.1 Gemmatimonadaceae bacterium
TGCGGCCGAGAATCCCGTGCGCCCGATGCTCGCAGGAACTGCAGCCGATCGTTGTTGCGCGCGATGACGATGAGTTGGCCCGTACGCTCACCTCCACCCGCCGCGCGCAGCGGCTGCATGTGGCGCACCTGGCCCTCGATCGACACGCCGCTGTGCTCCAGGTCCACGGGCTGGAATCGTCCATCGCCGATGCCGTGCAGCAGCAGCCCGTAGCTGGCATCGCCGCGGCCCAGCATCGGGGTCATGCTATAGTCGTTTCCCGCGAGCAGCAGATCCACGCGGCCGTCGCCGTCGAAGTCGCGTGCCACGACGGCGTTCACCGGCGCGAGCTGCGCTTCGGTGGGCAGCGGGTGGATGCTGAACCTGCCGTGGCCGTCGTTCAGCGCGACGACACTGGCGAAGAGGCGCGCCTGCAGCACCTTCGCGTGCTTCAGATCCGCCGCGGGGAAGATGTCCTCCAGACGGCTCGCGCCGAACGAGGCATGCGTCGGATAGCGGCTGCGCAGGCTGGGGATGAGCTTCACCAGCTGGTCGCGGTCCGCGAGCGGATAGCTCACGCCATGTTTGTAGATGGTGATGAGCTGCTCCAGCGTGCCGTCGTGACCGAAGTCTCCCACGTACATGCGCGCGGGCTCGGCGGCGGAGGCACGCAGATACGAGTTGAGCCCGAGATTGCCGAGCACCAGATCCTGGCGACCGTCACCATCGAGATCCACCGCGGTGACGCTGTTCCACCAGCCCTCCGTACCCGCGAACCCCGCCTCGGTGGTTCGCTCCACGAGCCTGCCCTGTTCCTGGTGGAACACGCGTACGGGCATCCACTCGCCCGCGACCACGAGATCCAGCTTGCCGTCGCCATCGTAGTCGATCCACGCCGCCGACGTCACCATTCCCGCGTCGGCGAGGCCCGGCGCCTTCGCGGCGGTAACGTCGACGAAGTGGCCGCGGCCGTCGTTCTCCAGCAGATGGCTGTGGGGGGTGAGCCCGTACTGGCGCGACACCACGCGGCTGCCCAGGAAGAGATCGACGTGGCCGTCACCGTTGAAGTCGCCCGGTACCACGCACGAGCCGTTCTCGAAGATGGCCGGCAGCGCGTCCGTGGCCCGATGGAAGCGGCCCTGGCCGTCATTGATGTACAATCGGCCGCGGAGCGCGTCCGCGTTCCCCCAGAACTCGTTGCCGGCACTCACCACGTACAGATCGGGGAGCCCATCCCCATTCGCATCGAAGAATGCCGCGTCCACGTCTTCGGAGAGGCTGTCGGCGGCGAAGGCGGCCTCGCCGGCGGGGGGGCTCACCCGAAAGGAACCGTCGCGCTGTTGGAGGAGCAACCGCCCGGGCTGCCATTTCGCGCCGCCGGCGTAGATGTCGTCCAGCCCGTCGCCATTCACGTCGGCCACGGCAAGCGCGGGCCCCTGCCTGGAGAGCAGGTGCGGGATGAGCGGCTCGCGATCGTAGTCGGCGAAGCTGCTCTCTATGTGCTGATAGGGTACGGACAGCTCCACGCTGGAAAACGTGGGGTGCGGGGCGTGGGACAGGGGGCGGGGGGAAGGATGGGCGTCCCTCTGCGACAGCGTCAGCGTACGGTTGACGGGAACGTCCGTGAGCACCTGCACCCAGCGGTCGGGCCAGATCACCGTGAGCGAATCCACGCGCGTGGCGCGCCCCAGGCCGAAGTGCAGCCGATGGTCGACGGAGGACTCGAAGCCGCGCGTGGGCATCTGTTCCAGCATCTGCCGAGCGCCCTGATGCACCACGATCACCCGCGCGCCGATGCCCTCCGTGTTGGCGCCCGCGCCGTGGAGCATGACCGTGAGATATGCGTTGCCATTGCGCTCACGCGCGTGATTGCGATAGATGGATGCCGGGGCATCGATGTGGCTGACCACCAGGTCCAGCGCGCCGCCGTTGTTCAGGTCCACGTACACGGCGCCGTTGGAGAAGCCGGGCTGCGCGAGCCCCCACGCAGGCGCCATGTCGGTGAATCGCAGATCGCCCTCATTGCGGAAGGCGTGGTTGGGCGCGGGCACCTGCGGCATGCGCTCGAGCAGCGACCGGTACACCTGCGGGGCGGGGGCACCGTTCGCGAGCGACGCCTGCACGGCGGCGTTGTCCACGTAGTCGATGTAGTCCAGATCGTTCGGCCGCCGGTAGATGCCGCTGGTGACGAAGAGGTCCAGGCGCCCATCGTTGTCGAGGTCCGCGAAGAGGGGCGCCCAGCTCCAGTCGGTGGCGAAGACGCCCGCGAGATATCCCACTTCGCTGAACTTCCCGCCGCCGCGGTTGAGCTGCAGGGTGTTTTGTGCGTACTGCGGCTGGTAGCCGGCGCGGAGGCGCAGGTCCGAGAGCGCCCAGCTGTCGGTGCTCGCCGAGCGTTTGAGAATGTCCTCACGATCCGGCAGCATGTCGGCGACGAAGAGGTCCGGGCGGCCGTCGCCGTCGACGTCGGCGGCATCCACTCCCATGGAGTACCGGCTGGTGTGGCCCGCCGCCGACGCCAGCGACTCCGTGAAGGTGCCGTTGCAGTTGTTGACGTACAGCAGGTCGTTCTCCTGGAAATCGTTCGCGACGTACAGGTCGGGGCAGCCGTCCAGGTTCACGTCCGTGGCGACGACGCCCAGCCCGAAGCCGTTCGCGCGGTCGCGCACGCCGGCGGCATCGGTGACGTCCACGAAGTGCCCCCCATCGTTGCGATACAGCCGGTCGCCCGAGGCGGCGTGCGCGCTGCTGTCCGGCACGTCGCCGCCGGCGCGCTCGGCGTGGGTGCCGTGGTTGAGCAGGTACACGTCCAGATCGCCGTCGCCGTCGTAGTCGAAGAACAGCGCCTGCGTGGAATAGCCGGCGAAGGCGAGGCCGTACGCCGCGGCGCGATCGGTGAAGGTGCCGTCGCCGTTGTTGATGTACAGCACGTTGCGGCCATGCATCGCGTGGTCGTCCACGCCGGAGACATAGATGTCCAGCAGTCCGTCGCCGTTCACGTCCGCCATGGTGACGCCGGTCTTCCAGCCGATGGAATCCGCCACCCCCGCGCGGTCGGTGACGTCCTCGAACCGGTAGTTCCCCCGGTTGAGGTACAGCCGGTTGGGGCCGACGTTGGCCGTGAAGTACAGGTCGGGCAGGCCATCCCCGTTCACGTCGCCCGCCGCCACGCCCCCGCCGTTGTAGTAGTAGAGATAGTTGAGGATGTTGAAATCAGGCGACTCGGGGAGCCGGTTCACGAAGGTCACGCCCGTCGCCGCGGGCGAGAGCTGCTCGAAGAGCGGGGGCACATCGGGCGCGCGCCGGCAGGCGGCCATCGTCACGACGACCGCCACGGCGGCGCAGCGCATCCGTGCTCCGCTCGAAGGCACGCGTCACCGCACCGGATGGATGCGAATCGCCTGGCCGCCGCCGGGGGCCAGGGCGAGGTGCAGCCGCGTGCTCGCGTCCACCGTGCGCCGCGAGATGGCGACCGGCAGTGGGTTGGTGAGCCAGTTGGCCCCCGGACCGTCGGCGTAGATCTCCGCCACGTACGTACGGCCTGACGTGAGAAATGAGAGTGGGACGTCGAAGCTGCGTGCCTCCTCGTCGGTGATGGCGCCCAGGTACCAGCTCGGCCCGTCGCGCTCGCGGCGCGCCACCACGACGTAATCGCCGATGCTGCCCTCGAGCACGCGCGTGGTGTCCCAGTTCACGGGCACGTCGCGGATGAACTGGAACGCGGGCTGGTGGGCGTAGTTCTCGGGGAGGTCCGCCGCCATCTGGAGGGGTGAATACAGGACTACGTACAGCGCCAGCTGCTTGGCGAGCGTCGTGCGCACGCGCGGCTCGTACGGCTTCCGCGGCGTGCCGGTGGGGCGCTGGATGAGGATGTCGAAGATGCCCGGGGTGAAGTCCATGGGCCCCGCGAGCAGGCGAGTGAAGAAGAGAATCGTGGTGTGCTCGGGGGGGTTGCCGCCGTCGCTGGACCAGGCGTTGTACTCCTGGCCGCGTGCGCCCTCGCGGCTCAGCATGTTGGGATAGGTGCGGCGCTCGCCGGTGTCCATGATCGGCTCGTGCACGTCGAGCATGATGTGGTGCTGGGCGGCCACCTCGATAACCTTGTGATAATGGCGCACCATGTACTGCGAGTGGTGCGCCTGCCCCTGCGGCGTGGTGTCGTTCACGTAGCCGGTCTTCACGGCGTGGATGTCGAGCGACTCGTACAGCGAGAACGCGTCCTCCAGCTGCCGCTCGTAGTTCTCGATGCCCATCGCCGTCTCGTTGTGCGCGATGAGCGCGATCCCCTTCTGGCTGGCGTACGCGGCCACGGCGCGCAAATCGTAGTCCGGGTACGCGCGGGTGAAGGAGAAGCTGTCGCCGTGCGCGGTCCAGTCGCCGTCCCAGCCGATGTTCCAGCCTTCCACGAGCGTGCCGCCCAGGCCATTGGCCGCGGCGAAATCGATGTACCGTTTCGCGTTCTCGGTGGTGGCCCCGTGCTTCGGCCCGGAGCTCCACGTCATCGCGCCGAGGTGCATGCCCCACCAGATGCCGTCGTACTTCATGGGCCTGATCCAGCTGGTGTTCTGGATCACCGACGGCGGATTGAGGTTGAGGCCGAGCACCGAAGGCGCCAGCTCCGTGGCGCGGTCGGCCAGCTGGATCGTCCGCCAGGGGGTGACGAAGGGCGTGCGGCCGCGAATCTTCGTGCCGTCGGCCCACGCCGCGAAGGCGGGGCGCAGCGTGCGATCGGGCGAGCCCACGAGGTTCATCCCCGCGTAGTCCACCAGCGCCGCCTCGTGGATCACCATGTACAGACCGCTGCGAAACTGGAGCGTGAGCGGCGTCTCCACGGTATCCAGGGTGCTCACCGGGCCGGACGAGTACAGCTCCTCGTACCGGTCGGGGCGCGGCCGGTTGGCGGGGATCCACCAGGCGCGGGCGTCGTCGGCGAGCGCGAACTCGGTGAGCTCGCGGTCGATGAGGAAGTCGTGCAGCGCGGGCTGCTCCGGCAGCTCGTAGCGGAAGCCGATGCCGTCGTCGAACACGCGGAACACCACGATGAACTTCCGGCCGGGCGCACTGATTTCTCCAAGGGTCACCCGGAGTTCGTTGTGGTGATCCCGGACACGGGCCACCTCGCCCCAGGGCTGGGTCCAGGTGTCGTCCACGGAGTTGCGGGTGGAATCGATTACCCGTAAGCTGTCACCCAGGGGAGGCGCGCCGCGAAAGACGAATCCCAGCCGGGAGGGGAGGATCACGCTTCGCCCGTCGCGCTGCACGCTGTAGCGCAGCGTGTCGCCGCGCAGCGAGAGCGTCACCTCGTTCCGCGCGTCCGGCGACGCGACCCGCAGCTGGACCTGCGCACGGGCAGGGGTGGCGGCGGTGGGGGCGGTAGCGGCGAGCATGCCGCCGGAGGCCGCCGCCAGCAGGGAACGGAAAGCATACCGCGTTCTCATGCGTGAGTCCTTGGGCGCTGGATTCGTACGGATCGGGAGGGGACGAACTCAAGGGACGTTGCTGGATGCTCGAATGCTCGGATGCTCGGATGCTCGGATGCTCGGATGCAGCACTCCACGCTCGGCGCCGCGATGCTGGCGGCCATCAACTTCGGGAGGATTCGATGCCGTCGCGCTTACCGCAAACACTCATGGCTCTCGCCGTCGTCGGGCTCGTGGCCGGCTGTTCCCACGCGACCGGGACGCCCGCGGCGAAGGGCAATGCGCCGGAGCCTCGTTCCACCACTGTGAAGGCGGACGAGATCCATCCCGCCCCGGGTGAACCCATCGAGAAGGTGCTGCAGGGCCGCGTCTCGGGTGTCGACGTGACGAGCACCCCGGATGGCGGCATCTCCGTGCGCATCCGCGGCGCCAGCTCGTTCTATGGCAACACGCAGCCCCTCTACGTGATCGACGGCGTTCCCATCGAGCCGGGGCCGAATGGAAGTCTGAGCGGGATCAGTCCCGCGGACATCGAGTCCATCAAGGTGCTCAAGGATCCCGCCAGCCTCACGCTGTACGGCAGCCGTGGGGCCAACGGCGTGATCGTGATCAAGACCAAGCGGGCCGGGCAACCTCACTGACCTGAGCCGGC
>DATEPM010000005.1:0-3617 GCA_035273185.1 Gemmatimonadaceae bacterium
TCGGCCATCGGCACGCGTCAACGTGCCGCGTGAGGTGCCCACCACCATCACCCGCACGTTCTCGAGGCCGGCGGCGCCTTCCGCGCGCACCGTGCCCTCGACCGTTCCCGCCGTGCCCTGGGCAAAGGCGCCCGGCGCTGCCGTGAGCAGCGCGGCGAGAGCGACCAGGATCCTGCTCGTCGTTCTCATGTGGAATGCTCCGAAGACGTTCGCGGAAATGCCTCCGCCGGCCGGGGCAACCTCCTGCCTGCGCCCCGTCGTGGACAACAGCCAGCACGCGTGCATGCTCATCGGCTCTCCGGGAGTGGTATCAGCTCGATGCGCCGAAGCCGCATGAGCCGTCCCCCGCTGAGCCGGAGCGGTCGTACGCAGATCGTGTACGATCCGGCGTCCAGCGCCACCTCGCCCACCGTTCGCATCGCGAACACACTGTCGCTGCCGGTGGGAACCACCCTGCCATCGAGCTGCGTCGCACCGAGAGTCACCCGGTACGCCCCGTTATCCGCGAGCACCCCGGCGGCGTACTCCAGCGCCACGCGATACCGGGCGGGCGCGGTGGTGCGGACATCCCACGCCACGCCGCTTCCCGTCCCCGCCCAGTGCTCGGCGACATCGCGTCCCGCCTTGCCATCGCCATAGCGGATGCCATCGCCCTCCAGGCGGCCGTCGAAGACGTGCAGCCGGATGGCCGGTCCACGGGCGGGCAGGTAGATCACGGAGTCCGCGGCGATGGGGGCGGCGCAATCGAGCACGATCACGCTGACCCAGCGGTCCGTCGGCGCGCGCGGCAGCGTGATCTCCACGTCGCGCGGCCCCACCCGGTGCACGGGGAGCGCCGGCGCGTGAGGCTCGGCCAGCAGCCACGCCCGCGTGACCGCCGCCGTCACGCCAGCCACGTGCAGCACGCGGTCGCGCGGCCAATCGAAGACGTGGAGATACAGGCGATTCCCGTTGCGGGTGGACTGTCCCCACGTCTGCACCGGCAGTGGCGTGCGGGTGGTGCCCCGGATCGACTCGCCGTTGACCGACATCCAGTCGCTGATCCCCTCCAGGATCGCGACGTCTCGGGGGTCGATCCGGCCGTCGCCCATCGGACCGATGTTCATGAGCAGATTGCCGCCGCGCGCCGCCGCCTTGGCCAGCAGCCGGACGAAGTGCTCGGGCGACTTGTGCGTCAGATCCAGGCGGTGGTAGCCGTACGACTCGTTCGTGGTGGGAATCGCCTCCCAGTCCCCGGCATGGCGCGTGAGCTCGGCGGGGCGGTCGGCAGTGGAGGCGTAGTCGCCGAAGCGCGCCTCGGGCCCACCCGGAATCTCCTGCACCGCCCGGCCGTTGATGACGAGATCGGGCTTCGCCTCCCGCGCCGCGCGCAGGATGCGCAGGTTCTCCTCGGGGGGCAGCTTGCTGGGCGTGTCGAACCAGAGGATGTCCGGATCGTAGTTCCGGATCAGCTCCAGGATCTGCGGGATGGCCTTGCGATCGACGTAGCGCCGGGCGCGGGCGAGAAAGGCGGTGTCCTCCCGCCACCAGTCGGCGCCGTGCAGCTTGCGGTCGCCGCCCGGATTGTCCCGCTCCCAGTCGTTGCCCGGCGCATCGGGGTCCTGCCAGTCGAAGGCGTGCGAATAGTAGAACCCGAATCGCATCCCGTGACGCCGAGCCGCGTCGCGCAGCTCGCGCAGCGGATCGCGATGGAAGGGCGTCGCCGCCACGACGTTGTAATCGCTCACCTTCGAGTCGTACATCGCGAAGCCGTCGTGGTGCTTCGCGGTGATGATCATGTAGCGCATCCCCGCGCGGCGCGCGAGGTTCACCCACGCGTCCGCGTCGAAGCGCACGGGATCGAAGCGCCGCACGGCGCTGTCCCGGTACACGGCCGCCGGGATCTTCTCGATACGCTGGATGTGCTCGGCGTAGCCGTGGACGGGCTGGCCGTTCCACACCCCGGCGAGGGTGGAGTAGACCCCCCAGTGGATGAACATTCCGAAGCGCGCCTCGCGCCACCACTGCAGCCGCTGGTCACGCGTGGTCATCGAGGCGCGCCACCACGCCAGCTCCGGCCGGTCCTGCAGCGGCAGCGTCGCGGAATCAGCCGGCGCAGTGGCGGCGCTGCGCCCCGCCTGGTTGGCACTGTCGCCACCGAGGGCCGGCCACGGATTCCGAGCCGGGCCGGTGCGCGTCACGGGCTGCAGGTCCGGCAGGGCGCCCGTGGAATCCGGCGCCAGCACCACCCACGCGCCCCGCGCGAGCGCGACGCCGATTGCCCCCGTGCTGTCGGTGGAGAGGCGCGGCGCGCTGCCTGACGACGCGCGCACCACGCCATGGGTCCAGTCGGGCACGACCAGCCGGCAGGGCTGGCCCGCGAGACTCTCGATGCGCACCCAGGAAGTGCGGCCGTGCGCGCGCACCCCGCTCACGAGGAACGCGCCGTCCGCCCGCAGCCGGTCGAACGACGCATCCGTCCATGCCGCGGGCATCGCCGGAAAGACGCGCAGCGCGTGCCCCCAGTCCTGGAGAAACAGCTCCTGCATCGTCGTCGCGGCGGAGAGCGGGGTCTCGATCACCGGCCCCGCCTCGGCGTAGAACGTGTTCGGCTGCATGTACTTCGGGAAATCGAGGTACTGATGCAGCCGCGCCAGCGCCGTGTCGCCCTGGCCGAGCATCGCGTGCATCGACGCCCCGCCCGTGAGGGAGTAGCCGCGGAAGAGCGACGGCTCGCGCTCCCAGGTGCGCAGCGAGGCTTCGATCAGCGCGCGCCCGGCCGCCGAATCCGGGGTGATGAGCGCCAGTGGATAGATGGCCAGCAGATGCGAGTAGTGCCGGTGGGACTGCTTCCACGGGCGGTCGCGCCCCACCCAGAGCCCGGTGGAATCGCTGGCGAAGGGCGCGAGGTTCGCCAGCACCTCGCGCCACCGCGGCAGCAGCGGATCGGCGAGGTGCAGCCGCGTGGCACTCGCGATGAGCGTCTGCAACCCCCAGCGCAGCAGCGCGAGGTCGTAGCTGGCGTCGGGCACCACGGCCAGCTCCGGCGACTCGGTGGGGGGCAGGTGGTAGCGTCCGTCCGCGCCCCGCTCGACGTACCCCAGATAGTTGCCGATCGCCAGCCGCAGCAACGGATACACGCGGTCTCGGAGCACCGCGTCGTCCATCTGATAGCGATAATACTCCCAGTAGTAGAACAGCGTCCACGGGAGGTCGCCCATCTCGTGCGCGGCGTCGCTCGTCGCCGTGGCGAGATCCACCTTGCGGACCAGGTCGGGGCCGGAGCTGCGGCCGATGGCCGCCGCCTGGCCGCGCAGCCGCTCGGGAACATTGGCGGCAAGCGCCGCGCGGCCGCGATCGAGATTCCGGAACAGCGACTCGGCGAGGCCCAGCCGGTTCGCGCGGAAGAGCGGCGAGTAGGTGAGCTGGATGTTGAGGTTCCACCAGATGGCCGGCCAGGGCGTGTCGCGGAACCAGGGGCCGTTGAGGTCGAGGATCGGCCCGTCCGGTCGCATCGCGGCCCCGAGCTTGTAGATCTGAATCCAGTAATAGGCCTCGAGTCGCGAGTCGGGGAAGCTGACGAAGCTCGCGGGAAGGTAGGCGTGCCACCACGTGCGGGCAGCCTCGGTGAGCCGCGC
>DATEPM010000006.1:0-10066 GCA_035273185.1 Gemmatimonadaceae bacterium
CAGCGCCACGTTCACCGCGCCGGGCGCGTACGTGCTCGAGCTAATCGCCGACAACGGCGAGACCACCGCCTCGTCCACGCTGGCCGTGAAGGCCGAGCTTCCCCCGCCCGCGCGGCAGCTCGACGTGGTGCACACCACGCGCTACACCATCGACAGCCTGCTCTGGAACGATCGCGCGAAGGCGCTGATCACGAGCTGGATCCCGCACTGCATCGACATGCTGGAGCGCACCGACATCCCGGTGGGCGGCATCGACAACTTCATCGAGGCGGGGAAGGCGCTGCGCGGCGAGCCGCACGGGCCGCACAAGGGATACGTCTTCGCCAATGCCTACGTGCACAACGCCGTCGAGGCGATGAGCATCGCCCTCATGGTGGATCCTGGACGCGACCCGGAGATCATCCGGGCACAGGACCGGATGCGCGAGACGCTCGACCGGTGGATCCCGATCATCCTCGCGGCGCAGGAGCCGGACGGCTACCTGCAGACGGCGTTCACCCTTCCGCGCGTGAGCAACCGCGGCGGCCAGCAGACGCCGGGACGCTTCCAGCACTGGACCCGGCGCGGCGATCACGAGGGCTACACGGCGGGCTATTTCCTGGAGGCGGCCATCGTCCACTACGGGATGACCGGGGAGAAGGACGCGCGACTGTACGATGCGGCGAAGAAGCTCGCGGACTGCTGGTACGACAACATCGGGCCGCCGCCAAAAAAGGCCTGGTACGATGGGCACGAGGAGATGGAGCAGGCGCTCGTGCGCTTCGGCCGCTTCGTCAACGACCACGAGGGGCAGGGGAAGGGCGACCGGTACATCGGCCTCGCCAAGTTCCTGCTCGACAACCGCTGCCGCGCCGCCACGAGCGACCGCGAGCGCTCCGAGTACGACCAGAGCCACCTGCCCGTGCAGGAGCAGTACGAGGCGGTGGGACACGCGGTGCGCGCCGCCTATTGCTACTCTGGTATGGCCGACGTCGCCATGGAGACCCACGACCCGGACTATCGCAGCGCGGTGAAGTCGCTCTGGGACAACATCGTGAACCGCAAGTACTATGTCACCGGCGGCATCGCCAGCGGGGAGACCTCGGAAGGCTTCGGGCCGAACTATTCGCTCCGCAACGACTCCTATTGCGAGTCGTGTTCGGGGTGCGGCGAGATCTTCTTCCAGTGGAAGCTGAACCTCACCTACCACGACGCGTCGTTCGCCGATCTCTACGAGGAGACGATCTACAACGCCCTCCTCGGCGGGCTGTCCATGGACGGGCTCACCTTCTACTACCCCAACCCGCTCGACGCCCGGGCGCTGCGGACCTCCTGGCACAGCGTGCCGTGCTGTACCGGCAACATTCCGCGCACGCTGCTGCAACTGCCCACGTGGATCTACGCCAAGCACGCCGACGGCGTCTACGTGAATCTGTTCGTCGGCAGCACGGTGAACCTCGGCGACGTGGGGGACACGCCCGTGCAGATGGTCCAGCGGACCAACTATCCCTGGGACGGCAGGGTGACGATCACGGTGAACCCGGCGCGGCGAAAGCGCTTTGCCGTGCGCGTTCGCGTGCCGAAGCGCAGCGTGAGCGGGCTGTACGCAAGCACGCCCGAGGCCGATGGCATCCTGTCGCTGGCGGTGAATGGGAAGCGCGTGAAGCCGCGGATCGAGAATGGCTACGCCGTGCTCTCGCGCGCCTGGACGGCCGGCGACCGCATCGAGCTGGAGCTGCCGATGCGGGTACAGCGCATCCGCGCGATCGACGCCGTCGAGGCGGATCGCGGCAAGGTGGCGCTGCGCTACGGACCGCTCCTCTACAACATCGAACAGGTGGACGTGGGCGACATCGGCAAGGTGCTCCCGCCGGATGCGCCACTCACCACCGAGTGGCGTCCCGACCTGCTGGGCGGCGTCATGGTGATCAGGGGGACCTTCGCGGATGGCAGTCCCATGCTCGCGATCCCCAACTACGCGCGCATGAACCGCCAGCCGGCGCCTCCCGCCGAGCAGCACGCGGTCACCCCGGGCGTGCGGCCGCCGCGCCCGCCGGTCGTGTCGGTGGTGTGGATCAACGAGCGGGCCACCTGATTCGCAACTATTAATGGCCTCGCCAGCGGGACGATTGCGCGGCGATCATCTCGCTGGTGCGATCAGGCGGTCTGGCGCACCGCCGCCGGCTCCAGGCCGGTCATCAGCCGCAGCAGGCCATCCTGCGTCGCCTCGGCCCGCGTGACCTCCCCCACCACGCGGCCGCTGCGCAGCACGAGGATGCGCGACGAAAGGGCGATCAGCTCCGGCAGCTCGCTGGAGATGAGGAGCACTGCACACCCGTTCGACACCTGTTCGTCGATCCACGCGTGCAGTTCCGCCTTGGCGCCGACGTCCACACCCCGCGTCGGCTCGTCCAGCAGGAGGATGTCGCAGTCGCTCGCCAGCCACTTGGCCATCACGATCTTCTGCTGATTTCCCCCGGAGAGCGAGGCGGTGATCGCGTCTTCCGGCGCGCGGACACGGAGCCGCCCGAACAGCCGGCGGATGGTGCCGCGCTCGCGCGCGCGGTCGATCCAGCCCAGCCGCGAGAACTGCGGCAGCGTGGGAAGCGTGCAGTTCTCGCCCGTCTTCATGCCGAGCACCAACCCTTGCTTCTTGCGGTCCTCCGGCACGAACCCGATGCGCAGGCGGAGGGCGTCCGGCACCGAGCGGATGCTCACGCGCTGGCCGCGCACCACGATGGACCCGCTCGTGGCAGACTCGAGACCGAAGATGGTCTGGGCGATCTCCGTCCGTCCGGCACCCACGAGCCCCGCCAACCCCAACACTTCGCCGCCGTGCAGCGCAAACGACACGTCCGAGAAGGCGCCGGCGCGCGTGAGCCCTGCCACGCGCAGCCGCTCCTCGCCCCGCGCGGTGGCGGGGTGCGCGGGAAAGTACTGCTCCAGGCGCCGTCCGATCATGAGCTGCACCAGCTCCGCTTCACCCAGCTCGGTGGCCGGCCGGGTGGCCACGTGCCGGCCGTCCCGCAGCACCGTGATCTCGTCGCACAACCGGTGGATCTCCGCCATGCGGTGCGACACGTACAGGATGGTGACCCCGCGCGCCTGCAGGCGCGCGATGAGCGCGAACAGCCGCTCGACGTCGTCGCGGGCGAGGCTGCTCGTTGGCTCGTCGAACACGATCACGCGCGCCGCGGCACCGACAGCACCGGCGATCTGCACCAGCTGCTGCTCGGCCACGGTGAGCGAGGCCATACCGCGATCGGGGTCGATCGTGGCCCCGATCGCCGCCAGCAGCTCGGCGGCGCGCGCGCGCACGACGTCCTGCTGCACGAAGCCGAACCGGCGGGGAAGCTGCCCGAGGCAGAGGTTCTCGCCCACCGTCATGTTCTCGCAGAAGGCGAGCTCCTGGTGCACCATCGCAACGCCGGATTGAAGCGCGTCGCGCGGCGAGTCGAAGGTCAGCGGCACGTCATCCAGGAGGATCTGGCCGCCGTCGGGCTTCTGCAGCCCGGCGAGAATTTTTCCAAGTGTGCTCTTGCCGGCGCCGTTCTCCCCGCACACGGCGTGGCAGGAGCCCCTCTGCACGTCGAAGCTCACGTCGCGCAGCGCGACGACTCCCGGGAACCGCTTGGTGACGTTGGAGAATCGGAGCGCCGGCATCAGCCCTACGGCATCGCGAGGTACTTGGGATCCACGTCGGTGAAGCCCCACGCCTTCAACTGACGCGCCCACGCGCCGAGGTTGTCCTTGGACACGCGTACCAGGTCCATCTGCACGTGCGCGGGCACGTCCTTCTTGAGGTACACGTGGTCGAAGATGGTCTTCACCGATACGTAGCCCCAGAGGAAGGTGGGCTGCGCGAGCAGCACCGGCGCGAGCCCCTTCTCGACGTACGGCAGCTCGGCGGGGAGCGCATCCACCGAGACGATCTTGACGCGCGACGAATCCACGTCGGTCAGCAGCGCCTTGGTCCACAGCGCCCACCCGCCGATCATCGCCCACCCCTGGATGGACGGGTACGCGTTCATGGCACGCAGCACCTCGGCCGCGGCATCCTGCGGCGTCTCTGCGTGATGGAACGTGTTGAGGATCGTGATGCCCGGGTACTTCTTCGCCTCGTCCTTCACTCCCTTCACGCGCTTCTGCAGGTTCGGCGCATTCTGGCTGCCACCGAGGATGGCGATCTTTCCCTTGCCGTTCATCTGCTTCGCCAGCTCGTCCATCACCTGGCGCCCCATCTTCTCGTCGTCGCCGCCGTAGAAAGAGAAGCGGTTGGAGCCGGCCACGTCGCTGTCGAAGGTCATCACGGGCACGCCGCGCGCCACGGCCTCGTTCACCGCGCCCACCAGCTTGCTGGCATCGCTGGCGGAGAGCAGGATGGCGTTGGTGCCGCTGTTCACCGCCTGGGCGATGCGCTGCGCCTGGACGGTGGCATCCTCGCTGGGCGGGGTGAGCCAGTCCACCCGTACGTGCACGCCGTGCTGCCGGGTGAGCTCGGCTGCGGCGGAATCGGCGCCGGCGCGGCCGGAGAGGAACACGGGGTTGGTGGAGCTCTTCGCGATCATCGCGATCGTGAAGGTCTTGCCGGCGCCGGTCGCGCCGGCGGCACCGGCGGTGGTATCGGTGCGAGCGCTCTCGCGGCCGTGGCAGCCGACGAGCGCGGCGAAGAGCAGAAGGCCCACCTGGGACGTGCGCTTGGTCATGGACTCTCGGGTGTTGGATGGGTGTGGTCCGGCAACGAGGACGCGGCAGCCATGCGCCGCGCGAGCAGGCGCGTACCCCCCTGATCCAGCACCACGGCGATGATCATCGCGCCCCCGATGATGATCCATTCGTAGTTCTGATCGAGGTGCAGCGTCCGAATGGCCTGGCGGATCATGACGATGAGGATCGCACCAAGCGTGGCACTGACCGCGCTTCCCTTGCCGCCGATCAGGCTCGCGCCGCCCACCACCGCGGCCGCGATGACGTACAGCTCGTAGCCGTTGGCATCGGACGACGTGGCGGAACCGTAGAACGCCGCGCCGAGAAAGGCGGCGATCCCGGCGCTGAGGCCGGAGATCATGTACACGCCGAGCGTGACCCGGTCCACGCGGAGCCCCGAATAGCGGCTTGCCTCCAGATTGCCTCCGATCGCGAACACGTAACGGCCGTTGACGGTCCGGCTCAGGTAGATCTGGCCGACGACCATCACGAGCAGCATCACGAGCAGCGGCACGGGATACAGCTCGCCGCTCAGCCCCAGCCGCGCCTTGGCGACGCTCGTCAGCGCGCCGGGCACCAGGATGCTCTCGGCACGGCTCACGACGAACGCCACGCCGCGCAGGATCCACATCGTGCCAAGCGTTATGATGAACGGATGCACGCCGAGACCGATCACCATCAATCCATTGGCCAGACCGCAGAGCAGTGCAATGGCGAGGCAGGTGCCGAGCCCGACGATCACCGTCGTCGCCGGCGCCATCGGACCGAGCGCGTGAAGGACCATCGCCGACCCCACACCGGCCAGGGCGTAGATGGCGCCGACGGAGAGATCGATGCCGCCGGCGATGATGACGATGGTCGCGCCCACGCCCATGATGGCGAAGGAGCTGGCATCGGTGCCCATCTGCACCAGCGTGTACGCGTTGAGGAAGTTGTTGACGCGTGCGCCGCTGAGCGGGTCCAGGTGCGACCCTGCCGCGAGGGTGAGCGCGATGCCCAGCGCCACGAGCACCGCGACGATGCCGATCTGTTGGGACCGGAACAGCCGGCCGGCGGCACGGCGAAGGAGCAGGTTCCGGGGCGAGACGGAGGTCACGTCGTACGGAAAAGGGGTGAGCGAATCGGTTCGGGCGAGCGATATTGGCGCGATCGTGCGCGTGCCGGTGGGCGCAGGAATGCCGTCGCGGCGCCTGAACGAGAATCGCGCGCGGGCGCTCTTTCGACAAGTGCAGATGTTGGCTATTGTATACAATCCTGACCGTTTTCCGCCACCATGCGCATCCATCAGATCGAGTCGAACGCCGGCGGTAAGCACGACGCCCGCACCGCCGCCCGCGCCGCCGCCCGCCCCACGCGCCCGGTGGCCGAGCGCGTCACGCTCGGCGTCGTCGTCGGCAACCGCGGATTCTTTCCCGGACACCTCGCGCGCAGCGGGCGCGAGGAGATGCTCGCCGCCCTCTCGGCCGAGGGAATCGATGCCGTCGCCCTCGGGCCGGACGACTCGGTGCACGGCGCCGTCGAGAGCCGCGACGAGGCCAAGGCCCTCGCGGCGCTCTTTCGCGCCAACGCCCACCGCATCGCCGGCGTGGTGGTCACCCTGCCCAACTTCGGCGACGAGCGCGCCATCGCCGAAACCCTGCGCATGGCGGGGCTCCACGTCCCCGTGCTGATCCAGGCCACGCCGGACGATCCCGCGAGGCTGGGCATCGAGGCGCGCCGCGACTCGTTCTGCGGCAAGATGTCCTGCTGTAACGTGCTCACCCAGTACGGCATCCCCTACACCCTCACGTCGGTCCATACCCAGCGGCCGGAGTCGGAGAGCTTCCGGCAGGACCTCCGCGACTTCGTCGCCACCTGCCGGGTGGTGCGCGGCCTCCGGCACGCGCGCATCGGCGCCATCGGCGCACGGCCGGCCGCGTTCAAGACCGTGCGGTTCAGCGAGAAGATCCTCGAGGCTGCCGGCATTGCCGTGGAGCCGATCGACCTCTCCGAGATCCTCGGCCGCATCGACCGCCTTCCTGACGGCGATCCCGCGGTGCGCACCCAGCTCGAGAAGATCGACGCCTACGTGGACACCAGCGGCATCCCCCCCGCCGCGCTCACCAAGATGGCCAAGCTCGGCCTGGTCGTGGACCGCTGGATGACCGAGGTGGACGTCACCGTGAGCGCGATCCAGTGCTGGACCTCGATGGAGGAGTACTTCGGCGTGGTGCCCTGCACGGTGATGAGCATGATGAGCGACGTGAACATGCCGAGCGCGTGCGAGATGGACGTCTGCGGCACCATCAGCATGTTCGCCCTCACCCTGGCCTCCGGTGCTCCGAGCGCGCTGCTCGACTGGAACAACAACTACGGCGACGACCCGAACAAGTGCGTCTGCTTCCACTGTAGCAACCTGCCGAAGGCGTTCTTCGAGGACGTGCAGATGGACTACCAGGCCATCATCGCCGGCACGGTGGGCCGCGAGAACACCTACGGCACGGTTGTCGGCAAGGTGCGCGCGAGCCCGATGACGTACGCGCGCTTCTCCACCGACGACCGCGCTGGGCGCATCCGTGGATACGTGGGCGGCGGTCGCTTCACCAGCGATCCGCTCTCGACCTTCGGCGGAGCCGGCGTGGCCGAGATTCCGCGACTGCAGGACCTGCTGCGCTTCATCTGCGCCAACGGCTTCGAGCACCACGTGGCCGGCACCATGGCCACCGTCGCCCCCGCCGTGTCCGAGGCCACGACGAAATACCTGGGCTGGGACGTCCACCTGCACGAGTGACGGTGGCGATCGTCGCGGGAGTGGATTTCGGCACGCAGAGCGTCCGCGTCGCGCTGGTGGACAGCGAGCGCGGGCCGATCGGCTGGGGCATCGCCGAGTACGAGGTCCATCGCCGGCGCGACGATCCCGACTTCGCCACCCAGGCGCACGACGCCCACATGGCGGCGCTCGCCGAGGCGACGCGACGTGCGCTGCGTGAGACAGGAGTAGCCGGAGACGAAGTACGGGCCATCGCACTCGATACGACCGGATCGACGGTCGTGCCGGTGGGCGAGGGACTGCGCCCGCTGGACGATTACTACCTGTGGTGTGATCACCGCGCGAAGGACGAGGCGGCACTCATCACCGAGGTGGCACACCGCGCGAAGCTGCCGGCCATCGAGTACTGCGGCGGCGTGTACTCGTCGGAGTGGGGATTCGCCAAGCTGCTGCACTGGCTGCGCACCAATCCGGACAAGCGCGGCGAGCTGGTGACGGCGCTCGAGCACTGCGACATGGTGGCGGCGGAGCTCTCCGGCGTCACCGATCCGAAGCAGGTTGCGCGCTCGGTGTGCGCGATGGGACACAAGTGGCTCTGGAACGAATCGCTCGGCGGCTTCCCGCCCGAGGAGTTCCTCGTTCAGGTGGATCCGCTGCTGGCCGGCGTGCGTGAGAAGCTCGAGGGCCGCTATCTCACGTCGGATCAGCTGGCCGGTACGCTGTCGCCGGAGTGGGCCGCGCGGCTGGGGCTTCGTGCGGGGATCCCCATCCCGGTCGGCGCGTTCGACGCGCACTGGGACGCCATCGGCGCCGGCGTCACCGAGGGGGACGTGGTGAACGTGATCGGCACGAGCACGTGCATCATCGCCATCGCGAGGGAGGCCGGCCTCGTTCCCGGCGTGTGTGGGGTGGTGCCCGGCTCCGTGAAGCCCGGCTACGTGGGGGTGGAGGCGGGTCTCTCCGGCGTCGGCAACATCTTCGACGCCATCGCGCGGCGCAGTGGCTGTCCGGTGGAGGAGCTGTCGCGCGGGCTGGATGCCTACCGCGCCGGTCAGACCGGTCTCCTCCGGCTGGCGTGGGACAATGGCGACCGCACGGTGCTGGTGAACCCCAACCTCGGCGGAGTGACGCTGGGCTGGAACCTGAACCACGACGCGCGCGACGAGCTGTTCGCGGCCATCGAGGGCACGGCGCTGCACACGCGCATCGTGCTCGAGCGGATGGCCGAACACGGCGTGCCCATCGAGCGGGTGATCCAGGCGGGCGGCATCCCGCAGAAGAACGAAGTGCTCAACCGCGTCTACGCCAACGTGCTCGGCAAGCCCGTGCTGGTGCCGGAGGGCTCGGTGACGAGCCTCGGCTCGTCCATCATGGCGTTCCTCGCCGCGGGGGCGTTCGAGAGCATCGATGACGCCCAGCGCGCGCTCTGTCCATCGTATCGCGTGATCCAGCCGGATCCGCGCGAGCATGCCACCTACGAGCAGCTCTACGCCGTATACAAGGAGCTGTATTTCGCGCTGGGCGATCCGTCGTCGGGCGCGGTGCGGATCGGATCCGTGCTGCCCGCCCTGCGCCGGATTGCCGCCGCCGCGCGGCCGGTGCACGGCGGCTGACGCGCGGTCATCAGCGAGCGCGCATCAGCCGGATCAGCACCACGCCGTGCCGCGGCACCACGGCCGAGAAGCCGTCGTTCCGCGTGCCGAGGTCCTGGTGGCGCCACAGGTCGCGCACGCGCTGACTTCCCGACAGGCCGAGGTCCGACCACTTCACGGCCACGGTGCGGGGCACGAGATCACGGTTGAACAGGCCCACCGCCACCGAGCCATCGGCGAGCGGTCGTGACCACACCTCCCTGCGCCCGTCCTGGAGCGTGCGGCCGGCCGCATGACCGAGCGAATCCTGATCCACCGCGAGCACTTCGGGATTGCCGAGCAGGTTGGTGGTGAAGCTGTCGAGCTGCGACAGATCCGCGCCGATGATCAGCGGCGCGGCCTGCAGCGCCCAGAGACTGATGTGGGTCAGTTGCTCGTCGGGGGTGAGGCGCGTGCCGCGCGGCGTGCGCCCCCACCCCAGCCTGCCGACGACGAGCATGTCGGTGTCGTTCCACCCACTGGGCCCCGCGTACCGCTCGTGTCCCGTCTGTGCGAAGCCGATCCCCGACATGCTCGGCCACGTATCGGTGATGTCTCCGGTCACGCGCCACAGGTCGCCGCCCACGTCGGCTCCCCACGTCCACACGTCGCCCCAACCATACTGGCACAGCGAGAAGACGAGATCGCGCGGCAGGGAATCGAGGATGCCGCGCATCAGCCGGTAGGGCTTCTGGAGCTCGTCCAGCGGGGGCATCCCCTGCTGGGTGGGCAGTGTCTCGGAGTAGCTGCACCAGTCATACTTGATGTAGTCGAAGCCCCAGTCGGCCCACTGCTTCGCGTCCTGCGCCTCGTGCTGCCAGCTTCCCGCGTACCGCTGCTGGCAGGTGCGCGGGCCGGGAGATGAGTAGATGCCGATCTTCAGCCCCTTGGCGTGCACGTAGTCGGTGAGCGCCTTCATGTCGGGAAACTTCTCGTTCGAGGTGATGTTGCCGTTCGCGTCGCGCGGCCCTTCCCAGGCGTCGTCGATGTTGACGTAGGT
>DATEPM010000007.1:0-8551 GCA_035273185.1 Gemmatimonadaceae bacterium
GGCGGCGGGGGCACGGGCGGCGTGAGCGAGGCGGACGAGGAGCAGAGCCTGTCCGTGGCGCAGAACCGACCCGACCCCGCCATCCGCAAGGAGGCCGACGCGCAGCGCGCGCGCGTCATCCTGCGCTTCGACCCGATGGCGGATTCCCTGCTCGTGTCTGGGCTGCTGGACAACGGCGGCGAGATGGCCGGCAAAGCCGCCGTGGTCGACGCGCCTCTTGGACGCGGTCACGTGGTGATGTTCGGCATCCGCCCCATGTGGCGCTACGAGACCCAGGGCAGCTACGCCATGGTGCTCAACGCGCTGGCGAACTGGAATGTGTTGGGCGTGGGGCGGGGGGCCTCGGGCGTGGCGGATAAGGAATAGCGGATGGAAAACGGGGAATGGTCCCTTCCGCCCCCGCCCCTGCCCTACACCACCCGCGCCAGCTCCTGCTTCGGCAGGCCGTTCCGCAGCAGCTCCACCACCAGCACCTCGTCACGCCGGAGGGCGGCGGGGCTGCCGTCGCCGCGCCGCTCGATGCCGATCTCGCCCGGCATCGGCAGCACGTAGCCGCTGCTGTAGGCGTCGATGATCAGGGGGTGCACGTAGTACTTCCGGCACACCGCGCGGGTGTTCCCCAGCTGCCGGGCCACCGTGTCGATGGCCTTCACGATGTTGGCCTTCACTTCCTTCTCGGTCGCGGCGGGGCCCAGCGTGCGCAGCGCCGCGGCGGCGAGCATCGTCCCGGCCCACGTGCGGAAGTCCTTCGCCGTCACCTGCCGGCCGCTGATCTCGCGCAGGTACAGGTTGATGTCCTCGGCGTCGATCGACTGCCGCCGGCCCTCGGTGTCCAGATACTGAAAGAGCTCCTGGCCGGGGAGCTCCTGACAGCGCTGGACGATGCGGGCGATGCGCCGATCCGTGACCGCCACCGCGTGCACCACCCCGCTCTTCCCCCGGAACTCGAACCGCAGCCGCGCCCCGGACACGGCGACGTGCCGCCGTCGCATCGTCGTGAGGCCGAAGGAGCCGTTCTCCCGCGCGTACTCGTCGTTCCCCACGCGGATGAGCGTCTTCTCCAACAGCCACACCACGGTGGCCATCACCTTCTCGCGCGCCAGGTCCGGGCGCGCGATGTCGTGCTCCACGCGCTCCCGGATGCGCGGCAGCACCTCGCTGAAGGCGATCATGCGCGAGAACTTGGTCTCGTCGCGGATCTCCCGGTAGCGCGGATGATACCGGTACTGCTTGCGTCCCCGCGCATCGCGCGCCGAGGCCTGCAGGTGGCCTAACGCATCGGCGCAGATCCAGACCTCCACCCACGCGGGCGGGATCACCAGCCGGCGGATGCGCTTCAGCTCTTCGGGGTCGCGCACCACCTGCCCGTCCGGACCGGTGTACGTGAAGCCGCGCCCGCGACGCTGGCGTCGGATGCCAGGCATCGCGTCGGTCACGTACCGCAATCCGGCCGCATGGGCCGCGGTGATGTGCTCCTCGAAGATCGCCATGGTCGGGCTCCGAGAGCCGCGACCACGGTGGTCCCGCAAGGGGCCTCCGGCGGCTCTCGCTATTCCTGACTATCCACCGGCCTCGAGGGCACGAACCTCTCCCGAAATGAGCGCCCGAGGCCCGTGAATCGGTGCCCGCTGGCCGGCGGCGCCTCCCCGCTTCGGCCCGTGCCGGCGATCCCCACATTCTCGTGCAGCAGCACCCGCTGCCGAGCGCGATGGCCCCGCCGCGTACCCGCCTTCCAATGCCGGGATCCAGACACGCGAAGTGGGCGCGCACCAGACGAACTCGACATGGATGCGCCGCGATCGCTTCGCCCCGACCGTTTTACCTGGCACGACGCACGCACTCCGACAGCGTATGCGAATCTCGGACGCCCCGCGCAACGTCGCGCGACTCACCGCCCGCCCCCGCGCAATGGCCGATGCCGACGAGCGGCTACGGCCGGGGACGCACCCGTTGTCGCTCGCCCACGGCCGCGACGGCCTGCTGTTCGTGCCGAAGCGCGCCGGCCCCGCCTCCGTCCCCGCGAGCCCGGGCGCCGTGTGGCCGCTCATCGTCCTGTTGCACGGGGCCGGCGCCGATGCGGCCGACATCCTGCCCGCGCTCCGCCGCGATGCGGAGCGGACGGGCTGTCTCGTGGTGGCGCCCGACTCGCGCGACACCAGCTGGGATCTTCTCGAGGGGACACTCGGCCCGGACGTGGCGTTCATTGATCGGGCGCTCGCGAGCATCTTTCGCCGCTTCGTGGTGGATCCCGCGCACCTCGCCCTCGCCGGTTTCTCGGACGGCGCGTCGTACGCGCTGTCGCTGGGCCTCGCGAACGGCGATCTGTTCTCGCACCTCGTCGCGCTGTCACCCGGGTTCCTGTCGCCGCCGGCGGAGCGCGGGCGCCCACGAATCTTCGTGGCGCACGGCCGCCGCGATCGCGTGCTCCCGATCGACCGCTGCGGCCGGCGCATCGTGCCCATGCTCGAGCGCGCCGGCTATGCCGTGACGTACGTCGAGTTCGAGGGCGGTCACGCGGTGCCGCGGCCCGTGGTGGGCCGCGCGCTGGACTGGATGCTCGCGCACGGCGCGGAGGATGCTCCGGATCGCTCGACGTGGCGGGACGGCTGCACGCGCGACGAGCCGTGCCGTTAGGCCAGTCCCCTAGCGGAGGTACCGCCGCGCGAGCTGCTCCAGCCGTTCGTCGCCGGTGCCCTGGGCCTCGGCGAGCAGCTCGCGCACGTACGGCGCGAGCCGCGGCTCGCCCCAGTGATAGCCGGTGGCGTCCTCGGCACTCGCGGTCTCGCCGGCGCGCGCCGCCTCCAGCAGCGCGCGCGTCGCGGCGCGATCGTAGTCCGGATCACCGCGCGGCGGCAGATGATAGTCACGGCGCGGAAGGCCGTCTCCCGCATCCTCGTTCACGAATGCCCGTGACACGGCCCTCCCTCCTCGCTATGGGCCGCCGTCCCGCCGGCAGGCGGCGTTGCACTCCACCACGTCGTGACACCTCTCCTGGAAGTACGCCGCCGGGTGGTCGCCGCGGTCCAGCAGGTCGTGCAGCATCTCGTGCCGCACCGTCGGGCCGTCGTTCTGGTAGGCCGAGGCGAGCACGATCCAGTGGATCTCGCCCCACCAGTAGCCGTCGTACTCCTCGCCCTGATAGGTGAAGAAGTTGGAGCTCGGCACCACGAACCAGTGCACGCGGCCCAGGTCGCCCCGGCGGCCCGCGCACACCTCCACCTGCTGCCACCAGGTGGCATACACCGCGTCGGGGGTGAAGGGCACCGTGCCGGCGGGCAGCGTCGGCGGCACCAGCAGCGTGCGGTCACTGCACGCGGCGAGCGGCAGAACGGCGAGCAGCGATCCCCGCCACAACGCGCGAGGAAGCGCGCGACCGACGCCGGCGCTCCACAGCACGCGCCGAAGCGCGCGACCGACGCCGACCCGCACGATCATCGCCTCGCCAGGGACGAGTCGCGTTTGGCCTTGAACTCCGTCCCGGGCTTCCACTGCGGCATCGAGTCCGCCTGCGCCACGAGGTAGCCCACGCGGAAGAGCACCCGCGCGTCCTCCGCGCCGCCGGTGAGATCCCAGTCCGGCTTCACCTCGTCGGAGACGTTGTGATAGTCCTTGCTCGTGTACTCGTCGCGCTTCTGCATGCCGTAGCCCTGGGGCTTCCCGATGAAATCGATCCCCTTGTCAGGATCCAGTGCGGGCACCCCCTGCTTGGCGAACTCGAAGTGGTCGGAGCGGTAGTAGAACCCCTTCTCCGGCTCGGGATCCGGGCGCACCACGCGGTGATCGGCGGCGAGCACGCGGGTGAGCACGTCATCCAGCGTCGAGTTGCCCAGGCCGATCACCGTGAAGTCCCGCGTCCGGCCCCACTGGTTCAGGCCGTCCATGTTGATGTCGGCCGCCGTCTTCGCCAGCGGATACAGCGGATGCTGCGCGTAGAACTTGGCGCCGACGAGCCCCTTCTCCTCCGCGGTGACGGAGAGGAAGAGCACCGACCGCGCCGGGGGTTGCGGCAGCTTCGTGAACGCCTGGGCGATCTCGAGCAGCGCCGCGGTGCCGCTGGCGTTGTCCGCGGCGCCGTTGAAGATCTGATCGCCCTTGAGCGACGTGTCGCGCCCCAGGTGGTCCCAGTGCGCGGTGTACACCACGTATTCGTCTTTCCGGTCACCGCCGTCCAGCTTCGCCACCACGTTGCGCGATTGCAGCTGCCGCACCGCGATCTTCACATCGAAGTTGGCCTTGGCGTCCAGCGTGACCGGCCTGAAGTCCTTGCGCTTCGCCGGCGCCTTGAGCGAATCGAAATCCAGCCCCGCGTCGCTGAAGAGCTCCCTGGCCTTGTCCAGGGTGATCCATCCCTCCACCGGCACGCGCTGCTCCGCGGTGGGCGAGGGCACGTCGAACTGCTCCACCGAGTTGCTGGAGCGCAACACCGCATAGGGGTAGCCCGCGGGCCCCGTTTCGTGAATGATGATGGCCGCCGCGGCGCCCTTCGCGCTGGCGATCTCGTACTTGTACGTCCAGCGGCCGTAGTACGTCATTGCCTTGCCCTTGAACATCGTGCTGTCCAGCTGCGCGCTGTCGCTCGCCGGCGCACCGGGCGCGGGCACCGCCGGGTCGTTGATGAGCATGAGCATCGTCTTGCCGTGCATGTCCTGGCCCTTGTAGTCGTCCCACCCGTACTCCGGCGCCACCACCCCATAGCCGACGAAGACGACATCCGAGTTCTGGATCTTCATCTCCGGCCGATTGTGCCGGGAGTTGGCGATGTAGTCGTCCGGGAAGCGCAGCGCGACGGTCTTGCCCTTCGCGGTGAACGACGCCGTCGGCCGCGACGTGTAGCCGATGAGATCCACCTTCTGGATGTAGGTGCCGTCGGGGTTGCCCGGCTTCAGCCCCATCGACCGGAGCTGCTGCGTGAGATAGGCGACGGTCTTCTCCTCGCCCGGTGTGCCGGGCGCGCGCCCTTCCATGGAATCGGCGGCGAGATCCTTGATGTGCTGGAGGAGCTCGGGCGCCGTGATGGACTGGGCGGCAGCGGTCACCGCGGGTGCCGACGCGGTGGAGTCGGTGTTGGCTCGACCGCGCTCGGTTCTGGCCGTGCACGCGGCCAGCGCGAGAGCCGCGCCGGCGGTCAACAGGTTTCGAACGGCACGCACGAGTGTATCGGGGCGAGGGGAGAGCATGAGTGAAGAACTGATCCGCGGCGGCCGAGGCCGTCGCTTCCGCAATCTCCGCCCGCGAGCGTCTGCCGGCAATACCGGGCAACTGGCCCGGCCCGGTGGGGACGTTGTCACCCTTTTGTACCTGGCGAAGCGATGCTCGACGCCGGAAGCGGCCACCCCTTTACTGATGTCGTATGATGTCTGGTCGCCTTCCGCCCACAGCCTCGAACCGCGGAACCCGCATGCCATTCCCCGCATCGTCCCGCTTCGCGCTCTCGCTCCTTCTAGTCGCTCCGCTGCCCCGCCTCGCGCGCGCGCAGGCGCCCGAGGCGCTCTGGTACCTCGTGGATCGCGAGGAGAGCGTGCAGAGCTTCCTCGCCCACGCCGATCGCATCTCGGTCGTCGCGCCGCAGGTGTACTCCATCGACAGCACCGGCGTGATCTGGGGGAGCGTCGATGGCCGCGTGCTCGCGGCCGCGCGCGCGCACGGCGTCAAGGTCGTGCCCCTGGTGGTGAACCCCGGCTTCGACCAGGCGCTCTTCCACCGCGTGCTCTCGGTGCCCGACGCGCGTCAACGCGCCGTTCGCAACCTGGCCGCGCTCTGCCGCGACAACCACTTCGCCGGCATCCAGTTCGACTTCGAGAACGTCAGCGTCACCGACCGGGACGCGTTCACCGCGTTCGCGCGCGAGTCGGCCGACTCGCTGCACGCGCTTGGCTGCACCCTCTCGGCCGCCGTGGTCCCGCGCAGTAGCGAGTTCCCCGGGCCCACCTCGTACCACAGCTGGATCTACCACAACTGGCGCGGCGTTTACGACTACAAGGCGCTGGCCGACGTGATGGACTTCCTGTCGCTGATGACCTATGCCGAGCACACCGGCGGCACCACCCCCGGCCCGGTGGCGGGCTATCCCTGGATGGAGCGGGCGCTGGCGTACGTGCTTTCCTTAGGTGTGCCGCCCGCCAAGATCTCCCTAGGCCTGCCCTCCTACTCCGCCTGGTGGTTCCCCGTGTACGATGCGCGCACTGGCCCGCGCACCAGCGGCCGGGACATCTCCTACGCCACCGGCACCGGCCTGCTCGCGCGCTACGGCGTGCAGCCGCTCTGGGACGATCGCCAGAAAACGTACTACGCCTTCTGGGACAATGACGGCGTGAACGAGTTCCTCTTCCTGGAGGATGCCCGCGCCTTTGCCGCCAAGCTGGCGCTCGTACGCCAGCACCACCTGCGCGGCTACTCGGTGTGGGTGCTCGGGCTGGAGGACCCCAGGGTCTGGGAGGTGGCGGGCTCCCGGTAGAGCGCCGGGAACTCGCGCCGCAGCCGGTCCACCTTGGGCAGGTCGTTGATGGCGATGTACGGCTGGTCCGGATGCAGCATCGCGTAGTGCTGATGGTACGCCTCGGCAGGATAGAACGCCCGCAGCGGCTGCACCTCCGTCACGATCGGCCTCGGAAAGGTCCTCGCCCGCGTGAGCTGCTCGATGTACGCGCTGGCCATCTTCTGCTGCGCGGCGTTGCGGTAGAACAGGATCGACCGGTACTGCGTTCCGACGTCCGGCCCCTGCCGGTCCTTCTGCGTGGGGTCCAGGCCGACGGAGAAGAACACCTGCAGCAGCGTTCCATACGAGACCGCTGATGGGTCGAACACCACCCGCACCGATTCGGCGTGGCCGGTGCGGCCGGAGCTCACCTCCTCGTACGTGGGATTCGCCGTGCTGCCGCCGGCGTACCCGGCGGTGGCGCTCTCCACCCCCTTCACGTGCTCGAAGACCGCCTCGATCCCCCAGAAGCAGCCGCCGGCGAACACGGCGGTATCACGCGCGGCCGGCGCCGGTGCCGGCACCATCATCGCCGATGCGGCATTCGGGGCCGCGCCCGTCCGCGCCGCGGCTGACACCGGCGCCACCAGCGCGGCGGCGAGCGCGGCGCGAGACAGCAGTGCCAGCATATCCACCTCCCCTGAAACAACCCTGGAAACGCCACGCCCCTGACGAATGCGGGCAGCCGTCCACGAGCGTCCCACGCCCGAACCCCCGCCCGCGCCCTCTGAAACCCGCTTCCCCCGCCGCGGGTTCCCCTCCCGCCGCTCATTCGATGCGCGCGCCCTTCTCGAAATCGTACAGCGTCACCCGGCGCAGCCGGTAGTACGCCGTCCAGTAGCCGCGCAGCGCCTCCAGGTACTGCTGCACGGCCTGGTCCTTCTCGGTCTGCGCGATGTACAGGTTGTCGATGCCGATCTTCCCGATGACGTAGCGGTTATACGCAACCTCAAAACGCTTCCCGGCCACGGTGTCGGCCTTGGCCGAGATGGCCAGGGTGCGGCGCGACTGCGAGAGCTGCAGCGCGGCGTACCGCGCGTCCAGCGCCGCCTGGTTGCGGCTGGCGCGCGCGCTGCTCTCGATGCTTCGCAGGTCCGCCTCCGACGCCTGGATCTCGGCGCCGCGCACGCCCCACTGCCACACCGGCATCTGCACCCCGAGCGAGAAGCGCTGCGCTTGCAGGAGATCGCGGTACACGCCCGCCATCTCCGGCGCGCTGGCGTTGAGCCCGAAGCTCGCCTGCACGCTGGCGCCGACCCCGTTGTTCAGCCGCGCCTCCGCCAGCGACCGCTGCGCCTGCACGCGCTGCAGCTGCAGGCTGCGCTCCTGGGACCGGTTCTCGAGCGCCTGCGCCACCGCCAGGGCGGTGTCGGGGTCGAACTGCGGCACCGTGGCCGGCTCCACGATCTCCAGCGGCGCATCCGCCGGCACGTTCAGCGTGAGCCGCAGCTGGCTCAGCGCGCGGTCGTAGTCCAGCTTCGCGCCCTCTGCCGCGCTGCGCGCGCGCAGCAGCGCCAGCTCGCTCTGCAGCAGATCGTTCTCCCCGATCTTCCCCACCTCGAAGCGCCCCTTGTTCAGCCGGTACAGCGTGTCGTTCACCGCCGCGTTGGTCACCGCGTTGTGCAGGGCCGTCTGGGCGGTGAAGAGATCGAAGAAGGCGTTGGCCGTCCCGAGCGCCACGTCCTCGCGCGACTCCAGGTACTGCTGCTCGGCCAGGTCCAGCCGCACGTCCTGCGCGCGCATGTCCCAGCGGGTCTCGTTGGGACGCAGCAGATCCTGCTGCAGCGTCACGAACACCGGCGTGGACGACCAGGTGCGCACCTCCTGCGCGCCGGTCACCTGCATCCGGTCCAGCGACGAGCTCACCGACAGCGTGCCCCCGGAGAACGGCAGCTTCTGCGACACGGTGAGCCCCATCGACGCCTCGGTGCGCTGCAACGGCGTGAAGAGCGTGGTACCGTCCGGCTGCACCACCGGGATGATCGATCTGTCATACAGCGGCATGGTGCCGCTGAGCGAGAGCTGCGGCAGCAGCCGGGCGCCGAAGGCGCGGTCGCGCGCCCGCGCGGCGTCGCG
>DATEPM010000008.1:0-16063 GCA_035273185.1 Gemmatimonadaceae bacterium
AGCGCTGCAGCTCCGCGAGCGCCCGCGCGGCCAGGCGCTCCCGACGCGCGCGCCGGTCGCGCACCCGCTCGGGCAGGGGGAGCTCGTCCAGCAATCCGAAGTTGGCGTTCATCGGCTGGAAGTGCCGGGGGTCGGCCTCGCGCAGGTAACGATACAGCGCACCGAGCATCGTCGTGGGGGGCGGCAGCACGGGCTCGGCCCCCGCCAGCAGGCGTGCCAGGTTGATGCCGGCGAGGAGGCCGGTGGCCGTGCTCTCGGTGTAGCCCTCCACGCCGGTGAGCTGGCCAGCGAAAAGCGTGGCCGGCTGGTCGCGGAGCGCCAGCGTGGGGGAGAGCGCCGCGGGGGCATTGATGTATGAGTTCCTGTGAATCGAGCCCCAGCGCAGGAACTCGGCATGCTCCAGGCCGGGCACCAGGCGGAGCACGCGCTGCTGCTCCCCGGTGCGCAGGCGCGTCTGGAAGCCGACGAGGTTCCACATCCGGCCGGCGCGGTCCTCCATGCGAAGCTGCGCGACGGCGTAGGCCGGCCGCCCCGTGCGGGGATCCACCAGGCCCACCGGCTTCATCGGGCCAAAACGCAGTGTCTCGCGCCCGCGCCGCGCCATCTCCTCGATGGGCATGCACCCCTCGAAGTATGGGATGGGATCGAACGCCTGGCCCGCGTACTGGTCCGCCTGCACCAGCGCGTCCACGAACGCCTCGTATTGAGGCTTTGTGAATGGGCAGTTGAAGTAGGCGCCCTCGCCGGCGCCGTCATCGGCCGTATCGGCGGCGGCGCCGGCGTCCGCCGTCTGGGCGCCGTCGACAGGCATGGTCTCCCGGCCGTAGCGCGACGCCCGGAAGGCGAGGGCCCGATCGATCGACTCACCGGCGATGATCGGAGCGATGGCGTCGTAGAAGGCCAGCGACGCCACGCCGAGCCGTTGCTGGATGGAGCGGGTAAGCGCGCCGGAGACGAGCGGGCCCGCGGCGACGATCCCGGGCGCCGGGAGCACGGTCACCTCGCCGCGCACGATGCGGATGAGAGGATGCGCGGCCACGCGCGCCTCCACCGCGGCGGCGAAGCGCTCCCGATCGACGGTGAGCGCGCTGCCTCCGGGGACGCGGGCCTGGTCGGCGGCGGCGAGAATGACGGAGCCGAGCAGGCGCATCTCGGCCTTGAGCAGCCCGTGAGCGTTCGAGGTCTCGGTGCTCTTGAAGGTGTTGGAGCACACCAGCTCGGCCAGCCGGTCGGTGCGGTGGGCGGGGGTGCCGAGCACGGGCCGCATCTCGTGCAGGTCCACCGAGTGGCCGCGCTCCGCGAGCTGCCAGGCCGCCTCGCACCCCGCGAGGCCGCCCCCCACCACCTGAACCGACGATCGGCCGTTCGAGCGCATGGCTCAAAGCTAAACGGCCGGCGCATCGCGGGCGGCTCCGGCAGCCCAGCCGCTGGCACCGGTACGGTCTCCGTGTCCAGCGCTCTCGCGAAATGCCCGAATCTGAGGCGAAATGCACGAGCGGCCGGATCGGGCCGACCGGACGACGTGACCGCGGCGTGCCGCCGGCGGGCGGGAAGTCGGCAAGGGATGTCCGATCTTCGGTGTCAGTGTGACCGGGCGCACACCCGCGCTGTGGGCAAAGTGTCGGTCGGAATGGCGATTGCCCTGGCAGGGCGCGCTGGATCACGACTTTGGTGCGACATCGGACGGTTCATCGCCGCCCCGCCGAGGTCTTTTGCCCCACACACGGACCGCCGCGCTGACGCGGCGATCGACAGAGGCTCTCATGCGCGTATCGGCGTTGATACGGCGAGTGGCAACACTGGCCGCCGTTGCTCTGGCCGCGGGCGCGTGCTCGGATACTCCGAGCGCCCCTGCTCCGCAGGCCGCCGCCCGTCAGGCGGTGCAGCAGGGACAGGCCCCCGCCTTCTATACGAATGCACTGCAATCGCGGTCACAGGATCACGGCAAGCCGCTCAAGTTCCAGACGAATGACAACTCGGGGGAGACGGATATCACCGTCGACCCGCAGGCATCGCGTACGTACGCGTTCGGCGACAACTGGGTGTACTTCCCGGCGCATGCCATCTGCGACCCCGCCACGTCCGGCTACGGGCCGGCGTACTGGGACGCGCCCTGCACGCCGCTGAACCGGCCGTTCACGATCCACGTGAAGTGGTCGCCGGAGGGCGGGCACAGCTTCGTGGAGTTCTCGCCGGACCTGCGCTTCGCGCCGAGCAACAACCGGTTCCAGTGGGTGATCCTGAGCCTGCGCGATCAGCAGGACCTGCGCGGCAGCGATTACAACATTCTCTACAATCCGACGGGCGACGAGGATGGGCTCTGGGTGAACGAGGCCGCCGCCGACCCGACGCTGCGCCCGCACATCGATTACGCGCAGAAGACGGTGTACCGGCGCGTGAAGCACTTCAGCGGCTACATGCTCTCGGCGGGTTTCACCGCCCTCGACGGAGGCTTCAGTGACGCCTACTGAGCTGCCGCGCGGCACGGAGGCGGCGCGCGTGACGACGGGCGCGCCGATGCCTGCCCGCGCGCCCGGCACACCGGGCGCCGCGAGCCCGAAGGACGAATCGGGGTACATCATCGCCGTGGGATAGCCGAGCGGGGCCCGGCGCGGGCGACGGATCGCTGCGCGCACCGCGATCGGGAGGTCTGGAGAGGGAACGGGAAGTCCGACGAGGGAGGTCCCGGAACGGGAGCGGGAAGATGGAAGCGGCGGCACGCCGCTGCCATCTTCCCGCTTTCGTCCTGCTCCCAGGGTGCCGTGAAGAACCTGTACGGCCGGTTATGCCGCTCATGCACGTTGCCGCAGGGCATTGCGGGGCGCGACAGGTCGTTCAGCCCGCACGTGTTGATTCACAACGACTTATGCGGCGGCACGAATTCCGCTTTGCTGTGCACAGAAGCAACAGGAGTGTCCAATTATGAGACGGCGATGTGGCTGCTCGAACGGTTGGTCCCAGCGCTCCACCCTGTCGACCGCCGCCCGCCGGGCAGCGGGCGGCGGTGACCGGCGCGGCTTCACGCTCGTCGAATTGATGGTCGCGATGCTGATCATGACCGTGGGCCTCCTCGGCATGACCAGCACCGCCGCCGTGGTCTCGCGCCAGATGCGCGGGTCGCTGCAGCAGTCCACTGCGGCCCAGGTGGCGCAGACGCGGCTCGAGTGGCTGCGCGCCATCTCGTGCAAGAAGATCAGCGACTCCAGCACCACGACCCGCGGCATTCAGGAGTCCTGGCACCGGACGCAGCTGAGCAAGGCAGTGATGGTCACCGACAGCGTGCGGTACACCAGCGAGCGGGGCATCACCCGATCGCAGGTCTACACCACCATGGTTCCATGCGCCTGACGTGGTCCCGATCGAAGCAGCGGAAGCCGCGCGGCGCGAGCCGGCGCGGCTTCACGCTTGCGGAGCTGCTCGTCGCACTGACGCTGTTCGGCATCGTGATGGCGGGCATCGTCACGGTACTCCAGCGGCAGCAGCGCTTCTATCGCAGCGCCAACGATCTCATGAGCGTGCGCGGCCAGCTGCGGCAGGGTGAGTCGGTGCTCCCCTTCGACCTGCGCTGGATCTCCACGAGCGACACCACGGTGAATGGCCTGGGTCTCAAGTTTAACGCCGACGTGTACGCGCGCGACGACCACACCTTCGACTTCCGGAAGGTGATCGGCAGCTCGGTGCTGTGCGGCATCAAGAGCACCACGTCGGTGGCGCTCGTACCGCGCGGCGTGAGCGGAACGCCGGTGACGACCTTCTCCACCACCCCGGTCGTGGGCGATTCGCTGCTCATCCTGGACGAGGGCCTCACGCCGGGCCAGGTGGACGACGTCTGGCGCGCCTACGGCATCGCCAGCGTGAGCGTGGCGACCGGAGCGGCCGGCTGCCCCTTCGGGACGGGCAACATGATCGCCGCCGCCGACACGGGGCACAACAGCATCATCGTGAGCATCGCCCCCGCGGCGCTCTCCGGCACCATCGCCCAGAACGCGCCGGTCCGGGTGTTCCGGCGCGCCCGATATCAGCTGTACAAGGCGAGCGACAACCGCTGGTACCTGGGGTACGCGGACTGCCTCAGCAGCTATACGACCGCGTCGAAGTGCAGCAACGCGACGCCCGTGGCCGGACCGTTCACGGGATATCAGAATGGGAATGGCACCCCGGACGGGCTCAACTTCACGTACTACGATTCCACCGGCAGCGCCATCTCGTCAGGCGGCCAGTCGGCGAGCATCGCGCGCATCCGGGTGATCCTGCGCGGGAAGACGCGCAGCGGCGTGGACCTGAGCGGCCAGGGCGGCCGGCAGACCGCGCAGCGCCTGGACTCGGTGGTGCTCGCCATCGGCGTGCGCAACCGCCGCTGACCAAACCATCAGGAGCGAGAGGATCATGCGCCACCACGCCCCCAGCACCCACGCCGCGCCGCGCATCCCCCGGCGGCGCCGCGGCGTCGCCCTGGCGCTGGCTCTCGCGGCCATCGTCGTCATCGGCGCGCTCATCGCCGGGGCGTTCTATTCGTCGAACAACCAGTACCGGCTCACCCGTACCTCCGGCAACGAGCCGCGGGCCCTGGCGGCGGCGGAGCTCGGGTTGAACAGCGTGATCACCTCGTGGACCTCGGCGCGCACGAATGCCATCCGCGTGGGCGCGAGCGATTCGCTGGCGGACACCACCCTGGCCGGCGGCACCACGCTCAAGCGCCGCTGGCGCAAACTGAGCCCCACGATGTTCTGGGTGCTGGCCACCGCGTCGAGCGACGGTGGAAACGGGCAGCTGCCCAGCCAGCGCAGCCTGAGCGCCGTGATGCACATCGAGATCCCCGAGTTCAAGATCGCCGGCGCCGTGATGTCGCGCGGCACCACCGGCGCGTCGGGCAACATTCAGATCAGCGGCAACGACGTGAACCCGAGCAATTGGGACTGTCCGCCGGAGGGGAGCCCGACGGCGGCGATCGCGGGGAACAACACCAGCACCAACGTCACCACGACGGGTGGTTGCAACGGCGGCGTCTGCCTCACCGGCACGCCGCAGATCAAGGACACCGCGCTGGTGGCGGACACGATGAGCTTCAGCAACTTCGGGGTCTTCAACTACGACTCGCTCACCGTTCTCGCGAACAAGGTGTTCACTACCGGCACCACCTTCGCCCAGGTGGCTCCGACCACGACCCTGAGTGGCGGCAGCCTGGTGTGCAACACCACCGACGCGAACAACTGGGGTGACACCGGGCACGTGGCGCTCGGCACCGTGCCGGGGCCGTGCGAGAGCTACATGCCGGTGGTGTGGCTCAAGGGGCCGACCCAGAGCTGGACCATCAACGGCAATGGCGGCGGCCAGGGCATCCTGCTGGTGGACGGCAATCTCACGCTGCAGGGGCAGTTCAAGTGGACGGGGCTCATCATCGTGAAGGGCAAGGTCACCATGTCCGGCAACGGTGGTAACGGGAGCACCGGCGTGAAGGTGACGGGCGCGATCATGGCGATGAACCGCGCCAACGCGGGCGACACCTTCTCCGGCACCGGCAGCGTGCAGTTCTCCCGCTGCGTGCTCCAGACGGTGGCCGGCAAATTCGCGACCGCCGCGCCCATGAAGTACCGGGCGTGGGCGGACGTGTTCTGAGCCGCCGGGGTCGCATGGGAGCATCCAGCATGCGCGCGCGCCGCGGATTCTCGCTGATGGAGCTCATCGCCGTGATCGTGCTCACGGGGCTGATGGCACTCATCGCCTACCCGCGCATTCGCGCGGTACAGCGGCGCACCAGCCTCACGTCGGCCAGGATGCAGCTCAAGTCCTACCTGGCCACGGCACGCATGACGGCGCTGCGGCGCGGAAGCTCCGCCCGCCTGGTGCGCGTCGGCAACACGGTGAGGGTGACGGTGACGATCGACACCCTGGGCACCCAGGCCACTATCGTGCGCCCGTTCAACTTCAAGCAGGCCTACGCCGTCCTCCTGAGCGGGACCACCGATTCCGTGGTCTACACCCCGCGGGGCGTGGCCCAGAACCTGAGCGCGACCGGCGAGAAGTTCTACATCAGCGCCGACTCCGCACGCGTGGGGGCCGGCCGCGACTCGCTGTGCGTCACCCGGCTGGGGCTCGTGCTGGAAGGAAGCTGCGGGATCTGAGGCGCTATCCCGCCAGCGCCTCGGCGCTCTCCTCGGTTTTCACGTCCCACTCGTTGCCGCACTTGAGGCACTTGCGATACTCGCCGCGGGCCTTGGTGAACTTCACCTCCGCGCCGACGTTGCCGCATTCGGGGCACTTTTCCGGGACCGGCTTGTTCCAGACGACGAAATCACAGCTCTCGTTGGAGCAGGCATAGAAAGGGGTGCCGCGCTTCTTGGAGCGGCGCTGTACCAGCTCACCACCATCCTTGGGACAGAATACGCCAGTGGGCATGGAGCGCGTCCCGCGACACTTGGGGAAGGTGCTGCAGCCCAGGAATGGCCCGCTGCGACCCTGGCGGATCACCATTGGCGAGCCGCAGAGGTGGCACTTGTGCTCCGTCATCACGGGCTTGGCGCGCTCGCCCTTGAGCGGACGGGTGTACTTGCACTTTTTCGGGTGGTTCTCGCAGGCCAGGAAGGGGCCGAAGAAGCCGCCGCGCGGCTCCAGCCTGCCGCCACAATCCGGACAGCGTAGTTTGGCCACCTCGGAGAGGTCGTGCGCGGCCGCGATGAGCGCACCCGCGTCCACCTTGTTCAGTGACTTCTCGAAGGGCTTGTAGAAGTCGCGCAGCACGCGCTGCCAGTCGACCTCTCCGCCCTCGATCTTGTCGAGATCCTGCTCCATCTCGGAGGTGAAGCCGACGTTGAAGATGTCGGGGAACTGCTTCACCATGACCTTCTCCACCGTCTCGCCCAGCTCCGTGGGGAAGAACCGCCGCTGCTGCAGCTCCACGTACCGGCGGTCGGCCAACACCGAGATGATGGACGCGTAGGTGGAGGGCCGGCCGATGCCGAGCCGCTCCAGCTCCTTCACCAGGCTGGCCTCGGAGTAGCGTGGCGGGGGCTCGGTGAAATGCTGGGTGGGAGTGATGCCCTTGCATGGCACGCGCTCGCCCACCGCCATGATGGGAAGCGCCTGCTCGTCCTCCAGCACCCGGTGCTCCCCTTCCTCGCGCCCCTCGCGATACAGCACCAGATAGCCCTGGAACTTCACGATGCTCCCGGTAGCCCGAAACAGATAGCTGCGCCGGCCGATGTCCGGCTGGTTGGACGCGGGGATGTCGAAATCCACCGTCGTGGTATCGAACACCGCCGGTGCCATCTGCGATGCCATGAAGCGCTGCCACACCAGCTGATACAGCTTGAACTGATCGGGGGTGAGATACCGCTTCATGAGCTCCGGCCGGCGCGTTGGATCGGTGGGCCGGATGGCCTCGTGCGCCTCCTGGGCATTCTTCTGCTGCTTGCTGCTGCCGTACAGCTGCGGGGCGCTTGCGAGGTACTGTGCCCCGAACAGGGTGCGCAGGTACTCGCGCGCCTGGCCCGCCGCCACTTCGGCCACCCGGGTGGAATCGGTGCGCATGTAGGTGATGAGACCCACGGCGCCCTCATCGCCCAGCTCCACTCCCTCATAGAGCATCTGCGCCACGCGCATGGTGCGCTTGGAGCCGAAGGAAAGCTTCTTGGCCGCTTCCTGCTGCAGCGTGGAGGTGGTGAAGGGCGCCGCCGGGTTCTTGCGCCGCTCGCGCCGCTTCACGTCGGTGATGCCGAAGGTCTTGAGCCCCTTCAGATCTCCGAGGATACGCTCCGCCTCGGCCTGATTGTGGATCTCTGCCTTCTTGCCATCGATCTGGTGCAGCTTGGCGGTGAACTCCTGGCCATCTTTCGCCAGCAGCGCCTCGATGGTCCAATACTCCACCGGCTTGAACGCACGGATCTCACGCTCGCGCTCCACGATGAGCCGCAGCGCCACCGTCTGCACGCGGCCGGCGGAGAGCCCCTTCTTCACCGTTTTCCAGAGCACGGGGCTGGCCTTGTAGCCCACCAACCGGTCGAGCACGCGGCGCGCCTGCTGGGCGTCCACCTTGCGCTCGTCGATGGTACCCGCCTGGTCGATGGCGCTGCGGACCGCGTCCCTGGTGATCTCGTGAAAGAGCACCCGCCGGATGGGCACCCCCGCGGCCGCGGACCCGGAGCCGCGCTTCGGGCGAATCTGCTGCGCCACGTGCGCGGCAATCGCCTCACCCTCCCGATCGGGGTCGGTGGCGATGAGCACTTCGCGCGAGTCCCTGGCGGCACTCTTCAGCTCCGCGATGGTCTTCTCCTTTCCCGGAATCGGCACGAGCTCCGGCTGGAAGCCGTTCTCGAGATCGATCCCCAGCTTCTTCTCGGGAAGATCCATGATGTGGCCGACCGTCGCGCGCACGCGAAAGCCGCGTCCAAGATACTTCCCAATGGTCTTGGCTTTGGCGGGCGACTCGACGATGACGAGAGTGCTGCCGCCACTTCCGCCCGAGTCTCCGCCGTTGGAGGCGTAGTCCTCGGCAGGAGCTTCGGCCACCGCCCTTCGCGCACGTCCGCCGCGGGTGCCCGAAGCGGGCTTCCGCGGTGACGTGCGGGTCTTGCGCCTACCGGTGGTCTTCTTGGCTGCCATTCCTAATACTCGATTCTCAGGGCTCGGCCGCGTGGGCGCGGCAGAGTCAATGTATGCGGTTGTCTTCCGCGGATGCCGGATCGTGATACCCCGCACCCTCCATCAGGGATCGCAGGTCATCCAGGGAGATGCGGCCGTCGATGTGCACCAGGGCGCGCTCGATGACGCGCTCCAGCTCGGGCAGGCTCAGCACGCCAGACCCGCTGAGCGCCAGCAGCTGCCCCCAGGCTTCCGGGGAAAAACGGCCACGCTCGTGGGGACCGAGAACGCGAAAGGTCATGAGTGACACAGCCAGTGCGAAAACAGAAGACGGTCGGGGAACAAGAAAGCGAACGGCCGGAGCTGAAACAGCATCCTTCCACGCCCCGGAGTCGCAAACGAGTGCCCGCCTACAGTAATAGCGGACGCGTCAAGCGTGCCGGAGTTTCGGTCACTTCACGGAGGCGACGAGCTGCGCAACCGTTTCGATGAGAGCCTTCCGGTCAAGCCGCTCGGTATCTATCACGTGATCGGCGGCCTCGTAGGCCAGCTGTCGCCGCTCCAGCAGCCGGCGGAGCTCGCCGAGCGGGTCGGGGTGGGTGAGCAGCGGGCGAATGGAGCGCTTGTGGCCCAGACGCCTGAGGGCGGTCTCTGGACGCACCCGGAGGTACACCAGCCGCGCGGGCGGGCGAAGCATCAGGACCACCCGCGGGTTCGTCACCCAGCCGCCGCCCGGCGCCAGCACCATCCCGCTTCGGGGTCGCAATTCCTCGGTGATCAGGCACTCGAGGGCGCGAAAGTATGCCTCTCCCTTCGCGGCAAAGAGCTCGCTGACTGTCATTCCCTCGCGCCGCTCGATCTCGGCGTCGAAATCGAGAAACGGGCGCCCCAGACGGACCGCCACGGCGCGGCCGATGCTCGACTTCCCCGCCCCCGGAAGGCCGACGAGGATCGCGTGCGGCGGCGCGGCAGGAGGCGGAGCGTCAGACGTGGATGCGGTCCCGAAGGTACTCGACATACGCGTCGTAGTTTCGCCTCGTCTCCGCCAGCGAGTCACCCCCGAACTTCTCGAGAAAGGCGTCAGCCAGGACGAGGGCCGCCATCCCTTCGGCAATCACCCCCATTGCGGGGACGGCTGTGACGTCGCTGCGCTCCGCCGTGGCGGTCGCCGGCTGCCCCGTAGCGATGTCGATCGTCTCCAGCGGCCGCATGAGGGTACTGATGGGCTTCATCCCAACCCGGAGCACCAGGGGTTCACCGGTGGTGATGCCACCTTCCAGCCCTCCCGCACGGTTGCTGCGGCGACGCACGTTCCCCGTGAGGACCCGCCCGGGCTGCGGCTCCATCTCGTCATGTACCTCGGCGCCGGTGCGGCGCGCGCTCTCGAAGCCCATCCCGATCTCCACGGCCTTGACGGCGGGGATGGACATCAGCGCGCCAGCCAGGCGGCCGTCCAGCTTCCGATCCCACGATACGTGCGATCCGAGCCCCACGGGCAAGCCCTCGCAGACCACCTCGCAGATGCCGCCAAGGGTGTTCCCCTCGCGCTTGGTGACGTCGATCTTCGCGATCATCGCCTGCTCGGCATCCCGGTCGAGTGTGCGCAGGGGAGACTCATCTGCGGCGCCATTCAGGTCGCCAGGGAGCTCGGCAGGCGCGCACGCGTCGATGCCGCCCAGGTGGACCACATGGCTGCCGATGCGAACTCCGAAGAGGGCGAGAAAGCGGCGGCAGATCGCGGAGGCCGCAACCCGCGCGGTGGTCTCACGCGCGGACGCGCGCTCGAGGATGTCGCGCGCGTCAGTGCGACCGTACTTCAGGATTCCCGAGAGATCCGCGTGCCCTGGACGGACACGGGTGACTGCCCTCTTCCGGACGGCGGCATGGGGCCTGGGGAGCTCGGCCTCGCCGTCCCCCGTTCCCGATGCTCCATTCCTGGCATCAGGGGCGGGGTCCATGATCTCCTGCCAGTTCTTCCAGTCGCGATTCTGGATGAGCAGCGTGATGGGGGACCCAAGGGTCTCGCCATCGCGCACACCGGACAGGATCTCGGCAGCGTCCTTCTCGATCTGCATGCGCCGGCCGCGCCCATAGCCCTGCTGTCGGCGCGCCAGCTCGCGGTTGATGTCACCGGCGAGGAGCGGGACGCCCGCGGGCATCCCCTCGAGGATCGCGACGAGCGCCGGCCCGTGGGATTCGCCGGCAGTGGTAAAGCGGAGCATGGGGCACAGCTTACACCGGCCGGGGCGCGACGTACAGTTGCCGGCTCTCGGGAATCGGGAGCGGGACCTGCAAAAGGGGCGGGGACTGCGAAAGGAGCGCGGCCTGCAAAAAAGCGGGCTCGGGTCCCGATCCCCCGAGCCCCGAGTCCCGAGCTACGGTGCCGGTTGGATGTCCGTTGCCCGGAGATCGATCACCACGAGCCCCTCCGACGTGAGGCCGAAGAGCTTGAGGATGACACCCGGGTCGGAGTCGCCGGGGAGCGGGCGTGTAGCGCGGAGCGGACCGTAGAGGTTCCCCTTGAGGGTCAGCTTGCCGCGGCTCAGGAAGTAGGCGATGTCCACGATCTCGATCTCGCCGTTCTGCGACCCGACGAAGGCGAGCCGGTCGCTGGAGACCGTCTGATATCCGTTCGCGCCCGGGTGGAAGGCGATACCAGCGCCGTTGTCGAACGAATCGAACTTGCCTTGCAGGCGCAGATGGAAGGGCGCGGAGATCTCGGCGAAGTACGACTGATCGCCGTGGGACGCGACGGTCTGGCCGGTGCTGTCGATCGCGAGGCCATATACGCGTTCTGATGCGTTGTCGAGCAGATCCGCCACCGCCACCGCCGGGGAGAAGAAGGGGGGCTCCGGCGACGCCGGGTCCGGATCGTTCACCAGCATGATACGCCCAGGCGAGCTGGTGTTGCCTTCACCGAATCCCACCCACGTCCGGTCGCTGCTCACCCCGATGAAGGTGGTGTCGCTGAGGGCGAGGCTGTTGATGTCCAGGTTGCCGATCAGCTCCGCATCGCTGTTCTGCGCATTCATCGACGCCACGGCAGCCACCACGTCGGAGTCGCTCACCACGATGGTGCCGGTGAGCGCGCCGTAGGGGTGATCGTACAGGGTGACGATGTCCGATTGGGCGCTGTTGGCCGGCGCGCGCAGGATCTTCAGCGAGTCGACGTTGAACAGCGCGTACTCGGTGTTCGACGATCCGGTGCTGCTCCCGTACTGCCAGATCTGGCGCGGATCGGGAACCTGGAGCTTGGGATCCAGCCAGCGGATGGTGCCCGCCGGCGCCTGTACGGTGGGTCGCGTGGAGTAGAAGACGCGCCCGCCCGCGGAGACGGCCAGATATTGCGGCCGGTCGGAGTAGCTGATCGGCCCCGCCGCCGAGATGCTCACCTTCCCGGTCTTCTCATCGCGGACCTGGGTGATGTCGAAGAGGTAGGTGTTTCGCGTCAGGATGCGCTGCGATAGCACTTCCTGAATGCTCGTGGGGTTCGCGGAGCCGATGAACACGCGGCTGATGTTCGTCCCGCCGGAGTTGGCGACGTACAGCGTGTCCGGGCTGTTGGAGACCGCGAGCCCCCACGGCTGCGAGCCGACGCGCACCCCCGAAGGCGCAAAGCTCCTGGTCTGGTTGTTCCAGATCTCCAGGCGATTGGCGTTGATGTTGGAGAGGAAGACATTGCCGTACACGGGATCCACGGCGATGTCGCCCACCACGGTACCCACCGTGCTGTTCGGCAGCCGGTAGGTGCGGCCGTACACGACCACCGTGGTGTCGAACCAGGCCTTGGCCGGATCCGTCTGCACCACGGACGTGTTCTGCGGCACCGAGTAGCCGGTGCGACCGAAACGGTCGATGGCGAAGGAGCTGATGCGCAGATGCTTGCCCTGGACCGCACTCGTGAGCCCGAGGGGCACCCATTGCTGCACGATGCTCGCCGGCGTGATGGAGAGCACCTGCTGAGTGATGACGGCGCCGACACTGTCCATGATCACCACGCCCACCTGCGCGATGGCGGTGCTGACCGATGCCGTCACGGAGACGGAATCAGTGAGCTCGATGCGCGGCGACACCACCTGAGTCACGAGCGGCGGGATCGTGTCGATCTTGCTGATCGGCAGCGTTATGAGCGCCTGTGAACCCGGCTTGCCATTGACGTCGATGCCCGACGCGGTGAAGGTGAGCCGCCCGCCCTCCGGGGCGTCGGTGGGCACGTTCACCCGCACCACCCAGATCGTGTCCTTGGGCGCGGGCGACATGGTGGTCGTTGCGGTGGCGTTCAGCGGTGTCGGCCAGGTGCCGCTGGTGTTCGTCGCGCTGAAGTTCAGCGTCGAGATACCATCGGGGTGGGTCGCATGGATCTTCACGTCCAGCGCGCTTCCCGCATACAGCTTGGTGGTAGAGGTGGGGACCACGAACTCCACGTGCGGCCCCGACACCATGCGAACGACCGCCGTGTCGGCCCCCACGTTGCCGAGGTTGTCCGTGGCGGTGGCGACGACCACCATGCTGTCGAGCGACGTGTCGACTGGGGTGTTCGGCTGGAGGTACCGCCTGATCACCGTGTCGCGCAGCCCTGTACGCAGCGCCGTGGTGAGCGGGGCGTAGCGGTCCTTGGTGGTGAGCGTCCCGAGATCGATGCTGCCGTTGACGGTGAGCCCCTGAAGCTTGATGCTCACCACACCCTGATCGTCGCGGGCGTGCACGGCGATGAAGACCGAGTCGCCGATGTTCACCGGGCTCGGACGCAGCGTATCGATGCTGATGGTCGGACGGCCGGGGGTGCCGCCCCCGGACCCGCCGCCCGTTCCAGGCATCAACGGCGTGCGCTGGTCGCAGGCAGCCAAGGCAGCCACCGCGGCCAGCAGCACCGCCAGATTCACATGGGCTCGCTTCATATATACACTCCGGCCATGCCGTGGATTTCGAGCGCGTTCAGCGGCTCTGGTCCGACGGCTGTTGTCCGTCGTCGATGATGTGCGGGGTGATCAGAATGAGGAGGTCGCGCTTCTGCTCCTGCCGCTGCGTCACGCCGAAGAGGCGGCCGATGAGGGGCAGGTCCACCAGCAACGGGATGCCGCTCTTGGTGAGACGGACGGTGGTCTGGGTGAGGCCGCCCATGACGGCCGTCTCACCGTCGGCCACGAGCACCTCGTTGTCGACGCTCTGCTTCGGGAAGACCGCGCCGACATCGCCGCCCTGATCCTGCACGTCGGAGTTCTCGACGTGCACGCGCATCTGCACCTGATGGTTGGCGGTGACCATCGGCGTGACGTTGAGAATGATACCGGTCTCCTGCATCCGGACGGTCGCTTTCGGGAATGCGCCCGTGTTGTTGGCTCCGGACGACGCGTCGATGACGCGGATCGGCACCTGGGTGCCGGCCGTCAGGTTCGCCGTGCGGTTGTTGAGCACACTCGCGCTGGGCTCGGCCTGGACGTCCAGCAGGGAATTCTGCTGCAGCGCCTCGAGGAAGGTGGTCAAGTCGAACGCGCCGATGGCTGTGGAGTACACCAGCTGCAGCGCGGCGGATGGGATGCGCTCCTTGGCATTCGCGATCGCGGCGATGGTATTCCCGCCGAGCGCCACCTGACCGGCATTCTTGAGCGGGGAGCCGGTGGAGTCGAGGCGGGGCACCACGTCATTGAAAAACTGATTCTGGGTGCCGATGTCGTAGCGCAATCCGAGCCCTTCGATCGTGGTGCGGTCCACCAGGATGATCTTCGCCTTGATGTTCACCTGGGGTTGGCGCAGGTCCAGACTCTTGGCGTAGGCCTCGAGGCTCTCCAGGTTCGACGGGACGTCCGTGATGCTGATGCTGTTGGTGAGCGAGTCCGCGGTGACGGCCCCGCGCGCCGGACAGCTGGGGTTCAGCACGATCATGGGCGCGCTTGCGGACTGCCCCGCGGCACCGGCACCGGGGCCAGCCGCCGCCGCACCGGATTGCATGCGCCCGCAGTCGCGCGACAGCCGGTCGGCCACCATCTGCGCGACGCTCGTGGAGCGCGTGTAGTTCAGACGGATGGTCCGCGTGGCGAGGGGCTGCGCCGCCTGACGACTCTCGATGTGCTCGAAGGTGTCGACGATGATGATCCCGTTGAGGTCCTCGATGGCGTCGAACCCGTTGGCGTTCAGGATGGCGCGCATGGCCACATCCCACGGCTGATTCACGATCTCCGCGGTGACCTTCCCCGTGACGTCCTTCGCGGGGATGATGGTGCGGCCGGAGAAGGCCGCGAACGCGGCGAGCACGTCGTGGATATCCGCGTTCTCCCAGGCGATGGTGATGCGGGGCTGCTGGGCGCGCTGCACCATCGGCCTGGCGGCGATGAGCGAGGCCTCCGTGCTCTGCTGCGCGAGCTCGTGCGAGGCGGTTCGTGCGGGCACTGGCCTCGTGCTGCTCGCCGGCGCCGGGGCCTGCGTCAGCGCCGTGCTGGCGTACCGGCGCTGGGCCGGCCGGGGGCCGTCGCCGATGTTCCAGGAGGCGAATGACGCGCCGTCGCTCTCGACCGCGATGCGGAGCTCGTGCTCGCCGCGGACCACCGTATAGGTGCGTGCGGTGTCGAGCGTCAGCACGACCCGCACGACATTGCGGCGGAATTGTGAGTAGCGCACGTTGGTGATGCCGCCGCGCGCCACCTGGTCGTAGGATTCACCAGCGGGCAGGCCGAGCGTGGCGCCCGTGATGTCGACGACGATCTTGTCGGGATCACGGAGGGTGAAGTCCTTCACGTGCACGGGGCCGTCGATGCCGATGATCACCTCGGCGCGCCCGGGGTTCGGGACCACGCTGAGCGAGATCACCGTGCCCTCGAGCGGTGCGGCGACGATCCTACGGGTGTGCGCGTCGCCGCCGGCCGTCAGGGTGCCCGCTCCGAAGGCGGCGCCGTCGGGCGTGGCGCTCGCGGGGCGAGCGGTCGCTGCGCTCGAGGCGAGCGTGACGACCGCTGCCGTGACCAGCGTCATGCCTCGCTTCATCTGGACCTCACTCTCGTGGTGTCGCCGAGGAGCAGCGAATCCTGCCTGCTGAAGCCGAACTCCTCGATCGTGAAGATGATTGACTTGGGTTTGATCTGCGCGACGCGCATGCGGCCGAGGGTCATCCCGGTGGTGACGCGCCACTGGCCCCCTGCCTCGTCGCGCAGGATCGCGATGGGCCGGCGGCCGGACAGATCGTAGAGAATGCCCTTCAACTGCAGATCCGACAGCGTTGGGCGCAGATCACTCGTCGTCATGAGCGACACGAAGGGATCGCGCCGAGCGTCGCGGTTGTAGTCGAAGGTTTCGCGCATGACGAGCGAGCGCGCCGTATCCGCGGCGAGCCTGGGCGCGCCCTGCTGCGATACGGGAACGCTGTCGTGCGCGGGCCTGGCGGCCGTCGGCGTGGCCGGCGGCGCCGTGGCAACCGCGGCTTTCGCCACGGCCGTTTTCGCAGTCGCCGGCGTGCCGGCGGCCGCCGGCTTCACCGCCGTCGGGCTGCTGCTCG
>DATEPM010000009.1:0-25777 GCA_035273185.1 Gemmatimonadaceae bacterium
CCACCCCCGCCCGCACGACACCCCCCGCCCGTTCCCCTGATGTCACCGGGCGAGCTGACGGAAGCCGACTATCGCATGACGGGCCTGTCGCTCAACGGCCATCCGATGGCGCACCTGCGCCGCGCCCTCGACCCGAACGACATTCGCTCAGCGCGCGACATCGTCAGGCATGGCCGGGACGGCGAGCGCGTCGCGGCGGCGGGGCTCGTCATCTGTCGGCAACGGCCCGGCACTGCCAAGGGATTCGTCTTCCTCACACTCGAGGACGAGACCGGCACCGTGAACGCCGTCGTCACGCCGAAGCGATTCGAGCGGCAGGCCCTGCTCATCGCGACGACACCGCTCCTGCTGGTGCGCGGCACCCTGCAGGTGGAGCAGGGCGTCGTGAACATCCGCGCCGATGCCTTCCGCGGACTCCGTGCCGACGTCGGCGCGGAGTACGCCCAGCGGCATGATTTTCATTAGCGTCCGCCGATGCTGAGCGCGAGTCCCACCTGCAGGTCGGCATCGCGAACGAAGACGTACTGGAATCCCACGCTCGCGGAGAGGCTGCTCTTCGCGTTGAAGAGCCCCACGCCGCCGGCGCCCGTGAAGCGGCTGCCGTGCGCCGGCCCGCGCTCCGCGGTGCCCTCGCTCGCGGACACATATGCAACGCCGGGGGTGAGGAACGGAACCACCCGCGTGCCGCCGCTCGCGCCGCCCACCATCAGGGTGATCGGCACACCCACGTGCCCGGCCCAGATCGACCCCTGCTCGGCCATGCCGAAACCGGCCTCGCCGTTCACGCCGACCCCCAGACGCAACGCATCCGCGGCATTGCCGAATGCCGTGGCGGCGAGTCGCACGTCACCCCCGATGCCCAGGGTGAGGTGCGCACGGCACCCGCTGCAGCGCTCGTTCGCCACGCCGGCCGTGAGCGCGAGCGTGCTGCCCAGCCCCGCCGGCAGCACGGCGGTCGCCCCGAAGCTGTCGAGACTTCGCTTCTCGTGGCCACCGCTGTCTCCCGCGAGCGGCCGCGCCACGTCTGGCACGTAGCCATAACGGACCGCGAACTGTGGCGACTGCTGGGCGAGTCCGACGAGCGTGTACGTCAGGAGGGGCGGCAGCCCGCTCACCGGCGTCTGCAGCAGGGCAACGTATTCGGCATACCCCGGGGGCGGAGCCGGCGCGGCCGGCACGAGCAGCGATCCCGACTGCGCGCGCGCCGCAGGGGCGAACAGTACCACGCCTAACCACAGCGGCCAGCCGCCGCGGAGGCCGACACGTCCCATGCGTGCTCCGGAGCCGGGTGCAGGAGAGCCACGCGGTGAAGGACGCGCGGCGGCACCACGATTCTGCAACTTCCGCGCGCGGCGTGGCCGCGCCCCCCGCGGTCAGTTCACCAACGCGCGCCGGCGCCAGTAGTCGTCGTCGGTGATGAGCACGTCCAGCTCGCAGGTCTCGGCGCCGGGGTCCGCCGTGTAGTCGGCGATGTGGATGGCCGAGGTCGGAATGCGGCGCCCCGCGGCATCGAAGAGCTCGAGTGCGAGCGCATCACGCGAGCGGTGATATCGCGCGAGCTTCTGTTCATCGCGCGCTCCCTCGCGCGGCACGGCTTCGGCGAACAGCCGGAAGACAGGTTCCACCAGGGGATAGCCGAGTCCGGGGCGAAACCGGCCGTGCGCGCGGCCCAGATCGGGGTCGGCGTGCTCCAGATCCGACCATCCGACCACGACGCCGTGGAGCTTCACCGTGTGCGTCGGACTCATTCGCCAAAGCCAACGCCCGGGCCCCGCCTCACTCGCGCGGCACCGGACGAAGAGCGTCGCGCCGTACGGCTTCCGGCTTCTTGACCTCGCTCGCCTGCGCGGCCGGTGTCGCCTGGGTGGCCGCCTGCTCGATCTTGAAACTGAACTCCTGTTCCACCAGCTGACGGACCTTATGATCGCCCACCTTGGCCGGGAAGAAGCGCATATACGGAAGGGCGGCGCGGACCGCGGCGCTGAAGTCCGGATGCGTGCTGCGCAGGATTCTCAGGGAGGCAGTGTCGGCCTCCCCGGTGGTGTCGACGACGTACTGCGTCGTCACGGACCCCTGGACTCCCTCGCGCAACAACGCGAGCGGGTAGGCGGGCGCGATACTCTCCGGGTAGCGCACGACGCTGGAGTCCACCTCGAGCACCGAGAAGACGGAGTCGGGACTCGGGATCCGCGGGGCAGCCGCGCTATTGGTGAGATCGCGCCCCATGTCACCAGCGCTGGCCGACGTCTCGGGGTCCGGCTTGCGATCGGGACGGATGACCGGGCCGCCAAGCCCCGCTCCCAAACCCTCCGGCGCCGTTTCGATGTACTTGATCGTTTCGCGCGAGCCCTGCTGGCTGGGCCGGCGATCCGGCGGAGGCATGTAGTACGCGCGATTCTCGATCCAGTCGCCCTTCACATCCGCTCCGCGCTGCGTCGAGTACACCGCGGCACCCGCGAGGATGACGTGCAGCGCGACGCTGAGGAACGCGCTCGAGCCCGAGCTCACTCGCCGCTCCCTCGCATAGGACTCGATCCACAGGCGCATCATGGGGACCTCCGCGCGCGCTCCTGCCCCACTTACGTGGCTAGACTATAATCCGGTTCCAGCCGGAGCAAGCTCCCGCGTAACGGGGTGGGCAGAGCGGGACGAGTCGTCCCGCTGACGATGCCGGCCGCAACGATGGGCGGACCGGCGACAGTCAGCGCGTGACGGTCACCCGTTCGACCAGCCAGCGGCCGACGGGGCGGCCCAGCCGGCGATTCACCCTCGTGTCGTCATAGTAGACGTATGTGACGTTGTAGTACCGTTCGCCAATCCGATGCAGCATCGAGACCAGGTGCATGTCGGCGACATCGGTCTTTCCGACGCTGATTGGATCGCCGTAGCGTCCAAGCGCCGCGCACATGGGAGTACCCGAGCGGGCGATGACGAGGTGCTGGCGCTCGGCGTTGGCCGTCACCTGGCTGCTCGTGCACCCGTACTGGTCCGCGAGATCGGCCGCGGTAGGCGCGCGATGACTGGCGCCGCGGACAGCGAAGCCCAGAAAGTTGCTTTGCCGGTGAATGAGGGAGCAGCCGGAGATGACGACAGTCACAACGATGGTGCACAGCAGTGTCGTCACGAACCTACGCATTCCGATCCTCCAGCATGGGCGAGCGCGGACGGCCTCGCAGCCGCCGTGGCTACGCAGGCAAGCTCACGCGAGAGTCACGCCACATCAGCCTGAAGGTGATGCGCGTCACAGCCGCATGGGCGATCCGCGCCGCGCCGTCGCTTACCGGCCCGGCGCGGCGCGTGAGGCGGTACCGGCTCGCGTCAGGCCGCGCGGCCGCGACGCTTGGGCAGATCGCGCTTCGCCTGCCGGAGCCAGCGCTCCGCGGCGCGCAGAGCGCTCGCCTTGCCTCCATGACCGGCGTCGCCGAAGAATGCGCTCGCGCGCGGACGCCATCCCTTGGCGGTCTTACGATACCCGACCCGAACGAAGAACCCGTGCGTTCTCGTGGTGTCCTGGTCGATCCGGCTGATCCCGGGCGGCAGGGCCCGGCGTGTTGCTGCGGTACGTGGCATGGTGAGGATGGGGGCGATTGGTCGCAGAAGAACTGGCTGTCGCTAGAGGGACCCACCCAGCGGGCTGCCCGGTCACGCGCTCTCGGACAGTGTTCGTAAGCTGGCACGCGCCGGCCCATCCAGCAAGGCTTCACCCGGACAATTTTCACCGCCTCACGCGGTGCGGCCTAACGACCTTGGCGCCGGCAGGCCGCGCCAGCGCGCGTCAGGGCCAGACGTGCGAGGCCAGGAGGCCGACCAGCGCGCCGGCACCGGCCGCGGCCCCGACCACGAGCACGCGCGCACCGGCACAAAAGGCTGCGCTCCCCCCGGTCGTACAGGGCGCGAGCCCCTTGTCCCCGGCCACGAGCGCACCGCTCACGACGGCACCCGCCAGCGCGCCGGCAACGACAAAGCTGCGCTCGTGTCGCGAACCGAAGCTCGGCGCGTGGGCCGGGGATGCTCCGTCGGCCACGGACCTAACGAACAAACCGGACGCCACCGGGACCGCCGTGCTCCCGCCCGACCATCCGTGCCAGACGATCCCGGCCGGCGATGCCGCCGGCGGATGCACCGGACGTTGCGCCGGAGCGGCGCCTGGCAGGGCAAGCAGGAGCAGGGGGGCGACCCATCGCGCGGTAATGCGCATCGGCCTCTCGTAACGGGGGAAGGCGATCAATTCGGCAGAGCGGCGGGAGTGCTTCCGTCGAAATTCGGCAGCCATCGTCGCGCACACAAGGCTCACGCGTACATTCCCCTTTCGCTGGATGGTGCCGGCCCTCTCCTTGTCTCGACCCTGAATCGTTCCCGCCATGACGCGCGCTCGATCCATCCTCGTCCTCCCGCTCGCTCTCCTCGCGGCCCAAGGGGCCATCCCGCCGCGGCTCGGTGCGCAGCAGCCGACGCTCGGGGCAGTCGTCCAGGGCCTTCGCTTCCGGTCGATCGGGCCCGCGGTCACCGGTGGCCGCGTGCACGACGTGGAGGCGCTCCCGGGCGATGCGTCCACCATCTACGTGGCCTCCGCCACCGGTGGCCTCTGGCGTTCCACCAACAAGGGCACCACCTGGACGCCGATCTTCGACGACCAGCGCGTGTCGAGCTTCGGGGCCGTCGCGATCGCGCCGTCCAATCCGAGAATCATCTGGGTGGGCACGGGCGAGCAGGAGAACCGCCAGTCCAGTTCCTGGGGGGACGGGGTCTACCGCTCCACCGATGGCGGGGATCACTGGCTGCACCTGGGGCTCGATTCCACCCGTCAGATCGCCCGTATCGTCGTGCATCCCGCGAACCCCGAGGTGGCCTGGGTCGCGGCTGTCGGGAATCTCTGGCGCGCGTCGCCGGAACGCGGTGTGTACAAGACCACCGACGGCGGCCGATCGTGGCGTCGCGTGCTGTACGTCGATACGCTCACCGGCGCGACGGATCTCGTGATCGACCCGCGCGACCCCAACACCCTCTATGCGGCGACGTACCAACGGCTGCGGAGTGCGTGGGGCTTCAACGGCGGCGGGCCCGGAAGCGGGCTCTGGAAATCAACCGACGGCGGGGCCACCTGGCGACCGCTCACCGCCGGCGTTCCCGCCGGCGACAAAGGACGCATCGGCCTCGCAATCGCGCCCACTGCCCCGAACGTGCTGTATGCGCTCGTCGAGCACGCCACCGAGAGTGGGACGTATCGGTCCGCCGACGGCGGGGAGACCTGGACGCGTGTGAGCCGCACGAACCCTCGCCCGATGTATTACAGCGCGATCTACGTCGATCCGACCAACGAGAATCGCGTGTGGGTGTTGTCGGATGGCCTCTCGCTCAGTGAGGACGGCGGCAGAAGCTTCAGGCAGTTGCCGGTCGCGCCGACCTACGACGTGGGCCTCAAGAGCGATCATCATACGATGTGGATCGACCCGCATGATACCCGGCACTTCTACCTCGGCGGCGACGGCGGACTGCACGAGAGCTGGGATATGGGCCACACCTTCACCCGGATCAACAACTTCCCCATCGGACAGTTCTATAAAGTGGCAGTGGACATGCGCACGCCGTACTGGATCTATGGCGGGCTGCAGGACAACCACTCGTGGATGGGCCCGAGCGCGACCCGGCACTGGAACGGCATCGTCAACGAGGACTGGCGCCAGATCGGATTCGGAGACGGGATGTTCCAGGCGGTGGACGTGTCCGGCGCGGCGCGCGCGCCAGGCGACGCGCCGACCGCGGCGCCTCGCTTCGTGTACAGCGAATCCCAGGACGGGGAGATCACTCGCGTTGACGCGAACACCGGAGATATCATGGCGATCAAGCCGCGGGCGCCGCGCGGCGAGAAGCCGTACCGCTTCGACTGGACATCCCCCTTCCTGGTGTCGTCGCACCCGCCCGGCGCGGGCGCGCCAGCCACCCTGTACCTGGGCGGCAATCGGCTGTTCATCTCGCACGATGGCGGATCGAGCTGGAGGCGCACACCCGACCTCACGCGCCACGTCGATCGGGACTCGCTGCGCCTGATGGGGGTGCTGGGCAGGGACATCACGCTGTCGAAGAACGACGGCGAGAGCTCGTTTGGGGAGATCACGACGATTGCCGAGTCGCCCGTCGACGCTCGGGTGCTCTGGGTGGGAACGGATGATGGCAACCTCCAGCTCTCGCGCGATGGCGGGGACACGTGGACGAACGTCGTGATGAACGTGCCGGGCCTGCCGCGCGGCACCGAATCGTCCGTGGGTCCATTCCTCAGCCGCGTGACGGCATCGTCGGCCGCACCGGGCATGGCATTCGCCGCCTTCGATGCCCATCGTGATGGTGACTTCGCGCCGCACGTCTACCGCACGTCCGACTTCGGACGAACGTGGCTCCCGATCGTGAGCGGACTTCCCGCCGACGGAACCGCGCGCGTCATTGCGGAGTATCCCGGCGCACCCGGCGTGCTCCTGCTGGGGACGGAGCATGCGCTCTTCATTTCAAGCGATACCGGGCGCACCTGGACGCGGTGGACGTCGAATCTGCCGACGACTCGCTTCGACGACATCGTGGTGCACCCGCGGGAGAAGGACATCGTGCTGGGCACGCACGGACGAGGCATCTGGGTGCTCGATGATGCTCGCGTGCTGGCGGCGTGGAACGCGGATGTCGCACGCGAGCGCGTGCACCTCTTCCCCGTGCGACCCGCCACCCTGCTCCAGTACTGGAAGGACTTCTCCTTTCGAGGCCAGGCCGCGTACGCGGGCGAGAACCCGCCCGAGGGCGCGCTGCTCACGTACTGGCTTGCCGGAAGCGACACGGCGGCACGCATCACCATCACGGACGCACGCGGCCGGCTGGTGCGTACGCTTCAGGTGCCCGCCACCGCGGGCACGCTGCAGCGCGTGAACTGGGATCTGCGACACGAGCCACCGCCCGCAACACACGAGGGCGAGGCCGATGCGCGGCCGACATTACCACCGCTGCCGCACGACATCGGGCCGCGCGGCCCCCTCGTGTCTCCCGGCACGTACACGGCGACGCTCGAGGCGCAGGGCGCGCGCAGCACGCAGCGCGTGCTGGTGCGTGGCGATCCGCTGATGCCGCAGCTCACGGCCGCCGAACAGCGGGGGCGCGAGGATTTCCTGCTGCGGCTCCTCGCGATGCAACGCCAGGTGCGCGACCTCGCGGCACGCGTGGCGAAGCTGCGCGGCGGGCTCGTGGCTCGCCGCGACTCGCTCGGGCCGACGGCCGAGAGCACGGTGCGGGAGGACTATCGTATACGCATCGATTCGGTAACGGCGCTGGAGCAGCGCATCGCGACAGGGCGCGCCCCGGTGCGCGCCCTGCGGACCGAGATCGACGATCTGGCGAACGCCCTCAATGGCGGCGGGGCGCGACCGGGAACGCTGCATGGCCCTACCCGCACCCAGCGCGACCTGCTGACGGAGCTTCAGGCAGCCCTCCAGCGGGCGAACGGCGAGGTGGAACGCCAGGAAGGCGGGCGGTAGCCGCGCCGCTGACGATCACGGTCTGATCGGCAGCGGGCGCTCGATGATGCGCCACGTCCCCGCGGCAGGTGCCGCGGGCATGCTGCGCGCGGCGATGGTGAGCACGTTGCCGAGCACGCCCACCCGGTCCTGGCATTGCGCGCCCGTCAGGCTGGCCCACTGGGACGTGGTCACGGCCGGCGATGCGCCCCTCGGCGGCCTCCCTCCCCGTGTTGCCGATGGCCCAGCGGATGACCGCGCAATCCCGTTGGTGCTGCTCGTGTCCCGCGGCATGCCGGTCGGGCCGCGCGGCCTCGGGGGCGCCGCGGTCGGCGCGGGAGGCGCGGAGCGCAGGAGGATGCGCACGGCCGTCGCATGCTCCTCGTCCTCGGGCGTCACCGTGGCCGGTGCCGAGAGCAGCTCGTAGCTGCCGATGGCCAGAAAATCGTCGAAGGACACGCGCAGGGGCACGCTGCGGCGGGTCTTGGTTCGCACGAAGAACTCGCCGCGCGAGTTGGTGAGCGCCAGCTCGCCGCCGACGTCCAGCGCTGCCCCGTCCACCGGATGACCGTTCTCGTCCTGGACATAGCCGCGGATCACGTAGCGCTCGAACCGAATCGTGATCGGTTGCACGCCCGGGGCCATCTCGCCGACGTAGAGATACGTGCTGCCAGAGGCCGAATACGTGACGTGCCCGAAGGGGTCGACGGCGGTGCCGATGCTGGCGCTCGAGTTCCCGAGCTGCAGGCGGATGGTGAGCGTCAGCGCCCGCATGAACGGATCCGGCTGGCGAAGGGGGACGTAGAAATTCTGATAGTCCAGCGCGATCGTGGTGAATCCATGCTGGTACCGGCCGCCCAGCCCGCCGGAGAAGCTGCGCCCGGTCTGGGCGAAGAGCTGCGACAGCATCAGGCTGTGCGTGACCGGCTCGTGGAGCTCGGCCTGCACGGTGCGGATCGGCGGCAGGGTTGGCGCGAACGTCTGCAGCAGGAGCAGCGAGCCGCTGGTGCCGAAGGGGAGCGCGCGATTGATGCTGTTGAAGGTGCTGAGCGTGTGCCCCTGCGGCGTGCTGGTGCGAAACACACCGCCACCAAGCGTGACGCCGAACAGGGCGACGGTGGTCAGGGCCTGGTCTACCGCGGCGCGCGTTCCGCCGACGCCGGCAGTGGAGTCGTCCTGGCGGAAATTCTGATGGCCGATGGTGACGCTCGCGCGGCGGGGCGCGCGCAGCGTGAGCAACAGGCTCTCGTGGTACGGTTCCGCGAAGTCCGGAGCAGGGGCATCGGCACGGCGGAAGCCGTTCCCGAACTCGGTGTAGCCCGCGCGCAGCTCCACATGCTCGGAGTTCGCGCGCCAGGTGAGCGCGCCGAACGGCGCATTCGCCCCCACGCCGCCCGTGGCGGCCACGCTGTGCACCGCATCCGCGCTCGTCCACGCGGCGGTCTCGAGAAAGCTCTGGCGCCGCGCGGCCACGGCGTGGCTCTGCAGCAGCAGCGACGGCATCGGACGATACTCCACGAGGGCAAAGCCGAGCGGCTTCTCCGCCCGTGACGTGTTCACGAAAGGGGCGCCCGCACCGGTCCCGACGGCACCGCCGAAGATGGTCGCGTCGAAGCCCTGCCGTTTGCGGCGCCACGAGAGCCCCTGCGTCAGGAGGTAGGAGCCCCCGGAGAAGATGTCAGTGGCGAATCCGAGGGGCTGCACGTCCAGTCCCACGCGTACGGTATCCAGCCCGAGAGGATGCTTCACGAATGCCCCGAGCCGCCAGCCGCGCGAGTAGCCCGCGCCCACCCAGCCCTCGTACGCTCCCGACCAGAACTGCACCCGGCTGCCGTAGCCGCCGGTCACGGAGTTGCCGCCGCCCTCCACCTGGAACACGGTCTGCGCACCGGCCCGCGCGCCGCTCGCCAGGACGACGCCCAACAGCGCGAGCGCGGGGGCGCGTCGCATGGCCTAGCGCCCAGCGACCTGTCGTCGCGTGGTGTGCAGGGTGAACTGATCGAACTTCAGCTCGAGCTGCTCCGGCGGCGCCGCGGCCGTCCACGGCAGCTCCACCCAGCGGACAAAGTGCGGGAACATCGGGAACGAGGGCACGGGCTGCGCATCCGACCGTGCGGACCGAACGCGGCCATCGGCGCAGCGGCCCAGCCGATCGCTCAGGTTCTCGATCTTGAAGCGGACCTTCCGCGCGGCGGCATCGTACAGGAACGCGCGGACCACGATGTCCCGTTCGGCCAGCGGCTCCTTCTGATTCAGATACACGACGTGCGGAAGTTGCAGCCGAACGTTGAGCCCCTGCGTGCGTGGCCCGGAGAACGAGGCGGTGACGACGAACCACGCGGGCAGGTGCGCGGCTCGCGCTTCGTACTGCACGCTGTAGGTCGCGCGCGGCGGCAGGCGCACGCTCATCGTCGAGAGCGTGAGTCGCACCCGCGTCGAGTCGAAGGGCGCGTAGTGCACCTCGCCCAGGGTGTCCACCCAGAACGAGAACGGCTCGAGCACCACCCACTGCGGGGTGATCCCCCGATTGCCGATGTCGAACGAGGCCACCGCGCGTTCGGTGTACTCGACGACGGGCGGCGCGACGACTTGGGCCGCCAGCCGTCCACGCGCCGATACGGCGAGCACCGCAGCCGCGCCGAGCGCGCCGTGCGCGAACATCCGAGTGAGATCCCAGGTCATCATGAGATAGACTATGCTGATGGACGGCCGTTTCGTCGGAGCCGCGCCCGAACCAGCCGCGACAGGGCCCAAGACGCGACGGGCGGGGGCAGCTCGCCCCCGCCCGCGCGTATGGTCCCCCGCGCTTACTGCACGTGCGCGGCGAAGGTCACGACCCCGGTGTACGCGCCGGGTTCGATATAGGTATTCGTCGTGTTGAGGCGGAGCGACACGGCGACCGCCTCGCTGGCGTCCGTCACCTTCTTCGAGGCGCCCGTTACCGTCAACGACGTGAGCGTCACGGCGCTGCCGTGCCCGTCCACCGTGCTGCTGAAGGCGTTCCACGAGCCGTTGGCGCTGCCGCTGCCCCCCGCGGCACTGGCCTCGAGCACACTGCTGGGGAAACTCGTCGCGCCGGTCGTGAACGGCGAGGACACATATGCGTAGATGGTCACGTTCCGATTGTTCGAGAGATCCCAGGTCGGCGTGAGCGTCACCGCGCCGGCATACTGCTGGCTTGCGCCGGCGGTGCTGTCGGCGATCGCGAGCGCCGTGGACTGCACGGTGCTCGAGAGCGTCATCGCGAACGACTCGGCCTTGACCGCGGCCAGGCTGATGCTGGACGTCGGGGTCGGGAGGAACGTGCCAGGAACCTGCGCCTGCACGATCGTCGCGGTGGAGGCGAGCGCCAGCACGGCGAGGGTGAGGGTGCGGATGCGAGACATGGAAGAAGCTCCGGAAGGGGATGAGCAGAACATGCGAATGGGAGAGTGCGGCCGGGCGCAGCGCTGTATGAGCCGCGGCATCGCGGTGTGGTGCTGCCTTGCGATGCCAATGCAACGAACGAGTCGTGCCACCGGTCACGATCTACGCACCGATCAGAAATTCGACATGCAGCCCACACGATCCCACAACCGCAGAGCGCGCATGGAGTTGTCCACGTACGGCCACCGCTGTGCACCGATGGCTGTTCAACTTCTGGACGGCCTGTTCATGCCGGGAGGCCCCGGTGACGCGATTCCGCGGAGGCTGGCGCACCGGGGTGAAGCCTCCGCCGGCCCGCCACGCAGGGTTCGCGTGTTGCAGGTCACCAGCAGAATCGCATCGTGCGACTGCCTGGGAGCCGAGGCATGCGGCCCCTCGCACGGCCCTCCGAGGACGCCGCGCGAGGCGAGGGCACCCGTCTCGCGCTACAGGCCGTAGCGCTCGCGCAGGATCGCGGCGTGATGCCGCTCGTGGCCAGCGATGACGTAGGCGATCGCGCGCACCGTGATCGCATAGCCGTTGGCCGTGCCGCGGCGCGCCAGCTCCTCGGGTCGGAGATGCCGGAGCAGATGCACCGTGGCCGTCCGAATTGCCTGGAACTCGTCCAGCAGATCGGCGATACGGCGCGTGTTGAAGCGGCCAGCCGGCACGTACGCGGTCTCATCGAAGCCCGCCAGCTCGCGGGCGTCGCCGCGCGCGAAACGCAGCGCGCGATAGGCAAAGATGCGTTCCGCGTCGGAGAGATGCCCGATCACCTCCTTCACCGTCCACTTCCCGGGCGCGTACGCGCGCATCGCGTCGGCGTCGCTCAGGTCGCGCACCAGCCGAACGGTTTCCTGTTGCTGTTCGCGCAGCAGCTCGACGAGATCGCCGTCGGGAACGAGGGCGACATAGGCCCCGTAGAACTCGGCGTGCTCGTCGGACCTGGGACGCTCAATGGTGGTCGGCATGACAATGGTCTCTCGGTGAACGGTGCGACGTGCGCGTGCGATCGATCACGTACCGCCGCAGCGCCCCGCCCGCGCGGGCGGGGCGCGTGAGAAACTCGCGGCGTGCGGGCGATTCGAGTCTCAGCGAGCCGCCGGAGGAGCCGCGTTGGCGAGCGACGCCGCCACCTGGCTGACCAGACCCGCCTCATCGTTCAGGACGGTGGCGACGCGCTCGATCTCGCCATCCGCCGAGCCCCACTCGCCCTGCTCAATGGCCTCGCGCACGCCAGGCATCGTCTTCACGCCATACCCGGTGTAGAAGCCCGGCGCATACAACAGGTGCGTGTACCACGACCGCCGCGGCAGCCCCGCCGGTGACGTGAGCGCCCGCTCCGCCTGGATGAGGCGATCGTTGATCGCCGCGAGATCGGCGGGAGCGGCCCCGCTGCGCCCTGCCTGCACGACGCCGCTCCGATCGCTCCACTGCGCGTACGCGCGCTCGTAGCGTTGCGCGGCTCGCGTGAGCGAATCCGCCGCGTCGAGGAGCGGCGCGAAATCCAGCTGTGGTGCGCGTGCTTCGGGCGCCGGCGCGTGCGTTGGGGACCGCGGATCGCTCACCGCGGCGTAGGCCCCCGCCTCGATCGCCCGGTTCCGGGCGCTGATCTCGGCGGCGCGCTGATCGCGCAGCTCCTGGAGCTCCTTCACGTACCGCTCGGCCGTCTCGGCGAGATTCGTGAACGCGAATGGCAGCAGGTCCGCGTCGGCCAGCCGCATCACCGCCTGACCCGCCGCCTGCGCCAGCGCGCGGCCGTACACGAACGCCGTGTCGCTGAAGTGCGTGTACCAGTAGAAGTCATCGTACACGGAGTGATAGATCCCACCCTCGTCCTCGCCGCCGTAGCCCAGGTTCAGCGACGCGATGCCGAGGTGCTGCAGGAATGGCGTGTAATCGGAGCCGGAGCCCAGCGCACCGATGCGGAGATCGCCCCCGTCGTCCATCCCGGCGCCCCCGCGCCGGCCGCCAGTGCTGCCCGCGGCGCGGAGCATCTCTGCCAGCTGATTGCGCTTCCACGAGCTGACGCCCGCCTCGGGATCCTCCACGTCCTTCTCCACCCCGTTGATGAACTTTTCCAGCGAGTGCGACCCGGCAACGCCGAGATAGCCGCGACCGTTGGTATCGCTGTTGAGGTAGGCCACCGCATGCTGGCGCAGTTCGTCCGCATGCGTCTCCGCCCACTCCGTGGAGCCGAGCAGCCCCGGCTCCTCGCCATCCCATGCCGCGTAGATGATCGTGCGCTTCGGGCGCCAGCCCTGCGCGTACAACGTACCCAGCGCGCGAGCCTCCTCCAGCTCCGCCACGAGCCCGGAGATGGGATCCTCGGCGCCGTTCACCCACGCGTCATGATGGTTGCCGCGTATCACCCACTGATCGGCTTCCGTGCTGCCCGGCAGACGCGCGATCACATCGTACAGCGGCTTGAGGCTCCAGTCCGACTTCACCTTCAGATGCACACGCGCGGGGCCGGGCCCAAACCGATACGTGAGCGGAAGTCCGCCGCGCCACGCGGCGGGCACCACGTCGCCGCCCATGGCCTCGAGCAGCGGCTGCGCATCGCCATAGGAGATGGGAAGCACCGGAATCTTCGTGAGCGTGGGGGCATCGGCCACCGACAGCCGCTTCGCGTTCGCGGTCGCCCCGATGCCCGGGGTCAGCGGATCGCCGGGATAGGTCGGCATGTCCTGCACGCTGCCGCGCTGCACGCCGTCGCGCGGACTCATCGGCCCCTTCGGAAAGACGCTGCCCTCGGCGTAGCCGTCGTCGCGCGGATCGGAATAGATCAGACAACCGACCGCGCCGTGCTCCGCGGCCACCTTTGGTTTGATGCCGCGCCACGACCCGCCGTACTTCGCGATCACGATCGCGCCCTTCACCGAGACACCGTGGCGCGCGAGCTCCTCGTAGTCCGCGGGGATGCCGTAGTTCACGAACACCAGCGGTCCGGTCACGTCACCATCGGCGGAATAGGCATTGTAGGAGGGCAGCTGCTCGTCATGCTGGCTCGTCGTGGGATCGCCTGGCACAGTGGGCTCCATGAGCTTCGCGCGGAAGGTCGTGGGTGCCACCAGCTCCACTACCCGCTCCCGGGGCGTCGGGAAGAGCACGGTGAAGTTCTCGATCTCGGCCTGCCAGCCGAAGGAGCGGAACTGGTCGCGCAGCCATTCGGCGTTGGTTCGATCGTACGGTGAGCCGACATGGTGCGGGCGCGCGGAGAGGCGCTGCATCATCTCCCGCATGCGGGCAGGATCGGGGATGGCGCGGAACTTGGCCTCCCAGTCGCGCTCCACCCGCGACGACTCGGCGGTAAAGCCGCGCAAGGTGTCGATGCCAGGCGCTCGCGGCGCGAGGGACAGACCGCCGAGCGCGAGAAACAGTGGGAGTGCGGTGGCTCGCATTGAATCGTGGGGGGATGAGGGTGAGAGCAACGCCAGGAACATGGCGTACGGAACGCGTCAGGGGAACGGCGCCTGCACGAGCTTCGGGCACTTGTTAGCGTTGGGAACGCCGTGCGCGTGCGACGCGAGCCCGCGACAGGAACAACCTTCTTCGGAGCACGACATCGTGCAAGCAGAGCCGCTGATCACCTGGCCGGAGCCCATCATAGAGTATCTCGGATTCCTGGCCACCTTCTGCGCCGTGGGTGCCATCGGCTTTCGCTCCTTCGTGCTGCGCGGGGGATTGGCGCGTGCGGCCGCGGCCGACAAGGCCGGCCTCGAGATCGATCGTCGGATCTTCGACGATGCCGCCCGGCGGGCATCCATCATTGGCATCATCGGCGTGCTGGTGAACGCGGCGCTGCTGTTGTACAGCGCCTCCGAGCAAGCGGCGGGGAAGCACATCGCCATTGCCCAGGTGCTGGGCAGCAATACGCTGAACGTGCTGCAGGTGATCTTCCTCGTCGTGGCAATCGTGGGGTTCCTCCTGGCGATCGCACGGATCTCCGGCGGGTGGCCGCTGGCCATCATCGGCGTGCTCGCGGGCAACCTGCGTGCGATCTTCCTGCTGCGCTGGGCATCACTGGTGAATCCCGTCCACGAGGTGGCCGCCGGCTTCTGGATCGGTACGCTCTTCGTGATGCTGGCCGCGGGGATCTCCGCGGTGCTGCGCGACGAGCCGGCGCGCGAGCGACGCGGCGCGGTCGTGGCGAACCTGGTGAATGCCTTCTCCCCCCTGGCGCTGGTCTCCGCGGCAGTGCTCGTGCTGTTCGGCATCATCACGGCGTGGCGCCATCTGCACGTCCTGTCGAACCTGTGGACCACGCCCTATGGTTGGACATTGATCGTCAAACTCTGCCTCGTGGCGCTGGTGTTCGCGCTCGGCGCGTGGAACTGGCGGCGGCAGCGCCCGACGCTCGGATCCGAAGCGACCGCGATCTCCATCCGCCGCTCGACACGCGCGGAGCTCACGGTCGCCGCGCTCGTGCTCGCGGCGACGGCCGCGCTGGTCAGCCTTCCATCGCCGCGTGCGGCGAGAACAGGCGCCCCGTTGGGAACGACATCGCCGGCCGCGCCGACGCCGTAAGCGCGATGACCACGCAGGCCCGCAGTGGTCGTCCGCGCCAGCGCTGCGCCAATGCCTCGGTGCGTGGGTATTGTGCAGGCCGTGTGTGGGTGCAATGCCCTTCTACGCGGGTGTCATTCAGACAATGTATGCGTGCAATGCGCCCGCGCATCGGAGGATGCTGACGTTGTACCGATGCAAGGCCGCTGTGCCGGCAATGCACCGCGGCGCGGGTGCAGGCCGCCTGTGCACACCGACAGGCCAGCTGCGCGCGCCGACATCGAGGGCAGCCTGCCGATGGACTGTGCCGTCGCCCCAGCCGGTTCGTCCTGCTGGCGAACGTTCATCGGGCGGCGAGCCCGGGCGGCGCTGCTGCAACAGCCGGATGGACTCCCGGAGCTTCCTCATTACGTCCCGTCCGGTGCAGGGTTTATCTTGAGGGAGTCCTCTCCGCGAGACTGTCGGACCCATGGCTAAACGGAAACGGACAGGCCGCATCGCGAAGCATCAGGTCTCCAAGTCCCCGTATTTCATGCAGCCGGGGAAGGGAGGGATGGTCGTGGTGCTCCACCGCGCGTGCGGGAATCGCGTCGTTCCCAAGATCTGCGGAACGATGCCAAGCCGAACGCACGCCAAGATGCTCATCAACCAGCTCGAGAAGGCAGAGTCCGTGGTGAAGGACCTGTTTCTCGAAGCAACCGACGATGGTATCGAGGCGCTCGAGGCCGTGCTCGCCGCCTGTCGCGAGGAAGTGCTCAGGCGCGGCACGCGGGTATCTGCGGGCGGCGGCGGTGGTGGATCCGCGAGTGGCGGTGGCCGCGCCGGTGGGCGCCGTGGCCAGCAGGGCAGAGGCGCGCCGCGGCAGGCGGACGGCGAACCCAAGTTCTCACCGCCGGCCGACGTCCAGCCGTTCGAGGGCGATGGCCAGGAGCATCGTGAGGAGCGTGACGACCTGGACGAACCGCCCTACAACGAAGCCGTATCCTGATCCTGACTGGCGCCTGGCCGCTCCCGCTCCGCGCTGACGACCGTCGAGGACGCACGCGACGGGACGAAGCCGGAGGGGTGCCCGGTGTGACGCCAGGCCGTCGTCTCGGACACGACCGCGTCCGGCTGCTCCACCGGTTCCACATCGTGCAGGCGGCGCACGTCGATGCTCACCGTACCATCGGGTGCGATGGGGTCGTAGATGTTCGCGAAGCGATGGCCGAACAGGATCTCGCGGGGTTTGTACGACGAGCGGGCGTGTACGGTTTGCGAGAATGTCTCGTCCGTGCCGGTGACGAGGATCAGCACCTCGGCATCGCCTTCCGCCAACGATTCCGACGTCTGTCCCCAGAGGGGACTGTCCTCAGAGATCGGGTGCACCACCGTCCAGCTGAGCGGAAAGAACACCACGCGTTTGCGCTCCAGGCCGAGCTGATCGTACTTGCGCACCGTCCCCTCGATGCGGCTGAAGAGCACCGTCGCCTCGAGCTCGACGAGCTGATTGCGCCGGCCGTTGGTGATCCGGAACATCAGCGCGGTCGCGCCGCGGTACGGCGTGATCAGGGCGCGCTGGCTGAAGATCAGCGCCGCCGATGGCCGTGAGAAGCGCGCGAAGAGCAGCCCCGTGACGAGCGCAAAACCGAGCAGGCCCACCAGCGACTCGGCCGTGACGAGCACGTTCGCCGCGACGCCAACCGGGATGATGTTTCCGAAGCCGATGGTCGCCAGCGTCTCGACGCTGAAGAAGAACGCCTGGCCCAGCCGTCCGCCGATCTGATCGAGCGGAAGGCCCTGCAGGGCCTGGGGTCCGCAGAGCAGATAGGCGGCCGCGAACACCACGTTTGCGGCGAGATATCCGAGAATGCTCGCGCCCAGGAACTTCGGCCAGGAAAGCGTGAGGAAGTAGTGGTACAGACTGAGCGAGGACCAGAAGGGCAGGCCTGTCCGCCGGGCGCTGAACGTCCCGTCGCGCTCCAGCAGCCGGCGCTCGTTCGCGCGTCCGATGATGGAGCCGAAGCCGAGGTCCTTCGGCTCCTCATCCAGCGCCGACGGGCTTGAGCTCGCGGTGGGACGCGGCACCAAGCGCTCGCTCACGGCAGCACAGGGAGCGCCGGCTGCCTGTCGCGGCGATACGTCATGCCACCACCCTGGCTGGCGGTGCAGCCAAACCGTTTTCCAGCATTCGCGAGAACCGGCGCGCATGGGTTTTCCACGACTCTCCCGATGAGATGACGCAGGAGCGGAGAGGTATGAGCGCGGGGGAAACTACGAGAAAAATAGAGCGGGGAGTAGGCAGCAGGGCCAGCGGGCCCACCCCCGCTGGACTACCCCTGCCACCTCCTCCCCGTTCGAGAGGATTACGCAGCACGCTTGCGAAGTGCTGGGCCGTGTCGCAGTATACATCCGCAACGGATATATCCGACACGGACTCCTGATGCGCAGACCGCCGCCTGCAGACCCCGAGAGACTGCTCCCTCTGACACCTGTCGTGCTGCACATTCTCCTGGCGCTCGCCGCCGGGACTACGGACGACGCGCAGGGGAAGCACGGGTACGCGCTGGCGCAGGAGATAGAGTCCTTGACCGGCGGCGCCATCCGGATGGGGCCTGGAACGCTGTACGGCTCCATCCAGCGGATGCTTGCGACTGAGCTCATCGAGGAGGTACCACGAGGACGCGGTGGGCGAGGGCGAGCACCGGGCGCGGCCGAGGACGACGGTGACGAGCGTCGGCGGTACTATCGGGCGACCGCGCTTGGCCGCGATGCGCTGGACCTGGAGCTTCGCCGTCTGGCGCGCGTGGTCAACTTCGCGCGCCGCAAGCATCTACTGCGCGATCCGGAGCCCGCGTGAGCGGCCGCTCGGCATCCAGCGGCTCGCGCTTCGAGTGGGTGTTCCGGCAGCTGCTGCGACTGTATCCGCCCGGGTTCCGCGCCCGTTTCGGCCCGGAGATGCTGCAGTTCTACCGCTTGCGCAGCGCGGAGGCGCTACGCGGCCGCAGCTTCATCCGCGCGCTGCGACTCTCGATGGATCTCGCACTGGATCTCGGCCGAAGCCTGCCGCCTGCATGGAGAGACGAGCTTCGTGCGCGCCGCGCCAGGCATACCGCCACCTCCGCTCCGCTGCCCCCCGAGGATCGTATGGACTCGCTGCTCCTGGATCTCCGCTTCGCGCTGCGCTCCATCGCCCGTCGCCCTGGCTTCGCCGCTGTGACAATCCTGACGCTCGCGCTGGGCATCGGCGCGAACACTGCGATTTTCAGCGTCGTCAATGCGGTGCTGCTGCAGCCGCTCCCGTGGCCCGACGCCGGACGTCTCATGTTCGTGTTCGGCGCGCGCGGTGACGAGCGGCAACAGGGCGATGTGTATCTCGACTATCTCGATTGGCGCCGCTCGAACACCAGCTTCGAGACACTCGGCGTCATCCGCGCCCAGAGCGTGAATCTCACGGGCGGCGATACCCCCGACCGCCTCATCGGAATGTTCGCCGACGTCGGCGCGCTGCGCACTCTGCACGCAACGGTTGCGCGGGGCCGGCTCTTCATCGACAGCGAGACGGAGGTGGCCACACGCGAGCCCGTCGCGATCATCAGCGATGCACTCTGGCGCACGCGTTTCGGCGCACGTACCGACCTGCTGGGCAGCCGGCTGGTGCTCAACGGGCAGGCTTTCACGGTCGTCGGGATTTTGCCACCGAACTTCCAGACGCCAGTCTGGGCGGGGGCCGTCAGCGCCCCCGACGTATGGCTGCCGATCGGCTATTACCCCAACAAGGGCGACCTCGATACGCGTGGCCAGGCCGGCGTGCTCGTGGTGGGGCGGCTGAGGCCCGGAGTTCCAGTCACACGCGCGCAGCAGGACATGGACGCGATCACGCGTCGGCTGGCGGAGGAATACCCGGTCACCAATGCCGGCCTCGGCGCGAACGTGCAACCGCTGGCCGAGAGCATCGTCGGCCCATCGCGCACACCACTGCTGCTCGTGCTGGCAGCTGTGGGCATCGTGCTGCTCGTCGCGTGCGCCAACGTGGCCAACCTGCAGCTCGCTCGTGCTGCCGCGCGGCGGCGCGAGCTCTCCGTGCGTGCAGCGCTCGGTGCCGGCCGTGGTCGACTCCTGCGACAGTTGCTCAGCGAGAGCGTCGTGCTGTCGCTGGTGGGCGGGGCCGCGGGGGTCGCGCTGGCACTGGCGATGGTGCACGTGCTGGCCGCGAGCATTGCACCGTTGCTGCCGCTGCACGCCAGCATCACCCTCGATGGTACCGTGCTCCTCTTCGCCCTCGGCGCCACCGTGCTCGCGGGACTGCTCTTCGGCGTGTTCCCGGCATGGCAGGCCTCGAACGCGCACCTGCACGAGACGCTCACCCTTCGCGGGGACGCGCCGGTGGGCGCCGCGCCGCTGGCCGGACGACACAGCCTTATCGGCGCGCAGATCGCGCTCTGTGTCGTGCTGCTGGTGAGTGCGGGGCTGCTGGCGCGGAGTCTCGGCGCGCTCGCGCACGTGGACGTCGGCTTCCAGCCCGACCATCTGCTCACGTTGCAGTTCCGTCTGCCGCCCACGAAGTACCGCACTGACGCGCAGATCGCGAGCATGTTCACCGCGACCATCGCGCAGATTCGCGCGGTGCCGGGCGTGCGCGCGGCCGCGCTGGTGCGTGCCACGCCGCTGAACGGCAACGGCGAAACGATGACGTACGCCGTCGAGGGGGCGGATGTGCGGCGCGCCGGGGATCTGCCGTCGCTGCAGCTCAACGTGGTGAGTCCGGGGTATTTCGAGACTATGATGATCCCGCGGCTCGCCGGGCGTGATTTCACGATGCAGGATCGTGACAGCAGCAGGCGCGTGGCGATCGTGAACGCGCAGCTCGCACGGAAGATCGCGCCCGGCGCGTCGGCCGTCGGCCGGCAGATCCGGATCGGCGGTGATAGCGGGACGCTGGCGACGGTGGTCGGCGTCGTGGGCGATGTGAAGCAGTTTCGCCTATCGGAGGCGACGCTGGACCAGGCCTATGTGTCGTACCAGCAGCGTCCGCTCATCTTCACGGAGGTGGTGGTGCGCACGACGGGTGACCCGATGTCGGTGGCGAACGCGGTACGCGCGGCCATCTGGCGGGTGGATCGCGACCAGCCCGTGTGGGGTGTCCGCCCGGTGCAACGATCGCTCGAAGATGCCCTGGGCGCGCCCTCCCTCACGGTCTGGGTCACGGCATCGTTTGCGCTGCTTGCTCTCCTGCTGGCCACGATTGGCGTGTACGGGGTGATGAGCTACCTCGTGGCGCAGCGCACCCAGGAGGTGGGCATCCGCATGGCCCTGGGGGCGGGGGGCAGGCAGGTATTGTTGATGGTCGTGCGCCAGGGCATGACTACCGTGGTGATTGCGTTGGCGATCGGAGTCATCGCGGCCATCGCGGCCACGCGCCTGCTCGCGAGTCAGCTCTTCGGCGTTGGGGCCACGGACCCGCTCACCTTCAGCGCGGTGGTGCTGCTGCTGGCCATCGTGGCGGTGGCCGCATGCTGGATCCCCGCTCGCCGCGCCAGCCGCGTGGATCCAATGGTGGCACTGCGCAGGGAATGAGGCGGCCGCGTCTGTGAGCGGCCGGTGCTCATCGCTGGCCGCTTTCCCTGGCGCTAGCGCTGTCTGCCCCGCCCCCGGCCGTGCTCCCGATCGTGCTCCTTTTTCCCGTGGTCTCTGCCGGCATCCCGGTCGCGATCGCGATCGTGTTCCGTCGCGCGATCCCTGGCGTGCGCCTCCCTGCCCTCCGCTCCACTGCGTTCGCCGCGCGCCCCGCTCGAGCGCCGGTCGGGCCGGCTCTCGAGATGCCGGTGTGCCGACTGGGCGCGCGATGCCGCCACGCCATGGGGGTCCACCCCGCCATGTCCGCCGCAGTTGCCGTCCTTGCCCTTGCCGTAGACCACCGTGCCATCCTTGCACAGCCGGGCGCCCGTTCTCACGCGCGAGTCGTCACGCTCGGGAATGCGCGGAAGCCCCTCACGCGGCCGTGACGGGTGCGCGCCCGTCCGGGGCAGTGGGAGACGGGTCGACGTCCGCGTATCGGCGGAGCCGGTCGTCGAACGAGGGCGTGGCGCGGGAAGCGCGGTGCTCACGCCGGGTTTACCCGCGTTCGCCGAGCTCCGGGTGCGCTCCACGGAACGCACGCTCGCGGTGCGGCGCTCGTCCACGCCGCGGTGGGCCGTACAGGCGGCGGCTCCGCCAGTGCGTGCGATCGTTCCATCATTGCAGACGGTGCTCGTCGCGATCTGTGCGCGCAGCACCGCCGGCGTGATCGCGAGCGCGGCGACGAGCGTCGTCCACGTGAGAGTCGGAAGTCGCATGGCTGACCTGCGGGTGAGAGATGTGCCAGATAGACGGCTTCCCGCGCACGAGGTCACCTGGCCCGAGCAGCGGCTGTGCGCCGCGTCCGGAGCATCTCCGGCGTGCAGCGGTGCGGCTGGATCTACCCCACGCGCGCAACTTCGCTCCATCCCCGCGCCGCGTGACGCACATCACGTGAATTGGATGTCGCCGGAGGCACGCCCGCTCACCCGAAGGTGATCCCCCGGCGTTCCCGTCCGAACCATGCCGCGAAGGCACCGAGCGCGAACACCGTCACGGCCAGCAGCGACATCGCGGTCGCGTAGCTCCATCGTTCGGCGAACAGTGCCACGAGAAAGGGTGCCAGGCCCGCGATCGCGACGCCGCACTGATAGGCGAACCCCGGCAGGAACCCGCGCACCGAGTCAGGCGACAGCTCGGTGATGTGCGCGGGGATCACGCCCCACGCCCCCTGCACCATGAACTGCATGATGAAGGCACCGGCCACCAGCAGCGGCAGCGAGCTGCGCGTCGCCCAGATGGGGATCACCAGGATCGCAAGCACCAGCGCGATGACGATCGAGCGGCGCCGGCCGATGCGATCCGAGACATGGCCGAACACGATGCCACCAACGATCGCGCCGACCATCGACCACGCCGTGATCGCGGACTTCGCGCCCGGTGCCAAGCCCCAATCACGCTGCAGGAAGGTGGGGTACATGTCCTGCGTGCCGTGCGAGACGAAGTTCATCATCGTCATGAGCACCAGCAGATACAGATACAGCTTCCAGTGCGAGACGATGGCGCGCCCGAGCTGGCTCCAGTTCGCGTGCCGCGTCCGCTCCCACACCTGCGATTCTTTCACGTGGCTCCGCACGTACAGCGCGAGGAGGGCTGGAAGACCCCCGAGGAAGAACAGCGGTCTCCAGCCCCAGCGCGGAAATACGACGAAATACGCGACGGCGGCGAGCAGGTAGCCAGCCGCGTAGCCCTCCTGGAGGATACCGGAAAGAACCCCGCGGCGGTGCGCCGGCGCCTTCTCCATCGCCAGCGACGCACCTACCCCCCACTCCCCCCCCATCCCAATGCCGAACAGCGCTCGCAGCACGAGAAAGACGGCATAGCTGTGGGCGAAGCCCGTGAGCACCTCGATCACCGAGTAGAACACCAGGTCGATCATCAGCGGGATACGCCGGCCGTACCGGTCGGCGAGCAGTCCGAAGATGAAGGCGCCGACCGGGCGGAAGAGCAGGGTCAGTGTCAACGAGAAGGCCAGCTCCGCGTCGCTCCGCCCGAACTCCTTCGCGATCGCCGTCAGCGTCATGACGACGAGGAAGAAATCGAAGGCGTCGAGCATCCACCCGAGAAAGCTGGCCAACACCGCCGCACGGTGATCGCTGGCGGATGGCGTGTACGGCGCGCGTGGCGTGCCGGTGATCGGGGCGGTGGTCATGCGGACGTGCTACCGGGAGGTGACCGCAAACCCGCCGACGTGCACGTCGAGGTTGTGATTCACCCGGAGGCCCGCCTGTCCGTCGGGCAGCATGCCGTGCATCTCGGCTCTGGAGAAGGCCTTCACCGGGGTGCCGTTGGCGAGGAACTGCACCGAGTCAGTCGTCACGCGGATCGCCAGCTCGTTGGTCGCCTTGCCGGCCGCGTCCTGCGGATGCAGCGCGCCGCTGGCCGTCCACTCCACGATCTTGTGCACCGCGGAGCCAGCGCGATGATTGATCAGGTACTTTCCGTCGCCACGCGTGAGAAAGTACAGATACGACTGTGTGGAATCCTGCAGGTGCGCGCCGCCCACGAACAGGCCGTACGCCTCGGGGTGCATCGGCGCGCGTGTCTGGGTGAAGGTCGCCTGCACGGTGTAGTTGCCGCGCGCCACATCCTTCGGATTCCAGTAGATGGCCGCGGGGCCCGCGGTCACGTGATAGCCCGTCCCCATGACGACGAACTTCACATCGTTGATGGTCATCGCGCGGCGCGCATCCTTGTCGTCCACGCGGCCCATCCAGCCCGGCGCGCTGATCCCGCCGGCCACCTTGTGCGTTGGATCCATCTCCTTCGCCTGCTGCTTCGTCTGCGCCATCAGTGGCGACGCGAGCGTCACCAGGGTGGCGGCCAGCCTCATGCTGCGCATATGCGATCCCCTCGCGAATGAATGGTCACTGAGCCTTCGGCGCGCCCGCGGCGCAGAGCCGCGGAGTCCGTCGGGGCGCGCGTAATATGGGGACGTCAGCAGCCATCGGCGAGCGGCACACGCGTGCCCCGCCGGCCGGTCGCAGCACGCCGACGGATCAGTAGCCCGCGGCGTGGCCGTCCTTCCGCGGATCGGAGCCCGCAACCCAGCCGCGCGGCAGTTTGATTATGGCCTGCGCACCGCCGAACGACGCGGCCTCGCCGATGGTTATGTCGTGGCCGAGGGCACGTAGCCCGGCGCGCACGCTGTCCACGATGGGCGGCTCCAGCAGCACGCGCGTGCCCTCCATGTGCCGGAAGCGAGCGGCGTCGATCGCCTGCTGCACGTTCATGCCGAACACCAGCATATTGAGGAGCACCTGCACGTGTCCCTGCGCCTGCATGGAACCACCCATCACGCCGAAGCTCATCCATGGCTCGTCGCCGTGGCCGTCCGGCTGCGGCACCGCGGCCGGCCGGGTCACGAACGCGGGTATCAGGGTGTGAAAGGGGCGCTTCCCCGGCGCGACGGTGTTCGGCAGGCCGGGCTGCATGGTGAACCCTGAGCCACGGTCCTGCAGGGCGAAACCCGTCCCGGGCACCACCACGCCCGAGCCGAACTCGTCGAACAGGCTGTTGATGAAGGACACCATGTTTCCCTGCTCGTCGGCCACCGTCAGGTAGATCGTCTCGCTGGAAGTGAGCCCCGGTCCCGGGTCCACGCGCACTGCGGCGTGCCGCGGATCGATCCGGCTGCGCCGCTCGGCAATGAAGGAGTCGGACACGAGGTGGGCGATGGGCGTGTCCAGGTGGTCGGGGTCACCGACGTAGCGCGCCAGATCGGCGTACGCCAGCTTCTTGGCTTCGATGAGCAGATGCAGATAGGCCGCGGAGTTGTGGCCCAGCGCGGCGAGATCATACGGCTCGAGAATGCGCAGCATCTCCAGCGCGGCGATCCCCTGGTTGTTCGGCGGCAGCTCCCACACGCGATACCCCTTGAACGGCACGGAGATGGGCGTTTCCCAGGTGGGCTGATTGCGGCGCAGATCCTCCGTCGTGAGAAAGCCGCCGAGCGCGCGCACGCGCGCGACGATGCTGTCCCCCAGCGAACCGCCATATAGCACCCGCGGGCCGCCCACCGCGATCGCGCGAAGGGTGCGGGCATAGTCGGGGTTCCGGAACCACTCGCCCGCCCTCGGGGCGCGCCACGTGGCGCCGTCGGCCACCAGGAAGGTGGCGCGCGCTCCCGCGTCCCGCGCGAGCACACCGGCGGCTCCCTGCCAGTCGCCGGCGATCACCGGCGTGACCGGGAATCCCTGCTCGGCATACCCGATCGCTGGTTGCAGCGCCTGCGCCAGCGTGATCGTGCCGTACCGGTCCAGGAGCGCCTGCCACCCGGCGAGCGCACCCGGCACGGTAATCGATTCCGCGCTGCGCCCGACGATGCGCGTCCGCCCCCGCCGCAGCAGCTCGTCGCGCGTCATCAATGCGCCGGCGCGGCCGCTCGCGTTCAAGGCGACCAGTCGTCCCTCCTTCGCCGGCCAGATGATCGCGAACATGTCCCCGCCGATGCCGGTCATCATCGGCTCGACGACGCTCAGCACCGCCGCGGCAGTGACCGCGGCATCGATGGCGTTGCCGCCACGCTCGAGCACCGCGAGCGCGGCCTCGGTGGCGAGCGGTTGGCTGGTCGCCGCGATACCGTGCGGCGCGTAGACTGGCGATCGCCCGGCCATCGATGCTTCGCGACGTTGTGCAGGGGGCTGCTGCGCGAACAGGGGGGCGCTCGCCAGCAACATCGCGAGCACCGGAACACCGCAGAAGGCTGTCATTCTCGGCATGGCACCGGGTAAAGGAGTGCGGGAGAGATGCACTTGCAGGGATGCCCTGGCAATAGC
>DATEPM010000010.1:0-33433 GCA_035273185.1 Gemmatimonadaceae bacterium
GCCGCCGGCCGTGGCCCCGTCCGTCGGTGCGCCGCGCGCGAGCAGCCGCGCGGCATCCAGGAATCCACCGCCGGGAGCGCGCGCGCCCGCGATGATCCGGCCGGCCTGGTCGCGAACATCGCCGAGCGCGTTCACCACCGCTGCCGCGGCCACGTGCAGCTGCTCGTCGGCCGTGCTCTCCATGGCGCAGCCGAAGCCGCCCTTCATCGCGCTCGCCGGCCCCGCCATCTTGCCGACGGTGGCGCCGGTGCCAGCGCCGACGGCCCCTTCATCGATGTTCGTGGATGACGCGCGCTCGCAGGCATCGTACGCCATCGCCACACTGGGGCGGGCGTCGAAGCGTCCGAGCGGCGACAGGTCGAAGATGACGGCGGCGGGCACGATCGGCACCACGCCGCGCGGCACGACGAAGCCGCGGCCCCGCTCCTCCATCCAGCGCATCACGCCGGCCGCGGCATCCAGACCATACGCGGACCCGCCCGTGAGCAGCACGGCATCCACGCGGCCCGACAGGCTCGTGGACGACAGCGCATCGAGCTCGCGCGTCCCGGTCGCGCGTCCAACGACCGCCACCCCCCCGGCGCAGGGACCGGCAACGCCGCGAATGACGGTGAGCCCCGTGGCGCCGTCGACGTCGGTCGCGTGGCCGATCGCGAGACCCACCCGGCCGAGATCGGCCGTCACGCCGTCAGCCCGGCGTGCCCGCTCCGCCCGAAGGAGCCTGCCGCTTGGCCTCGCAGGCGCGGCAGCGCGTGATGCCGCGCATGTTGCACACGACGCATATGAACGTCCCGCACTCCACGCAGGGGTACCCTTCCGACGCGCGTTCCTCGTTGCCGCAGGCGCGGCAGACCATCGCGTCGTGCTCCTGAAGCTTCGTCATCGCGATCTCCGCACGCTACTGTCCGACGGCCTGTGCCGCTACCCGGGCGGTGGGCCGCATCACGCGCGCCACGCCGTTCTTCCCGCTGTCCAGCCCGAACTCCTTGATCTTCTTGATGAGCGTCGCGCGCGAGATGCCCAGCTCGCGTGCCGCGCGCGTGCGATTGGCGTTGTGCGCGCGCAGCGTGCGATCGATGTGGATGCGCTCCACCTCGGCCAGGGTGCGCGGGACGTGATGCTCCACCGCGAATCCGGACGCATCGCGCACCTCGGCGGGCAGGTGCTGCGGCAGCACGTGCTCCACGCCGCGCGCGATGATCATCGCGCGCTCCAGCACGTTGCGCAGCTCGCGGATGTTGCCCGGCCATGAGTACTTGAGCATCCGATCCAGGGCATCGTCCGCCAGCACCTGCGGCGCGTCGGGCAGGTTGGGATGCAGCTCCCCGATCAGGTTCCCGATCAGATCCAGCAGGTCCTCGCGCGACCGCGCGCGCAGCGGCGGCAGCGTGATGGGCATGACGCTCAGCCGGTAGTAGAGGTCCTCGCGAAAACGCCCCTCGGTTACCTCGCTCACCAGGTCCTTGCCCGTCGCCGCGATCAGCCGCACGTCCACGAGCACCTCGCGCGTGCCGCCCAGCCGGCGGAAGCTCTTCCCCTCGAGCACGCGCAGCAGCTTGGGCTGGAGCTGCGCGTCCAGATCGCCAACCTCGTCGAGGAAGATGCAGCCGCCGTCGGCGACGTCGAAGAGCCCCGGCTTGAACGAATCCCCCTCCGATGACGACGGGAACTCCCGCCCGAACAGCTCCGCGTCCAGGGTGGCGCCCGAGAGCGCCGCGCAGTTGATCTCCACCAGCGGCCGCTCGCCGCGCGCACTCGCGCGATGGATGGCCTCGGCCACATAGCCTTTCCCGGTGCCGCTCTCGCCGGTGATCAGCACCGTCGTGCGATCGCTCTTCGCCAGCAACTCGATCTGATCCGCCAGCTCGCGCATGGGCGCGGAGCCGCCGAGCATCGCCGCCGTGGACAGCCGGCCGCGGCGATCGGAGAGATACCGATTCATCTGCCGCAGCCGCGCCTTCTCGAACGCCCGCTCGGCCGCCGCGCCCAGGTGCGCCAGCTCCACCGGCTTGGTGAGGAAGCTCTCCGCGCCCAATTGCATCGCGCGCACCGCCTCCGGCACGTCGCCGTAGCCGGTGATCATGATCACCACCGGCATCAGCTCCTTGACGCGCTCCAGCACGTCGAAGCCGCTCATGTCGGGAAGCCGCAGGTCCAGCAGCACGAGATCGGGGCGCGTGCGGCGGATGCCCTCGATTCCCTCCTCGCCCGTGTGCGCGCAGCTCACCGTATGTCCCTGGCGCTCGAAGTACGTGCCGAGGGCGGAGGTGATGGCCTGCTCGTCGTCGATGATCAGTACGTTGGGCATATGCGTCAGGTGAGCCGCGCGCACACGGCGCGCACGACGGGCGTCGTCGGAGTCATCACGCGTGCCGCTCCCGCGGCACCAGCAGCCGCGCCGCTCGCGGCTCCACCTGCACCTCGAAGGGAGTCATCCCCAGCAGCTCGCCATCGGCCTGGAAGGGCAGCGCGGGAGTGGTCTCCACTCGGATGTGCCGCCCGCTGCGGTACAGCATCGCGTCGTCCGACGAGAAGTTCTTGCGCAGCAGCCGCCACATGATCCGCAGCGCGTCGCGCAGGTGCCGTGGCGAGTAGAGACATGCGTCCAGAACTCCGTCGTCGGAACGGATGCCGGGGCCGAACGCGATGCGGTCGCTGAGCACCGCTCCGAAGTTTGCGATCATCACCGCTGCCGCCGTTGCTTCGTGAACCTCGCCGTCCACCGTGAGTCGAACGTGGAAGAACTCCCGGCGGAGCACCGCCCGGAGCGCCGCCCTCGTGGCGGTGATCGTGTAGGCGAGTACACCCAAACGACGCTTGAGCCACGAAGGCGTTTCGGCGACCATCGCGGCGTCGATCCCGACCCCCGCCGCCACGGCGAAGTGCCGGGCCGGCTGCAGCATCATCAGATGGCCCAGATCGATGTCCAGGAGGTCCCCGGCAAGCAGCTCCGGCACCGCCCGGCGCGGCCGCAGGGAGATTCCCAGGGCCCGCGCCAGCAGGTTTCCGGTGCCCCCCGCGAGCACGCCCAGCGGCAGATGTGTCCCGGCCAGCGCCCCCGCGGCCTCCATGGCGGTGCCGTCTCCCCCTAACGTGAAGACGGCGTCGTAGCCGGCGGCCCGCTCCCGGGTGATCTCGGCGGCGTGCCCGGTACGCTCGGTCGTGGCGATGTCGCACGACACGCCCGCCGCCTGAAGCGCCGCGCGCGCCTCGGCCAACCGCTCGCTGCCGCGGCGCGAGGCAGGATTCACGATCAGCAGGGCGCGGTGAATGGACGGCATCCCCGAACGTTCCGGCGGGGCCGCGCTCAGAAGTGCCAGGTGTGCAGGAGCGAGAGCCCCCACTGGCGGGGAGTCTGAATGAGACTGCCCAGCGAGGCGTTCGCGCGCCCGCAGTACAGCGCCGTCGTCCCCGGCTCGGTGCCCGCCTGCAACGAGGTTTCGGGGTTGAACCGATACTCCAGCTTTCCGGCCAGCGCATCCACGAAGCTGCCCAGCGCGGACTGCGACTGCGATTGCAGGTACTGCCGGTCCAGCGAGCACAGGCCCGCGCTCAGGCTGAAGAACAGATTGTTCGAGATCTGCTTCTCACCGCCCAACCGGGCGCCGTACAGATAATCGGTGAAGGTGGACCGGCCCTGCTCGCGGGCGCCGGTCTGGCCGGTCAGATCGGTAGCGCCGCTCTGCAGCTGCACCAGATCCACCCACGAGCCCAGGGAGCTACGGAGCGTTTGCGCGCCGAGCGCCGTGAGCGTGGGCACCAGCACCGCGCTTGCCTGCGCTACGCGATTCGCCCCCTCCTGGTTCAGCGCGTACGTGGGCTGGCCGGTCACGATGTAGCTCACCAGATCGGACGTCGAGAGATAGCTCTCATTGCTCGTGAGCTCTATAGACGGGTTGGGGATCAGTGGACCCAGGATGTGCACGGCAACCACGAGATCCGGCTGCCCCGAACGCTTCACGTTGTGAGTCGCGGTGATGTCCACGTTGGGGTTGTTGTCCGCCGTTCCGTAGAAGGTGATCGTTCCCTGCTGCACCTGGAACTCCCGCTGCACCGGCACGGGCGAGAGGTCCAGCGTGTACGTGCCGCGCTCCGCCTGCAGCTGACCCTCGAGCGCGAGACCATACTTCGGCCCCTGATCCTCCCCCGCCCCGCCGCCCACGCGCGGCGTGCGGCCGGAGGCCACCCTGCTGTCCTTCCGCGCGCTCGTGACGTTCAGCGACCCGCCGAGCTTGACGTTGGCCTCGCGCGAGCGAAGCCACACCTCGTCACCGATCTCCACGTGGACGCCGTCCAGGCGGAGATTGGCTACCAGCTCGGACGGAGCGTCGGGAATGATCTGCCGGCTGCGGGCGTCCGCCGAATCCAGCAGCGCAAAGAGATCGCTCCCCGTGAGGTCCACCACCTGCTTGCGGGCCACGTCGCGCTCCGGCAGGTAGATCGAGCCACGATTCACGACGACGGTGCCGGTGAGCGTTGCATCGTGCAGCGATCCTGCCAGCAGCAGCGAATCCGTCCCTGTCGAGATGTCCAGGGCGGCGGTGCTGCGCCGGTCGATCGCATGGAAGTTGCGCGTGTACAGTCCCACGTGAAAGTGCGGGTCCTTGAGATCGGCGTAGCCCACCCAGCCGGCGAGCGCGATCCGGTCGGCGGGGCCGGTGCCGCTCCAGGCACTCAGGTTCATCGTGAGGCTGTCGCGCGGCGCATCGAGCGATACCCCGCCGTTCAGGCCGCGCAGACGAATGCCCAGGTTCTGCAGCCAGAGATCGCCATTCGCGACCGATACGGCGCCGCCGAAGCGCGGCCGCTCCCAACTGCCGCTGATGTCCAGATTCGCCGTGAGCCGACCCGTGGCCTGCTGCACGCTTGGCGAGAGCATCTCCACCACGGCGAGATCGGTGCTGTCCGCGCGAATGCTGCCGCTGAGAGGCAGATCCAGACGCTGAGCGCTGAAGAGCGTGAGCGCGACGGGGAGCGCCGCCGTCGCGTGCAGTGCCGGCCGGCCGTCGCGGTACAGATCCACCGCCGCGTCGAAGCGCCGGTCGCGATACTCGCCCGCCGCGGTCGCACGCTCAACGCGCAGCCCGCCAGCTGTGAGATCGTGCACCGTCGAGCGCAGGGAGATCTCCGGCGCGGCACGCGTCCCGGTCACCTGCCCTTGGAACGCCGCGATCCCGCTCACCGCGCTTGGCAGCTGGGCCAGCATTCCGACGTCGCTGGCGGGCAGGCTGTCGGCGCGAAAGCTGAGCGACACGGGCGCGCGTACCGGGACAATTCCGGACACCGCCACGCGGCCTCCCGACCGGCTGCGCAGCACGAGTGAATCCAGAAGGAGCCCCGTGCTGTCACGGCTCGCGTGCACCGGAGCGGCCAGCCGCCAGGCGTTGTCACCCACCGTGAGATCCAGCGTGTCCAGCCGCAGACGCGTCACGGACGTGGCGGCGCCGATCGCGGCCCCCCCATCAGCCGTGAAATTGCCCGCCAGGCGCGCGCGCGGCCCATTCTCGCTGGCCGCCGCCAGCACGAAGGACGCACGCGACTTCCCCTCGAACTGCACCCCTGCGTCCACGGAGTCCAGCGCCACGCCCGCCACGCTCACCGTGTCCATGCGCGCGGTAAAGGTGCCTACTGGCGAGGCGAGCGCGTTGCGCACGTCGAAATGCCCGCTGAGCGACGAGCCGCGATTGCTGCCGACGTGCAGCCCCGCTCCGCTGATCGTGCCGGCGAGGTCGAGCGAATCGACGCGGCCGCCTGCAGTGCCAGCCAGCACGATCGTGCCCGCCAGGGAATCGCCAGCCGCTTCGTCACCGCGCCCCGGAGCGAGATACCGGCGCAATCCGCCCAGAGAGTCCACGGCCAGCTGGAAGTGCAGCGACGCCGCGGGTCCGTGCGGCAGTCCCAGCGTGCCGCCGGCGACGATCGTCGCCGCCGTCGTTTCCACGCGCAGCGTGTCCACGTGCAGCAATCCGCTGCCGAAGCGAAGCCGTGCGCGCGACGGAAACACCCGCACGCCCTCCACGTCCGCGCGCGCGACATCCAGCGCGAGGGCACCGGAAAGATTCGACAGCGAGTCTCCCGACATGTCGACATCGTACTGCCCGTTCAGCACCACCGGGCGCATGGACCTGCCTGCCAGTCGCATCTCGTCCAGGAGGTTCTGCAGCGCCAGACCCGTGAACTGACCCTTTCCCCGCATCGTGAACGCGGGTGGGAAAATGTCCACTGATCCGTCGAAGCTGAGGGCCCCCGCCGCGCCCTGCAAACTGGTGGAGACGGCCAGATCAGCGACCGTGCCCTTCGCGCGGAAGGGGCCGCTCAGCGTCCCACGCAGCGGCAGCTTCGGATACGATCGCGCCAGCGTGGTGAGCGAGAGCGGTTGCGCCTGCAGATCCACGTCGTACGTCATGAACTGCTCGCCCCAGGTCACCCGTCCGCTGCCAGTGACGTGCGACGGCTCGCCCGGTCCGTCGTGATGCAGCACGTCGGCGTTCGAGAAGCGCACATCCAGCCAGGAGGAGTCCAGCACCGCGGTGCCGGAGATCGTGCCGCCCAGTCGTGGAAAGTTCGGATACAGGAACTCGATGCTGCGCAGGTCCAGCGACGCCACGTCCACGCTCAGCCCGTGGAAGGCCGTGAACGCGGGCTGCAGAATATCGATCTCTCCATGGCCGGAAAAGCGCGAGACGGCGCCCGGCACGTGCGCATCGCGAAAGCTGCCGCTTCCCTCATCCACGTAGAAGTGATTCAGCGGCCCACCGCGTGCCCGCACGCTGCCGTAGATCCGACCGCGCCAGTCCACGGGGAAGGGCTTGCCGTTCAGGGTACGCAGCAGGTCGAAGTCGAACGGATCGCCATGCATGTTCACGTCCTTCACCGCGAGCACCGGCCCTCCCACGGCGAAAGTCATGTCGCCGACCAGGTGCGAGCTGGTGCTGCGGACATCCATGTCCTTCAGGACATAGTTCATCACGTGCAGGTTCTTCGGGTCGTTGCCGATGTGCAGCAGCACCTTGCCGCCGCCCGTGGTCGGCAGCGTCGGGTATACCCAGCTCACGTCGCCCAACGATACCGAGTCGCCACGCACGCTGAGATCGTACCGCACCGGCAGATCGCTCCCCCACCAGATCTTTCCCGCGCCGGAGCCGGTGGACGCCGGGAGATCGAAGTGCGGCACCTCCACCCAGATGGAATCACCCAGGTTTCGCATCGTGCCGTGCACGTTGTGGAAGAGAAAGGGCGGATCGCTCTCCGCGACGCTCAACGAGTCGATCACGAACAACCGGCCGAACTTGTTGCTGTCCGGGTCGGCCAGACGCATGCGCGAGGAGAGCGCCTGGATCCTGGTCCAGGTCCACGTGTGCGTGAACCCAGCTTCCCCCTCATCCTTCGCGCGCCGGATGTCCTTATCGGATCGCGCCAGGTTGAACTGGATGGCGCTGTCCAGCCTGGTCCCGTGCAGGGTGTCGTCGGGCTCCCAGGGCATCTGCAGCACCAACGTGCCGTCGTGCACGCGAGCGGAGTCGATCACGACGTAGTCGCCGAAGCTCAGCCCCGGCGTCTTCGGGCCCCGCTTCCGATCGTATGCCTTGAAGATCTCCTTGAAGTTCCACCGCCCGCTCTGGTGCAGCCGCAGGTAGACCACCGGATGCTCCACTTCCACGTTCCGCAGGAACAGCCGCTTGTCGATCAGGTCACGCGGATCGTAGCTCGCGATCACCCGGCCCGTGCTCAGGAACAGCGAATCGTTGTCGGCATCGCGGATCGCGAAGCTGTCCACGGTGAATCCGGTAAGAAATCCGCCGCTCACGTGCCCGAGATACACCTTGCCGCGTACCCCGTCCGCGATCTGCCGCTGGATGAGCCGCCGCAGCTGCTCCGTGCCGTAATCGGTGCGCGTCACCAGCAACCCCGCGGCAAATGCCAGGAGGCCGATGGTGACCAGCACGATGACGCTGACGAGCGCGACGAGATGGCGGCGTTTGATCATGCGCGAGGCGGCTGCCTCAGAATTCCGGACCGATGGAGAATGTCAGGGTGAGCTTGTTGATGAACTTGTTGTTCAGCGCCGGCTGATAGTCGGGATTGCACTTCTGCCCGGAGATCGGCTGCCATCCCACCCCATTGGTTCCCGGTTCCACACGGGTGATCCATCCAGATCCGGACCGTTCCACGCAATACAGCCCTGCGGACCCGCCCAATGTGGTGAAGGCGGGACCGAGCACCGGCGCGTAGGGATTGTACCCCACGTTCACCTGAACGGGCCCGATCGGAGTGAAGAGCCGTACTCCGACCCCCGGTGTCCAGAGTGGGCTGAAGCCGAGCTCCGTCAGCGTGGTGCCGCGGTTCCACACCTGGCCCACGTCGGTGAACAGCGTCCACTGCAGCAGTTCGGGAAGGAAGGGGTCCCGCAGCCGCCATTCGACGTTGCCCACGAGCATGGAGTTCCCCCCCACCGGCACGCGGCGATCGCTCACGACTGTCAGCGGGTAGTAGTGCGACTTCGCGTCCTGCCGCACGTCGTTGGTGTCGACCTGCACGCTCAGAACGTAGATGAGCTGCCCGAGCTCGTTCTGCTGAAACCCGCGCACGCTGGAAGCACCCCCCGCGTACAGCCGCTCCTGCGGCGGCAGCAGGGTGACGCCGTTTTCCTCGGCCCCGCTGCCGATAACTCCGCCTCTCAGGCGAATGGCGAACACGCTCCCGAAGCCCAGAGGATGATACCAGGCCAGGTCGCCGACGCCCTTGGCAAATACCACGTCTCGATCCGACCCGAGGAAGGTGGCCGAATTGCGCGACTCCGCCCGCAGCACGAACCCCGAGGTCGGATTGAGCGGGCTGTCCGTTCGCACCAGCCCGTACGTCGCGCTCAGGATCGCCAGGCGCAGGGGACGGGTGATCTGGGCGCGCGAGGGCTCGTCGCATCGGCTGAACACCGCGCAGAGCAACGCGTCGGCTGCCTGGGTGCTGCCGTACTCCAGACCGTAGCCCAGTCGCAGCGATGCGTTCTCACGCAGAGCCTTGAGCAGCGCCAACTCACCGCCGACGTAGGTGTTCCGGAGATATGCCTTGTACTCGCTCCGGCGCTCGCGATACAGCGAGAACGACGGCGTCGCCCAGGTGCCAAACAGCGTCGGCTGGCGCAGCGTGGCGTTGGCCGAATAGTTCAGCACGCGGCTGAAATCCACGTCCTGTTGCAGCGTGTTCCACAGGCAGAGGTTGTGCTTGGTCCAGCCGCTCGCCAGCGGATCCGCGAATCCGATCTTGGACAGCTGCCCCGTGAGCTCCAGCCGCCGGGCTCCGCCGGCGAAGTTTTTGTCGACGACCTGCGCGCGCGTGCGGAAGCAGTCCAGCGTGGCCCAGCCCACCTCGGTGTTCACGTCGCGCATGTAGTCCTCCACCAGCGCCACCCGGAGGTCCACCACCGAATCAGTGCGTGGGCGGGTGCTGTCTACCAACGGCGCCACCTGCACGAACCGATACGCCCCGGTCTGGTACAGGTTGCGCTGTGCCTGGGCCAGATCGTGATCGCTGTAGAGATCGCCAGGCCCCACGCCGAGCAGCTTCTTCACCACACGGTCGGAGATCTCCTGGGTGCGGCCGGCCGCGGGGGTAACGGCGATGTCCAGCTGCCCGATGTGCGCACGCGGACCGGGCACCGCGGCCAGCTCCACACGCGCGATCAGGGAGTCGTCGCGCGTGGTGTAGTTCATCAGCACGTCCGCCTGCGGATAGCCGGAGTTTCGCAGTCGCGCGATGATCGAGTCATGGTCCGCGGAGATGCGCATCACGTTGAACGGCCGGCCCACGTGTGTCCACAGGTCGTGGGTGATCCCATGCGGATCGGGCACAGAGTCGAGGCCGGTGATGGTGAACGACACGATCCTGAGCGGCTCGCCTTCATTGATGAAGAAGAGGACCTTCACCGCATCGGACCCCAGGGGGGTCACCGACGTGTCCACCGCCGCGTTGTAGTATCCCGCGTTCCGGTAGAACAGCCGGAGCCGGTATACGTCGCGCAGCAGCTCGCCACTGTTCAGGCAGCGCCGCGCACCGATAATGCGCAGGTGCCGGCGCGCCCACGAGGATGCGGTCGTGTTGATGCGCAGCGCGAGCTCGGCGTCAGAGAACGCGTGGTTCCCGGCAAACGACAGCGACCGTACTTCCCGCTCTCCCGGATCGCACTCCACATCCTGCGCTCGCGCCGGCAGGCTCCAGAGGAGCGCCGCCACCACGAGCCACCCCAGCCGAAGGACGCGCGCCATCACCCGCCGCGAGCGCGTGACAGCTCGCGCACGCCCGTGGTACGTCGATGGTGATGCGCGGACCCGGCGTCGGTCGGAGATCGACGCGGTTCGCTCTGTGCGGACATTGCAACCTCGAAGCGGGCACCCCTCACGACGTCAGACGACGCGGGGCAGTCGGATGAAACTGCGTCGTCGTACACCGGGCCGAGCACGGGGGTGCCGACGCCCCGGCGTCAGGCTCGCGCGCCGCGCCATCCCGTCACCGGAGCGGCGCGAGCGCACGCGATTGACGCTCTACGGCGGGGCCGGATAAGTTCACGCGCGCATCCCGGCGTGTCAACGGCGCGCCAACCCGCGGTGATCCGTGCCGCTCACCGTTCCTCTCTCTCCCCTCTCGCCTCCGCCCACGACACCGGAATGCGCTGGCTGCTGATGATCGGAGCGCTTGCCCTCGCCGGCTGCTTCGGTGCGCGAGAGGCCCCGCATCGCCGCACCCTCATCGATTCGCGGGACAACTACGATCCGCGCTCCCTCGATCCGGCGCTCTCCACCGACGTTCCCACGGGCCGCGCCGTCGGCTATCTGTTCGACGGCCTCACGCGATTTACCCCGGACGCCCACGTGGAGCCCGCACTCGCCGACCGTTGGGACGTCACACCCGACGGCCGCCGCTACACCTTTCATCTGCACCGCGGCGTTCGCTTTCAGGACGGCACGCCCCTCGATGCGCAGCGGGTGATCGGCAGCTGGGAGCGTGTGCTCGATCCCAGAACAAAGGGTGGCCGCGGTGAACCGCTGCTCCCCATCCTCGGTGCACGCGACTATGCGGCAGGAAGGGCGCACTCGATCGCGGGACTCTCCGCGCCCGATGACAGCACCCTGGTAGTCACCCTGGCTGAACCGCTGGCGATCTTTCCCAAGCTGCTCGCAATGCCGGTGGCCTCCGTGGTGCCGGCCAACACCCCCGAGAATTTTGGCGAGCATCCCGTGGGCACCGGCCCGTGGAAGCTCGTGGAGTGGAAGCACGACGACTTCCTGCTCTTCGCGCGGAACGCCAACTACTTCCTGGGGCCTCCGAAAGCCGAGTCGCTGCGGGCGCGCATCATCGCCGAACCCAGCACCGCCGCCGCCGAGTTCGAAAGTGGCAGCGTGGATGTGATCCAGATCCCCGCCAGCGACGCTCCCGAGTGGGAGGAGGACGAGAGCCGCCGCTCGATGCTCGCCTCCACGCCGGCGTTGGAGCTGGTGTACATCGGCATCAACACCACGCGCGGGCCGCTGCGCGACGCGCGCGTGCGCCAGGCCATCAACTACGCCATCGACACGCGAACCATCGTCGAACGTCTCATCGGGGGGCGCGGCACGCGAGCGGCGGGAGTGATCCCGCCCGCCCTGGATGGCTACGACAGCACGCGGCACCCGTACCCGTTCGATCAGGCGAAGGCCAGGCAGCTGCTCGCGGCCGCGGGCTACCCGAACGGCATCGATGTCGAGCTGTGGACGTCGACCACGCCGATCTATGTACGCATGGCCGAGACCATTCAGGCGTACCTCAACGCCGTGGGCATCCGCACGAAGATCGTGCAGCGCGAGTCCGCCGCCTCGCGCGCCGCCGCGCGCAAGGGCGAGACGGACATGATTCTCAAGGACTGGTACGCGGACTATCCCGACGCCGAGAACTTCCTGTATCCGCTGCTGCACAGCGCCAACAAGGGGGTGGGCGGCAACGTGTCGTTCTACAGCAACCCCACCTTCGATTCGCTGGTCACCGCTTCGCGCCGCGAGCTGGACCAGGCGAGGCGCGATTCGCTGTATCGCGCCGCCGATTCCCTGGCATTCGCCGACGCGCCCATGGTATTTCTGTATTTCTATAATGAGCTGTACGCCGTGCAGCCGTGGATCCGGGGCTTCCGGCCTCCGGTGATCTTCAATGGCCAGCGGTGGCTGAACGTGACGATCACGAGGGCATCGGCGGACTCCACGCCCCCCGCCCCCCGCCCCCCGCCCCACGCCCGATGACCGTCTTCATCCTTCGGCGCCTGCTGCTCGCCGTCCCCACGCTGTTTGGCGTGCTGGTGGTTGCCTTTCTGCTGCTGTACGTGGCGCCGGGCGATCCGGTGCAGGCGATGGTGGGCGAGCGCGCGGACCCGGAGACCATTGCACGCCTGCGCGCCCAACTGCACCTCGACGATCCCCTGCCGGTGCGCTTTGGCCACTACGTGGCGAGCGTGGCACGCGGGGACCTCGGCCGCTCCTACATCACCAACCGGCCCATCACCCAGGACATCCGCGAGCGCTTCCCCAAGACGCTGCAGCTCGCAGGTGCGGCGATGCTCCTTGCCGCCCTCGTCGGCATCTCCCTCGGCGTGCTCAGCGCGCTGCGCCCCGGCGGAGCCATCGACAAGTTCTCGCTGCTCGTCGCGTATCTCGGGATCTCCTTTCCGGTCTACTGGGTGGGGCTGCTCCTCATCCTGCTGTTCGCGGTGACACTGCGCCTGCTGCCGCCCTCCGGCTACGGCAGTCTGCGGTTTCTCGTGCTTCCCGCGCTCGCCCTTGGCATGCGCTCCATCGCCTTTCTCGCGCGGATGACGCGCTCGTCCATGCTCGAGGCGCTGGGCGCCGATTTCGTGCGCACCGCGCGGGCCAAAGGGCTGTCGCGCCGCGTGGTCGTCCTCAAGCACGCCCTGCGCAACGCGCTCATCCCGATCATCACCGTGCTCGGGTTGGATTTCGGTGCGTATCTCACCGGAAGCATTCTCACCGAGACGGTGTTCTCGTGGCCTGGGCTGGGCCGCTACGTCGTGAACGCCATCGGACGGCGCGACCTCCCCGCCATCCAGGGCGCCGTGCTCTTTCTGAGCGCGGTGTTCGTGATCGTGAACCTCGTGACGGATCTGGCGTACGCGAAGGCCGATCCGCGGGTGAGCTACCGTTGACCCCACCCGAGCACGCGATGACCCTGGACGATTACCAGCGCGCGGCCCTGCGCACGGTGAACCCGGCGCTCGATCCGCACGGGCGGCTCATGGACGCTGCCGCGGGCCTGGCGGAGGAGGCCGGCGAGGTGCTGGGGCTCATTCGCAAACGAGAATACCAGCAGCGTGCCGTCGCCCGGGACCGGCTGGTGGAGGAGCTCGGCGACGTGCTCTGGTGCCTGGCCGTCGCGGCCGACACGCTCGACATCGCGCTGTCGGAGGTCGCGGCGGCCAACGTCGAGAAGCTCCGGCGGCGCCACCCCTGACGTCGGCCGTCAGTCGTCCTTCTGGCCGAAGATCCCCATGTTCGAGCTGTGTCCCGGCGCCACCTTCTTCTCCGGGTGGATCCAGTGCACCGCCTGGTTCACCGCCGTCGCCGCTTCGCCGAACCCGGTCGCGATCAGCTTGAGCTTTCCCGGATACGTCGTCACGTCCCCCGCGGCGTAGATCCCCGCGCGGCCGGTCTCCATCTGGCTGTTCACCAGGATCTCGTCGTTCTCGATCCGCAGCCCCCACTCGGTGATCACGCCCATGTCGCTCACGAATCCGAGCATCGGCAGCACTGCGTCAATCTCGATCTCGCGCATGGCCTTTGCCTTGATGTCGCGCAGCACCGCGTGGGAGAAGCGATCCGGTGCCTCACGGCAGATCAGGTCGTTCAGCTCGTGAAAGGTGAAGAGGTCCGCACGGCCCCCTTCAACCGCCGACCGGTATTGCCAGACAGTGGCATCGTGCGCCCGGAAGCGGTCGCTCCGGTGCACCACCGACACGCGTGAGGCACGCTCCAGCAGCTGTGTCGCCCAGTCGAATGCCGAGTCGCCGCCCCCGATGATCAACACGCGTTTATCCCGGAACGCCTCCGGATCGGTCACGATGTCGTAGATCCCTCGGCCATACCAGGGCTCCGCATTGGCCTGCGGCAGACGGCGTGGTGCAAAGGCGCCGATTCCGGCCGCAATCACGATCGCGCGCGTGGGAAAGCGATCACGGTCCGTGACGAGCACGAAGTGATCTCCGTCCTTCTCGAGAGCGGTGACGCGATGGCCAAGGTGAATCGGCTGGCCGAATTGATTCGCCTGTTCCGCGAGCGACCGCACCAGATCCTTCGCCAGCACCTTCGGGATGCCGGCCACGTCGAAGATGTACTTCTCCGGGTAGAGCGCCGTCAGCTGGCCGCCCACCTCGGGCAGCGCGTCGATGATCTGCGCGGTGACGCTCCGCATCCCCGCATAAAAAAGGGCGAAGAGTCCCGTGGGCCCTCCGCCGATGATCGTGATGTCCCTGATCTCCTGAGCCATTGCAGAACGTTCGCTCCACGGAGACGCTGAGACAAGCGCGTCCCCGCAGCCTCTCACACCGGCGCTCGTCGCTCCCATGATCGATCCCGACCGACTGGTCCAGTACGACGGCGCCTTCCGGCTCGTGAACAAGATCGCCGGCGGCGGCATGGCCACCGTGTACGAGGCCCAGCAGCTGGGACCCTCGGGCTTCGCCAAGCGCATCGCGCTCAAGGTGATCCATCCGCACTACGCGCAGCGCCCCGAGTTTCTCCAGCTCTTCATCGACGAGGCCAAGCTCTCCGCCAACCTGCTGCACGGCAACATCGTCCAGATCTATCAACTGGGCGAGGTGGAGGGCGACTTCTTCATCGCCATGGAGTTCATCCCCGGTCTCACGCTGCGCATGATCATCGACCGGCATCGTGAGGTGGGGCGCGCCGTTCCGCAAACGCTCGCCGCATACATCGCGAGCCGCGTCTGCCGCGCGCTGGACTTCGCGCACAACTTCGTCGGCCCGGACGGCGAACGGCTGGACATCGTGCACCGCGACGTCTCGCCGGGGAACGTCATGGTCACCTGGGATGGCCACATCAAGCTCGCCGACTTCGGCATCGCCAAGGCGCGCACCTCGGTGGACCCATCGAGCGATGGGGGCTTCCGGATGGGCAAGATGCACTACATGAGCCCCGAGCAGCTGCTCGGCCTCGAGGTGGACGGCCGCAGCGACGTCTTCTCCCTCGGCCTCGTGCTGTACGAGCTGCTCGCGCTGCAGCCGCTGTTCCGCGAGGAGGTGACCTCGCTCGCACTCTCCGAGGTGGCGGTTTCCCCACTGCCCGACCTGCGCCGCCTCGTCACCGATCTCGATCCCGACCTGGAGCAGATCATCCGGGCGGCGCTCGAGCGTGACCCGGCGCACCGCCCCACGGCAGCCGCTCTGGGACGTGCGCTGGACACGTGGATCGCTGCCCAGCACGAGGCCACCTCCCCCGACCGGCTCGAGGCACACCTCGCCCAACTCTTCCCAGCGACCTACCAGCCGCCCACGCGCGTCGACGAGGAGCAAACGAGCTTCTCCAACCTTCGCTCCGCGCTCGGCCGCCGATCGGCGGGATTGCTTACGAAACTGTTCAGGTGAGAGCGCGGCCCCGGCCTCCAGTCGGTCCCGGAATTCCCGAGCGCCCGAGCGGCCGAGCCCCGATACTGTACGCTGCGCGCCGGAGGCTGTAACCTGAGTCCGATGAAGATCTACACGAAGACGGGCGACCGGGGCGACACGGGGCTCTTCGGCGGCGGTCGCGTTCCCAAGAGTCATCCCCGTGTGGCGGCATACGGCGACGTCGACGAGCTAAATGCCGCCATCGGCTTTGCCCGCTCCGTGCAGCCGATGCCGCGGATCGACGAGGTGCTGGTGCCCATCCAGCGCGATCTCTTCGCCATCGGTGCCCTGCTCGCCACCCCCGATCGCGACCGGATGCACCAGCACCTGGAGAAGGCGCGTGTGGACGAGGAGCGCGTCGCTCAGCTGGAGCACGCCATCGATGAGGGAGATGCCGAGCTCGAGCCCCTCCGGGCCTTCATCATACCTGGCGGCAGCCCCAAATCCGCAGCGCTGCACGTCGCCCGCACGGTCTGCCGGCGCGCCGAGCGCAGCGTGGTGGACTTGCGTGAGGCGCACCAGGTCGACATCCCCGAGCTTGCCGTCATCTACCTGAACCGCCTTTCCGATCTGCTCTTCACCCTCGCGCGTGTGGCTAACCGCCGCGCAGGCGTTGGAGAGGTTACCTGGTGAGCTTACCGGAGGCGGGGCGCCGGGCCGGGCGAAACGCGAGCGCTCGTCCGACCGTCCGGTGAACATGCAGCGCGTCGTCGTGGACCTCCCCACCTACCGCGTCTCGATCGCACCGGGTGTACTGGACGACCTGAGCGCGATCGTCCGCGAGAGCGCGCCTGCGCATCGCTACGCCATCATCACCGACAGCAATGTCGCGCCGCTCTATGGCGAGCGCGTTCGGGCTGCGCTCGGGGCGGCCGCACGCCTGTACACCATCCGGGCGGGCGAGGCGCAGAAGACGCGGGAAAGCTGGACGGCCCTGACCGATGCGCTCCTTGCCGACGGGTTCGGCCGCGACTCCAGCATCGTGGCGCTGGGCGGCGGGGTCGTAGGAGATCTTGCCGGCTTCGTGGCCGCCACGTTCATGCGGGGCGTTCCGTTCGTGCAGGTGCCCACGACCCTGCTCGCGATGATCGATGCCTCCATCGGCGGAAAGACCGGGGTCGACACCCCTGCCGGCAAGAACCTCGTGGGCGCTTTCCACCAGCCGGCGGCGGTGGTCGCTGATCCCGAGGTACTTCGTACGCTGCCGCAGGCGCACCTGCGCGCGGGGCTCGCCGAAGCCATCAAGCACGGCGTCATCGCCGACGAGGGTTACTTCGACTTCGTCGTCGCTGCCGCCCACGATCTCAGCGATGGCGACGATCTCTCCGAGCTGGCCCGGCTGGTGGAACGCAGCATCGCGATCAAGGCGGACGTCGTGCGGCGCGACGAGCGCGAGGGCGGCGTGCGGCGCACGCTCAACTTCGGCCATACCCTTGGCCACGCGATCGAGCTCCGCAGCGGTTACCGCATGCTTCACGGTGAGTGCGTCGCCGTTGGCATGGTGCTCGAGAGCCGCATCGCCGAGCGGCTGGGAATTGCCAGGCCTGGCACGGCCGACCGGGTTCGTGCGGGGGTCCAGTCCGCCGGCCTCCCCGCTGACGTGCCGGCCGGGTTGCCGGCCGACGAGATTCTGGCCGCGACCCGAAGCGACAAGAAGGCGCGCGCTGGTATCGTGGAGTACGCGTTGCCGGCGCGCGTTGGGACGATGGCTGGCGCGGAGCATGGCTGGAGCTTGCCCGTTCCTGACGAGACAGTACTCGAGGTGCTCGGATGACCGGGCGGCTGCGCCGACGCTTCGGGAGCGCGCACAGCTTCGGGCTCACGTGCGGTGCCCTTGGCGTTGCAGCGCTCTCCCTGGGACTCTTCCTCGCTTTCGGCGTGCGTCACCCCGCTCCTTCGCCCCCGCCGACGCACCCTCTGGCGCCGCCGGTTCCTGCCAAGCCGATCCGATTGGACGCTGCTGTGGTGCTCGGTGCCGGGTCCACGTGGGACAGCAGCGGCCATCGCCCGCTGAAGCTCGGAGAGCCCGTTCCGGTGCTTCTCACGGCGTATTGCCTAGGAGGCACCACACGCCGAGGCCGCTACGTGCGCCCCGGGATCATTGCTGCGGATCCCAAGTTCTTTCCGCTATCCCGATACGTGGAGCTCTACGTCGGCAGCAGGTACATGGGCCGGTACCTCGTAGACGACACCGGCCGCTGGATTCGGGGGAAGCACATTGACGTGTGGATGCGCGGATGCTCCGACGCGGTGCGCTTCGGGCGACGGCGGGGCACCGCAGTGCTGGTGCCCCGTCCGCAGCCACAGGTCGCTCAGGCAGGCACGGAGCGCCCCTAGCTGCGCCGGCTGCTGCGGGGTGGGCCTCACCAGTTGGAAGCCTGAGCTGGCCTCACACTTGCCAGCCGCCTGAACGACACCAACCGGGCACCGCCATGACGTCCTTCGCAACCTACCTCATCGGCTTCATCATCCTGATCGTCGGCCTGGCTTTCGCGGCCTACCTGCTGAACGTGCCCAGCACCTGGATCGCGGTAGGGGTGATCGTGCTGCTCGGCCTCGGCGTCCTCATGGCCACTAACCGCACGAAGCCTCGCGATCCGCCCCCGCCAGGAGCCGGTCCGCAACCGCCAGCCGGCTGAGCGCCCCCAGTGGGCCAGGTTGACGGTTATTCTGGCCCATTTTCGTCCCAGATGCCGCGCTGCGGCGGAATTCGGTATTGACGCTTCGGAACCCTCACATTACCGTAGCCGCCCCACCAGTCGCGCGAGCAACCTGTTCACCGTGCTGCTCGCTCCACATTACCGCTTTGCTGAGGAGCGTGTATGGAGCAAGTGACGGAGACCAGAACGTCCAAGGGGTATTTTCGTTCTTCTCCTTCCACCGCGTTCGATCAGTACCTTCAGGACATTCAGAGACTCCCACTCATCACCGATCCGGAGGAAGAGCGACGCCTCGCCCGACGAGCGCAGAAGGGCGACGAACGAGCCGCCGAGCGACTGGTCACGGCAAATCTGCGCTTCGTCATCTCGTATGTGAAGAAGTACCAGGGACATGGCCTCGATCTGGCGGAGCTCGTCGCCATTGGGAACGAGGGGCTCCTCAAGGCCGTGCGGAAGTTCGACCCAGACCAGGGCGTGAAGTTCATCTCGTATGCGGTCTGGTGGGTGCGCCAGGCGGTCCTCAAGGCGCTGGCGGAGCAGACTCGCTCCGTACGCATTCCGCTGAATCAGAATTCCCAGCTCATTCGCCTGGCCCGCGCGGAAACCATCCTGGCCCAGGTACTCAAGCGGGATCCCACCGAGGAAGAGATCAGCCGGCTGCTCGAAGAGACGCCGGAGGCGGTGCGGACCGCCAAGCAGATGTCGGCCACCGAGGTCTCCCTCGATGCTCCAGTCGATCGCTCCGATCGTGAAGCCAGCACCCTCGGCGAACGGTTTGCAGGTGTGGACGGTGCCGACATCGAGGAGCACACCGACTACAAGTTGATGCGCGAGTTCATCGATCGCGTGTTCAAGAAGTATCTCACCCCCCGCGAGCGAAAGATCCTCTACCTGTATTACGGCCTGGAAGAGGGCTCCGAGGCGATGACGCTCGAGAAGATTGGCGCCCTGATGGGCGTCACCCGCGAGCGGATCCGCCAGATCCGCGAACGTGCCTTCGAGAAGCTCCGCGAATCTCCGGACGGACGCGCCCTGTGCGGGTTCTGGGCGGCCTGACCCAGGCGAGGCGCACCTGTGGGATGGCGAGCGGGAACTACTGGTTCCCGCTCGTCTGCTTTTCCGGGCCCGGAGCGCCGGCGACCGCGAACGCTCGCCACCCAGGTCTTTCGGGCACACGGGTTTCCGCTCGGCCCACCTGATCGTCCCACCTCCGTGACTCGAGGCACCAGAGCCGGTCGGTTTCCCTGGCCGATTGCCATCGGCGCGTTCGCCACCGCGCTGCTCCTCGCTTTCGCTGCCGGGCTCCGCGTTCGGCAGCTCGAGCGCGAAGCGCTGGAGCGGTGGGGAAAGACGCTGCGCGGCGGCGCCGTCACATTGGCGGTCGCCATCGACGAGTGGGTTGCCGAACGTCGTTCCGACGCGATCGCACTTGCCGAGGTAGTCGCGATTCACGCCGCCGCGCCTTCGGCCGATGCCCCGGATTCCGGTGCACGTATCCTCCGCCTGCAGATCTCGGCGCTCCAGCGCCGCGGCAACTTTTCGGGCATCTGGATGTTCGATGCCTCTGGGCGCCTGATCTCTTCGGTGGGCGGCCTGCAGGCCACCGCAGGCGAGAGCGGCGCCGCACGGGAAGCTCTTCGCGCTCGGACGGTCCAGGTGGCGGGGCCCGATCGCCTGGCCGACGGCTCCATCGGTTTCAGCATCGCCGCCCCTATCGTGAGCGTCGCGCCCCGCCGTTCGCCGGGCCCGCCGGTGATGGAAGGTGCGGTCGTGGCTCGCACCAATCTCGCGTCTGCGCTCGCTGCGCTGGGCCGCTCGCAACTGAACCGCGGGATGATAGTGGGCGTCGCGCCGGCCGCAGCCGGCGATTCGCTCGTCGCGCTGTACTTCTGCGGCAGCACCGGGCGAGACGTGTGCCTCGGCTCCGCACGTGACTACCCGATGGCACGACTGGCTGCCGCCAGGAGCGACACCTTTGTCGTGCTCCCCTCGAGCGCGCGCGGCGGCGATCGCTTGCTCTCGGCCACCTACCCGCTGCGATCGCTCCCCTGGGGGGTGATTCGGCGCATCGACGAGCAGACCGCGTTCGCTCCGTTGCGCGCCGAGGTGCGGCTCGAGGGGCTGGCCGCGGCTGCATTGGTCGTGATGCTCGCGCTGGCGTTTCTGGCAATTAACCGGACCCTCCAGGCGCACCGCCTGGCCGAGCTTGCGCGGGCGAACGAGCGACACCGCGCCAGCGAGGCACGCTTCGAGTCGCTGGTCGACTCGCTGAACGACATCATCATCACAATGGACCGCGAGCAGCGGTATACGGGCGTGTTCGGGCGCTGGATGGAGCGCTCCACGCGCGACCCGAAGCAGATGCTCGGAATGCGTACGCGCGATATCATCGGCGCCGAGGCGGCGGCCACCCCCGAGCGAGAGGCCGCCCGCGCTCTGGCCGGCGAACACGTGCACTTCATGTACGAGTGGCCTGGCAGCGAGACGGCACCGTTCGCCGTGTTCGATACCACCATCTCGCCGATGCGCTCCGACGACGGTACGGTCACCGAGATCGTATCGGTCAGCCGGGACATCACCGAGCTGGCGACGGCGCAGCGGCGCATGGAATGGCACCATCGGATCCTCGAGCAGATCGTCGCCGACGCGCCCCTCGACGAGGTGCTTAAATTGGTGGCCAACTACGCCGAGGCGCAGAGCCGCGGCGCCCGCTGCGCGATTCACCTGCTGAGCGACGAGGGCGGCGCGCCTCGCCTGGCCGCCGGCGCGGCGCCAACGGTGCGCGATCGGACCTGCTGGGAGGCGCCGATCCGCGCCTCGGATGGCCAGGTGCTCGGCGCGCTCGCGATCTACGCTCCGGAAACCTGCCCGCCAGGCGCCCGCGAGCGGCAGTCGCTCGAGATCGCGACGCAACTGGCCGGGATCGCGGCGGAGCGAGCCAGCGCGCGCGAGTCGCTGCGAAAATCGGAGGCCAGCTTCCGATCGTTCGTGGAGAACTCACCGATCGGGATCTACCGCGCCACGCGCGACGGGCGCTTCCTCTCGGTAAACGCGTCGCTCGTCCAGCTGCTGGGGTATCCGTCCGCGGCGGCGCTCATGCGCGTGGACATGGCGCGGCAGCTGTACCGCGGCGCGGGCGTGCGCGACGCCCTCCTCAAGATCTTCGACACCCAGGGCGACGTCCACACCGCGGAGGTGGAGTGGCGGCGCTGGGACGGCCGGCTCGTCTCGGTGCGCATCAGCGCTCGTGCATATCGCGATGAGCGCGGCGTGGTGCTCTTCAGCGAGGGCTTCGTCGAGGATGTGACCCCGCTGCGGGCCGCCGAACAGGCGCTGCGCCAGTCCGAGAAGCTGGCGGCCCTCGGCCAGCTGGTGTCCGGCGTGGCGCACGAGCTGAACAACCCGCTCACGGCGATCCTGCACTTTGCGGAAGACCTGCTGGACGACCAGCGCAGCGCCGCGGATGCGGAGGCGCTCGGCGTGATCCGCGATCAGGCCCGGCGGTCGCGCGCCATCGTTCGCGACCTGCTCTCCTTCGTGCGCCTGCGCGATGCCTCGCGCGAGCGACTGCAGGTGGCGCCCCTGATTCTCGCCGCCGCGAAGGCGCTCGGCCGGGTCGTCGAGGGGGCGGGCGCCCGGCTGGAGACGAACGTTCCCACGCTCGACGTGTGGATCGACGCGGACCGGGCGGGGCTGGAGCAGGTGATCACGAACCTCGTCGTGAATGCGTGCCAGGCGGTGAGCGGCCGGCCCTCCGCGGTGCAGCAGTGGGTGCGGATCTCCTGCCGAGCGGTGGATGATGAGTTGCTCATCATTGTGGAGGACAGCGGCCCTGGCGTGCCGCGCGAGATCCTGGACCGCATCTTCGAGCCGTTCTTCACCACGAAGGGGGTGGGCGAGGGCACCGGCCTGGGGCTCTCGGTCTCCCTGGGCATCGTCCAGCAGCTCGGCGGGCGATTGACGGTGGAGAATCGCTCGAACGGCCAGGGCGGCGGCGCCCGCTTCGTCGTCGCGCTCCCCCTCGCCGCGAGCACGGAGCCCGCCACGTCCACTCCTGCCGCGGCCCAGGCTCCCCTGACGCCCATGGCCGCACCCGCCCCCCCGGCGACTCCCGATGCGCTCCGCGTGCTCATCATCGACGACGAGCCAGCCATCCGCGCCGCGTTGCGGCGCTTCTTCGCGCGCCGTGGTTGGGAGGTGGTGGAGGCCTCGGACGGAGCTTCGGCGCTCGCGGTGCTGCTGGGTTCCGGCAACGGCTCGGAGGGCAACGGCAGCCATGCCGACTTCACCGCCATCATCTGCGATCTCAAGATGCCCGGCTGCTCGGGCGTGGATCTGCACGACCGCGTGGCGGGGGCCGCGCCAGGGCTCCTCAGGCGCATCATCTTCTCGACGGGCGACGTCGCCTCCCGCGAGGCCGCGGAATTCGTCCAGCGCACCAGTTGCACGGTGCTCCAGAAGCCGTTCGAGCTCCGGATGCTCGATGACGTGGTGACGCGAATGCAGCACGGGGCGGTCGCTTAGACGCCGGGCACGATCTCGGGCGCGCCGCGACCGCACGTGTCCCCGGTATCATTCTTGTCGTCTCCCACCTCTCGATGCAGCGCCCCACTCCCATCTTCATCGACAAGACCGGCCGCCGCTGGCGCCGTATTCGCCGCGTCGTGCTGGCCGCCGGTGTGCTCACCACGGCGCTGGGGCTCGCGCTGGGCGCGAGTCTCGTCTTTCGGCCGCTGCTTCCGGAGCTGCATCCGGAGTCCATCGCCGCCCGGCCGGTGACGAAGGTGAGCGAGCGTGTGCGGCTGGCGGTGCGCAACCAGTTTCGCCACGTGCTCGCGCGCACACCGAAGGTGCCCCCCGCGCGGCGTCAGAGTCGCATCCCCGTGCTCCCCGTGAACTCGGGCAAGCACGCAGCCGGCGGCAAGCCGATCGTCACTGGCTTCTACGTGAACTGGGACGACAACTCCTACGCATCGCTCGAGACGAACCTCAAGCATATGGACTGGGTGGTGCTCGAGTGGGCATTCGTCGCCGCCGGCGGCGACTCGCTGCGGCTGGACGACGTGAACGGGCGCAAGGTGCTCGACCTCCTGAAGCAGCAGCCTCCAGACCGGCGGCCGCAGCTGTTCGTGATGGTCAGCAACTTCGATACACCCACCCAGGGATTCCAGAACGCTGCCCTCCGCGCGCTGCTCTCGCGCCCCGCCGCGCGCGGCCGCGCCATCGCCCAGTTGCAACGGTTGGTATCGCGCTACGATCTCGCCGGTGTGCTGGTGGACTTCGAGGCCGCTGGTGGTTTCCCCGAGCTGCACGCGCAGTCGCTCCAGTTCACGCGCGAGCTGCGCGCCGTACTGCAGCCCATGGGCAAGCTCACCGCCTACGCCGTACCCTCGTACCTCACCGCGCAGCAGTTGCGCGAGGCATCGGCCACCTCCGACAAGCTCTTCGCGATGCTCTTCGACGAGCACTACGCGGGGGGCGATCCCGGACCCGTGGCCAGTCAGTCGTTCTATGCGACACGCGCGCGGGAGATGGCGTCGGTGGTGCCGCCGGACAAGCTGATCCTGATGATCGGCGGCTATGGCTACGACTGGAACGACGCGTCGGGGAAGATCGCCGCCGAGGAGCGCACCTTCCAGAATGTCGTGACGGTGCTACGCGACAGCGGGGCCGTGCTGCGGGTGGACCCGGTATCGCTCAATCCGATGGCGACGTACCAGAGCCCGGACTCTACCGATCACGTGCTCTGGTACCTCGACGGCACGACGGCATATAACGAGATGAAGGTGGCGCGGGCGCTGAACGTGGCCGGCATCGCCATCTGGCGCCTTGGCTCCGAGGATCCATCGCTCTGGCGGCTGTTGGGGGATGATGGCTCGCTGCAGTCACCCGACCGGCTCACCGACGTGCCGCCGGGCTATGATCCCGAGATCGACGGCGAGGGCGAGATGCTCCGCATCCGGGCCCAGCCCTTCACCGGCTCGCGCACCATTCGCGTGGATCCGGGCACGGGGCTGGTGAGCGGCCAGCGCTTCGCCATGTATCCCACACCGTACATCGTGCAGCGCTTCGGCCTGCAGGCCGAGCATCCGCACTGGGTGGCGCTCACCTTCGACGACGGGCCCGACGGCACCTGGACGGAACCGATTCTCGACACCCTCCGCTCGCGCGGCGCTCATGCCACCTTCTTCGTGATCGGCGAGAACGCCGATGCGCACGTGCGGCTGTTGCGGCGCATGTATCGCGATGGTCACGAGATCGGGAACCACACCTACTCGCACCCGAACCTCGGCCTCACCGGAGCGCGGCGAACCGAGATGGAGCTGGACGCCAACGAGCGGCTGATCGAGGCAATGCTGAATCACCGCACGGCGCTCTTCCGGCCACCGTACTTCGGGGACGCCGAGCCGACCACGCTCAACGAGCTGGTGCCGGTATCGCTCGCCACCGACCGCAATTATCTGACGGTGGGCCTGCACGTCGATTCCGAGGACTGGACCGAGCCCCCACCCTCGGAGATCATCGCGAATGTCCTGAGCGCACGCCCGGATCCCGCGAGCCCCGATTCTCTGGCCTTCTGCCGCGATTCGCTCGCGCGCAGGGATACGCACGCCTGTAACGTCGTGCTGCTGCACGATGGCGGCGGCAATCGCGCCAGCACCGTGGCGGCGCTCGGGCCGCTGATCGATTCCCTCCGCGCCCGTGGCGACACGCTGGTGCTGGTCTCGCAGCTGCTGGGTCTCTCGCGCGACGAGGCGATGCCCCCGCTCGAGACCATCGGGCTCGTGAGGCGTCTGCTGCTCGCCGGCGGCTTCGGTCTGCTCGGCACGGTGGAGTGGCTGCTGTTCTGGACCTTCACCATCGCCGTCGTCCTCGGCATCGCGCGCTTGGTCGTCATCGGCGGGCTGGCCTTCGCGCAGCGGCTGGTACGGCATCAGCATCGCGGCGAGGCCACTCCCTTCTCGCCGGGGGTGAGCGTCGTGATCCCCGCCCACAACGAGGAGAAGGTGATCGTCCGGACCATCGAGAGCCTGCTGGCGCAGCAGTACGCGGGCGAGCTCGAGATCATCGTGGTGGACGATGGGTCTCGCGACGGCACCTACCGCGCGGCGCTGACGGCGTACGGGCGCGACCCTCGCGTGCACGTCCTCGCCAAGCAGAATGGCGGGAAGGCGAGCGCGCTGAACCACGGCATCGCCCGCGCGCGCCACGAGATCATCGTCGCGCTGGACGCCGACACGCTCTTCGCACCGGACACCGTGGCCGAACTGGTGCAGCCCCTCGCCGACGCCCGCGTGGGCGCCGTGGCGGGGAACGCGAAGGTGGGCAATCGCATCAACCTCGTGACGCGGTGGCAGGCGCTGGAGTACGTCACCAGCCAGAACCTCGACCGGCGCGCCTTTTCCCTGCTCGACTGCATCACGGTCGTCCCCGGTGCGGTGGGCGCCTGGCGGCAATCGGTGGTTCAGCGGGTGGGCGGCTTCCGGGAAGACACTCTCGCCGAGGACCAGGACCTCACCCTTGCCGTGCGCCGCGCCGGGTATTCCGTCGCGTATGCCGATGGCGCGGTGGCATTCACCGAGGCGCCGGATACCATGCGCGCCCTCGCGCGACAGCGCTTTCGCTGGTCGTTCGGCACGCTGCAGTGCGCCTGGAAGCATCGCGCGGCGCTCTTCCGGCGGCGGTACGGCACCCTGGGCTGGGTGGCGCTCCCCAACGTCTGGCTGTTCCAGCTGCTGCTTCCGGCGATCTCGCCCATCGCGGACCTCATGTTCGCCTTCAGCCTCGTCTCCGTGTGGCTCACCTGGACCGCGCATGGCGCGACATTCGCATTGGTGAATCTATACCAGGTGATGGTGTACTACGCCGTGTTCCTGCTGGTGGACTGGGCGGCAGCGATGCTCGCATTTCTCATGGAGCCCATGGAAGATCGGCAGCTCACCTGGCTCATCTTCCTGCAACGCTTCGCGTATCGGCAGCTCATGTACTGGGTGGTGGTGCGGTCCTTCGGCGCGGCCATTCGCGGCCATGTGGTGGGATGGGGCAAGCTCGAGCGCAAGGCGACCGTGGCGCCGCTGCAGGTGGGGCGTGGCGCCTGAGACGCGCATACCGGCATTCGTGAATCCCGCCGCTGGCGGAGCGGATGCTGCCATCGCGGTGCTCGGCAGGCACGGTGGCTTCGCCGTGGAGCACGTCGCGCCGGGCGAGGTGGCCCGGCACGTACGCGATGCCGTGCACCGCGGCGCGCGCCGCATCCTGGTCGCCGGGGGCGACGGTACCATCGGGGCCGCCGCGAGCGCAATGTGCGGCGAGGAGTGCGAGCTGGCGGTGCTTCCCGCCGGCACGCTCAACCACCTCGCGCAGGACCTCGGCCTTCCCGAAGATCTCGAGGAGGCCGCGCGCATCGCCGCCGGGACGAACACCACGGCCATCGACGTGGCCGAGGTGAACGGCCGCATCTTTCTCAACACCAGCTCCGTGGGCGCGTACGTCACCTTCGTGCGCACGCGCGAACAGCTGGAGCCGCGTCTGGGCTACTGGCTGTCGTCGGGCATCGCGGCGCTCCGGATCCTCGCCCGCCTGCGCAGCTTCCGCGTCACCCTCGAGGTGGACGGCATGCCGCGTGAATATGTGACGCCGCTGGTGTTCGTCGGCGTGGGCGAGCGCGACCTCAAGCTCCCCCACCTGGGCAAACGGGTGCCCGACGGCCGGAGTGGATTGCACGTGATGGTGGTGCGCTCGCGCACGGGGGCGCGGGTGCTTGCGCTGGCCCTCGCCGCCGCCGCGCGCGGCGTGCGCGCGGTGTCGCACACTCCCGCGATGGACAGCTTCATCGTTCAGCATGTACGCATCGAGCCGCGCCGTTCGCTCCTGGCGTGGCGGGTGAGCGTGGATGGCGAGGTGGTAGAGCTCACTCCCCCTCTGGAGTACCGGCTCCGCGCGGCGGCACTCAAGATCGTGGTGGAGTGAAGTGGAACACGCATGGTCGTCATCCCGGGCGCGAGCACGACTTTCGCCCAGGTAGTGACGCCCAATACGTTTCGGCGTGGCAGCGAATCCCGATCTTCCAACCCTGGCAGAGCGGCTGGCAGCAATCGTCGGTGCCAGCCGGGTGCTCGCCCGCGCCGGCGAGCTGCGCGTGTACAGCGCCGATGGGCTGCCCGGCTATGACAAGCGTCCGGCGCTCGCCGTGTTCCCGGGCTCCCGGGAGGAGGTGGTGGCGGTGGTGCGGGAGCTGGCCGCGAGCGCGGTGCCCTTCGTGCCCCGTGGCGCGGGCACCGGGCTTTCCGGGGGGGCGCTGGCGGATGACGTCGTCCTGCTGGGACTCAATCGGCTGAAGCACATCCTCGCCGTGGATGTGGAGAACGCGCTCGCGGTGGTGGAACCGGGTGTCGTGAACGCCACGCTCTCGCGCGCCGTGGCCCAGCACGGGCTGCACTACGCCCCCGATCCATCCAGCCAGACGGCGTGCACCATCGGTGGGAACGTCGCAGAGAATGCCGGCGGACCCCACTGCCTGAAGTATGGCGTCACGACGAATCACGTCGTGGCCATCACGGCCCTGCTGCCGGATGGCGAGATCGTGCAGCTGGGAAACCCGGCGGGCGAATCCGAAGGCTACGATCTCGTGGGTGCCTTCGTCGGATCGGAAGGGTGCTTCGGGGTGGCACTCGACATCACCGTGCGCCTCACGCGGAACCCCGAAGCCGTGCGCACGCTGCTCGCGGACTTCGGTTCCATCGACAGCGCGGCGCACGCGGTCTCGGCCATCATCGCCAGCGGCATCGTCCCCGCCGCGCTGGAGATGATGGACGCCGCCACCGTGCGCGCGGTGGAGGCGTCCATCTACGCGGCGGGGTATCCGGTGGACGCGGCCGCGGTGCTGCTCGTCGAGCTGGATGGCTCGGCGGCCGGTCTCGAGGTGGATGTGCAGACCGTGGACCGCCTTGCTCGTGAAGCAGGCGCCCGCACCGTGCGCATCGCGCGCGACGAGGCCGAACGCGCGCGACTCTGGCAGGGCCGGAAGAAGGCCTTCGGCGCGATGGGGCGCATCTCGCCGCACCTGGTGGTGCAGGACGCGGTGGTGCCGCGCACGCAGCTGCCCGCCGTGCTCGCGCTGATTCACGAGATCGGGGAGCGGCAGCGGGTGAAGGTGTGCAACGTGTTCCACGCCGGCGACGGCAACCTGCATCCGAACATCGGGTACGACGCGAACGACAGCGACGAGGCCGCCCGCGTGCACGAGGCGATGCGTGAGATCATGCGCGCCTGCATCGCCGCGGGCGGCACGATCACCGGCGAGCACGGCGTCGGGCTCGACAAGCTCCCGTACATGGACGAGCTCTTCTCCCCAGAATCGTTGCAGGCCATGTGCGCGCTGCGCGACGTGTTCGATCCCGAACGCCGCGCCAACCCGGGCAAGGTGGTGCCGGTGCACGCCTGCCAGGAATGGGGAATGGGGCGGAGGGCAGAGGGCGGAGGGACGGGACGGGCCTTGCGGACGGGGGATAGGACCCCCGGCACTCTTCCGCGGGCGCCGTTGTCCGTCCCTGGCGCCGGGGCGGGGGAATGATGGCGGCAGATCTGCGCCCAGCCGCCGGGGAGCTGCTGCCGCGGTCCACCTGCGACGTGCGCGAGCGGGTGCGCGAGGCGGCGGCGCAGGCGATGCCGCTGCGCATCGCCGGTGCCGGGGAGTGGCTCGACGCGGGTCGGCCGGTGCGCGCGCATGCGATGCTCTCCACCCGAGCGCTTGCCGGCGTCGTCAAGTATGTGCCCGGTGACCTCACGCTCACGGTGCACGCGGGCACCACCCTCGGCGAGATCGCGCACGCGACGGCGGCGCACGGCCAGTGGCTCACCCTGGACCCGTACGGCGGCGATGGGACGTTAGGCGCCGCCGTGGCCACCGCCTCCTACGGCCCCCTCGCCCACGCGTTCGGCACGCCCCGCGATCTGGTGCTCGGGCTGGAGCTCGTCAGCGGCGAGGGGAGCATCGTGCGCGCGGGCGGCCGCGTCGTGAAGAACGTGGCGGGCTTCGACCTCACCCGGCTGCTCACCGGATCGTGGGGTACGCTTGGCGTGATCACCGAGATCACCGTGCGGCTCCGCGCGCTGCCGGAGGTGCAGACCTCGCTCGCGATTCCCGCGGGCGAGCGGGCCGGCGACATCGATGCGCTGCGGCGGGCGCTGAGCGCTGCCGGCATTTTACCGCTGGCCGCACAGGCCGTCGACGCGGCGTGCGCCGCGCGGCTGGAGCTGCCGCGCCGCACGACACTGCTGCTCCGCCTGGGCGGCAACGCGGCGCACGTACGCGCTGAGCGTGACCGCGTTCGCGCGCTTGGCCGTGCGGCGGAGGTGCCCACCGCCACCTGGGAGCTGCTCCGCACCCTGGAGCCGCCCCCGTGGCGCGCCGCGGTGCTGCGGCTCTCACAGCTCGCATCGGACTTTGCGGATACCTGGCGTGCGGCGGGCACGCTGGTGGAACGCTGGGCCGACGCCTACCGCCATGGCGACCCGGGACGCGGCATGGTGCGCTGCGTCCTCCCGCTGGGCGACGCGGTGGACGAGGGTGCGCTGGCGAGCATCATCGCAGCGCCCTTCGCGGGCAGCTGCATCGTCGAGCGCATGCCGCCCTCGCTCTGGTCCGCCCGGCCCGGGGCCGCGGACGATCGCCTCTCGCGCGGCATCCGAAACGCGTACGACCCTGGACAGCTGCTCAACCCCGGCATCCTGGGCGCCACCTGACGTCATCATTCCACCGGCTCTCCGAGCGCCGCGCTTACCGTGAACATTCCGTCGCACCCGTCCACCGAAGCACCATGCGCGCTCCCCGACACGCCGCTCGCACGCGCGCGCCCGGGGATAGATGCGTGCGTCCACTGCGGCTTCTGTCTGCAGGCCTGCCCTACGTACCTGACACTGGAGGACGAGAACGACAGCCCGCGCGGGCGCATCCTGCTGATGCGCGCTGCGCTCGAGGGCACCCTGCCGCTCGATGGCGACACGCTGCAGACGCACATCGATCGCTGCCTTGGCTGCCGCGCCTGCGAGACGGCGTGCCCGTCGGGGGTCCCCTACGGCCAGCTGCTCGAGGCCACGCGCGCGACGATGCGAGACGTGCGCGAGATCCCCTCGGTCGCCCGCGCCATTCTCTGGCTGTTCGCGCGTCCCCGGCTGCTCGCGCTGGCGATGGCAGCCTCGCGCGCCCTGCGCGCCACCGGCATCCCCGCCCTGCTCTCACGACTTGGCGGCCGCATCGGCTTCTCCATGGCGATGCTGGCTTCCACGCAGCAATCGGCGCGCGCTCGCAGCTACACCCCCGTCGGAACCGGCGAACGCGGCCGCGTCGCCTTTCTCACCGGCTGCGTGATGGAGGGACTGCTCACCAACGCCAATCGCGCCAGCGAGCGCACCCTCGTCATGAATGACTATCAGCTCGTTCCCGCACCCGGCCAGCGCTGCTGCGGGGCGCTGCACGCCCATGCCGGTGATCTCGAGGGCGCCCGCCGACTGGGGCGCGCGAACATCGCCGCTTTTGAACGTGTGAATCCAGATATCGTCTGCACCAATTCCGCGGGCTGCGGCGCGATGATGAAGGACTACGGTCATCTGCTGCACGACGACGAGCAGTGGGCCGCACGTGCCGCGAGCTTCTCGGCGCGGGTGCGCGACGTGAGTGAGCTCCTGGCTGCCGCCGGTCCCAGACCCGGCGCGCCGGTTCCACGCCGAGTGACGTACGATGCGCCCTGCCACCTGCTGCACGCGCAACGCGTGGCCACTCCCCCGCTGGACGTCCTGCGGGCCATCCCCGAGCTGCAGCTGGTGCCGCTGGAGGGCGCCGAACACTGCTGCGGGGCCGCGGGGATCTACAACCTCATCGAACCGGAAACCTCGAACGCCGTTCTCGCCCCCAAGCTGCGACACATCGCCGAAACGCAGGCCGAGCTCGTCGTCACCGGAAACCCCGGCTGTCTGATGCAGATCGGCGCCGGCCTGCAACGCGCAGGACTGAACGTGCGTGCCGTGCATCCGGTGGAGTTGCTGGATGAGTCTTATGGGGGGCGGGGGACGTAGAACGTGGGGCAGAGGGCGTGGGGCAGAGGGCGTGGGGAGTTGCGCGCAACGCGTCGGCCAGCCGCCGCGCTCTGCGGCAGTGGCGCGGTCTGGTGGAGCTAGCTATCACTTCGACTATGGTCGAAGTCCTGCTCGTGGAGCTCGAGGGCGTCATCGTCGAGACGCGGGAAGCCCGCCGCGCCGCGCTCCGGGACACGCTGGCGACCGACGGCGTCACGTTGAGCTTCGCCGAATACGACGACCTCGCCGACGGCATCTCCTTCCAGCAGGGTGCTCAGGCTATCCTCGGCGCACGCGCTGCGGCACCAGTCGATCAGACGACCGCTGAACTGCTCGCCCTCCGTGCGGAACGCGCGTTCATGCTGCGCCTCGGCCGCGGTCTCCTGCTTCGCCCCGGTGCTCGGGAGCTCCTCGAGAGCGCTCATGGCACCGTGCGGCTCGCCCTGGTCACCCGGGCATCCCGCCGCGTCGCGGCGTTCGTGCTCTCCCTCGCGGCATTGGATGACCGGTTCGAGACCATCATCACCGCGGACGACGTCCTCGATCCCAAGCCGTCGCCAGAAGGCTATCGCACGGCGCTCGCGCGCCTGAACCGGCGTGCAGCGCTTGCACCGAAGCGCTGCCTCGCCCTGGAGGACTCCGTCGCCGGCGTGCGCGCGGCGCATGCGGCAGGCCTCCGCGTCGTGGTCGTCGGCAGTATGCCGGCGCACCGAGCGCTGGAGGCTGACGCCTCCGCGCCGGATCTCCGGGGTGCGAGCGCCGGCTCGCTGTACGCGCTCGCGAGCGGTGTCGCGGACAGGCTCCGCGGCGATCCACGCGCGCGGAAAGCGCGCGACGCATGACCAGTCACCCGATCGTCGTGCACCCCGATCCCTCCGCCGTCGGCGAGGTGAGCGGGCGCAGTGTGGTGCTCGCCTACGGCAGTGCCGCCGCCGAGTACGAGGCACTGCGCAAGCACGCGATCGTGGTGGATCGCAGCCATCGCGCCCGGCTGCGTATGACCGGCGCGAAGGCGGGGGAGATGCTCACCGGACTCGTGACCAACGACGTCCTCGCGCTGGAACCTGGCCAGGGACTGTACGCCGCCGCGCTCACGCCCAAAGGCAAGATCGCGGCGGACGTGCGCATCTTCGCGGAGGAGGGCGGTTTCCTCGTGGACTGTCCGCCGCGAGCGGCGGAGCCGTGGATCGCGATGGTGAGCAAATACGTGAACCCGCGGTTGGCGCCATACACGGTGGAGACCGAAACGCTGCGCGACGTCGGCATCTTCGGCGTCGGCGCGCGGCACGTGGTGGCCGAGATTACCGGGGCCAGTGCGAGCGCGCTCGGCATCCTCCCGATGTATTCACATGTCAATATGGTACTGGACGGCGCGCGCGTGGTCGTGGCGCGGGTGCCCGATCTCGAGCTGGAGGGCTTCGAGCTGTTCGCGCCGGCGGAGGCCTGGGCGGCCCTGTGGGACCGCGCGCTCGCCGCGCGTGCCCTCCCCGCCGGACTGGAGGCATGGGAGATCGCGCGGGTGGAGGCGGGCCGCCCCGAATGGGGCATCGACATGGACGACAGCACCATTCCGCAGGAAGCCAACCTCGACGAGCTGCACGCCATCTCCTACACGAAGGGCTGCTACGTGGGGCAGGAGACCGTCGCGCGCGTGCATTTCCGCGGTCACGTGAATCGGCACCTGCGCGGCATCCGTACTGCCAGTCAGGAGCCGCCGCCCACGCAGGCCCTGCTCTTCGATGGCGAGGGCAGGGAGGTGGGGCAGGTGCGGAGCGCCGTTTCGTCTCCGCGCCTGGGCGGTATCGCCATCGCGATGATCCGCCGCGAGGTGGAGCTGGGCGCGCAGCTCACCGCCCGCTGGGAGGGGGGCGAGTCGCACGTCGACGTCTCGCACCTCCCCTTCCCGCTCTGACGCGCCGCGCCCCGTGTCCACCGCGCTCGTCAGCGGCGCGACGGGAATGGTCGGCTCGTACATCGCCGACCGGCTGGCGGCCCAGGGCTGGCGCGTGCGCGCGCTCCTGCGCGACGGCGCGGGCGACGGTCG
>DATEPM010000011.1:0-10649 GCA_035273185.1 Gemmatimonadaceae bacterium
ATGCGTGTGTGCCGCTCCCCTTGGCTTATCGCAGCTTACCACGGCCTTCCTCGCCTCCGTGTGCCCAGGCATCCCCCACATGCCTTCGTCCGCTTGACTACAAAGCATTCACTACACCCTGTAGCAAAGCAGAGCACGCGCCACTTCATGAGTTGCAATCCTCGACTATCGCACCGTCCTCGACCAGCGCTCGCGCGCCGCCGATGACGGTCGATGTGGATTCAACATCCCACGATCTACCTCTCCTTCACTTTTCAAATAGCAGTTCGCGCATCACTCGCGCGACGAGCCCTGCAACGTATTTCCCATCGCGGCTCGCCTCAAGTACCGCTCGAACGACAGCGTGACCGTTGCCACGCACGCCGCGAAGCAGACCGCGAAAGGGTTCGAAGGTTATCCAGAGTTGTGCCGGAATTCAACCCCCGTCTCCCCAGCCGAGCCGGTGTCGACGGCGCCGCGCATGCTCTACGTTCCGGCACCATGCGCGAGATCGCGATCGTCAGCGGCAGGGGTGCCAGGCGCTGGTCGCACGGACACCCGTGGATCTACCGGAGCGACCTGGTGCATCCTCCGGAGAGCCCCGCCGGCGCCGTGCTCGTCGAGGACGAACGCGGCCGCGCGCTCGGCTGGGCGCTGTGGAGTCCGCATTCCGAGATCTCGCTCCGCCTCATCGAACGCGACCCGCGCGCGCGGATCGACGCCACCTGGTGGCACGCACGCCTCGCGCGCGCCGTGGCGCGGCGGGTCTCCCTCGGTCGGGACGCCACGGCGTACCGGCTGGTGCACGCCGAAGCGGACGGATGTCCCTCGCTCGTCTGCGACCGGTACGACCGCTGGCTCGTCGTGCAGCTCCTCAGCGCCGGCCTCGAGCACTTCCGCTCCGCCATCGTCGCGGCGCTCACGGAGCTGACGCAGCCGCTCGGCATCCTCGCGCGCCACGACGTGCCGGTGCGCGCGCGGGAGCAGCTTCCGGCCACCGTGGAGCTGATCGCCGGTGAGGTGCCGCACGAGATCGAGGTATGCGAGCACGGCATCCGTTATCTCGCCGCGCCGTGGACGGGCCAGAAAACCGGCGCGTTTCTCGACCAGCGCGAGAACCGAGTGCTCGTGGGGCGCATCGCGCACGGGCGCGCGCTCGACTGCTTCAGCTATCACGGCTCGTTCGCGCTGCATCTGGCGCAGCGCGCCACGAGCGTCGTCGCACTCGACGTCTCCGCGGCCGCCCTCCAGCGGGCGGCGGAGAACTGCGCGCGGAACCGCCTGACGAATGTCACGCTGGTCGAGGCGAATGCGTTCGATTATCTCCGCGAGGCCCAGCACGCGCGCGAGCGCTTCGACACCATCGTCCTCGACCCGCCCGCGTTCGCCAAGACGCGCGCGTCCCTGCCGGCGGCCCTGCGGGGATACAAGGAGATCAATCTGCGCGCGATGCGCCTGCTGGCCGGGGGTGGGCTGCTCTTCACGGCGAGCTGCAGCTATCACGTTTCCAGGCCACTCTTTCTCGAGATGCTCCAGGCCGCCGCCGCCGATGCGGGGCGCCGCTACGCGTTGCGCGAGGTCCGCGGCCAGCCTGTCGATCATCCGGAGGTGCTGACCATCCCCGAGACGGGATACATCAAGGGTGCGCTGGTCGAGGCGCTGGACTGATGCCGCCTTCCACCCTCCAGTTGACCAGCGCTCCGCTGGCCGGGCAACTTTGATCGTGCCCTCGTCCACCGCCCACACAACGCCGCTGGAATCGGTGCATCTCACGCGAAGTCCGGCGGTGCGCCGGGTGCTCTGGCAGGTGCTGCTGCTCAACGCCCTGGTCGTCGCGGTCAAGCTCGCGATCGGCATCCGAACGGGCTCGCTCACCGTGCTCGGCGCCGCGCTCGAGTCGGGGCTCGACATGCTGAACAACGTACTCGGGATGGTGCTGGTCAGCATCGCGGCCCGCGCGCCTGACGAGGATCACCCCTACGGCCACGACAAGTTCGAAACGCTCGGCACGCTCGGCATCGTCGGCTTCCTCTCGATCTCCTGCTTCGAGCTGCTCCGGGAGGGCGTCGCTTCGTTCCTGGGGCACAATCGGCCGGCACGCGGCAACGCCCTGGACATCGCGATCGTGCTCGGCACCCTTCTCGTGAACGCGTTCGTCGTCTGGTTCGAGCGCAGGCGCGGCCGGGCGCTGTCGAGCGCGTTCCTGCTGGCCGATGCCGAGCACACGCGCAGCGACATCCTGGTGACGGTGATCGCGCTCGCATCGCTGGCCCTGGCGCGTGCCGGCCTCACCCGTGCCGACGCCGTGCTCGCCATGGCTGTCGCGCTCATCATCGCGCGCAGCGGATATGGGATCCTGAGGGAATCCATTCCCATCCTGGTGGATCAGCGCGCACTGAACGCCGCCGAGCTCCGCCGCGTGCTGCGCGACATCCCCGAGATCGCCGACGTTCGCGAGGTACGATCCCGATTCACCGCCTCCGGCGCACTCTTCGCTGAGGTCACCATCGGCATCGCGGGCTCCACGACAGTGGATCACGCCCATGCGCTGGCCGACCAGGTGGAGGAGGCCATCGCACGGCGGTATGGGCCCGGTGCCGTCACCGTGCACATCGAGCCGGTGTAAAGGCGATCGCGTCCGGCTTTGCCTCTCGGCGACCCGGGCTGGCTGCTCGCGCCCGTACACTTGCGCAACGTTCCGGGTGCCGTACTTTCGTGCGTGCCGCCGCTACCATTTCGCATGGCTCCCCGACCTACGCGATCACTCAAATACGAATACGAGCTCTACGTGGACGAGGAGATCGAGAACTACAAGGAATCGATCCCTCGCAGCGTCCTGCTCGGCATCGGCGACGACGCCGTCGCCTCCCTGGCCCAGCACTCGCAGCTCGCCTTGACCGAACTGCTGCTGGCGCAGGAGGTGGATCGCATCATCTTTCGCCGGCTTCGTCTGCCGAGCTATTCCACCTGGCGCCGCCGGCATGTGAAGCTGATCGCGGAGATGCGCCGTCCGGAGCACTGGGGGCTGCATCCTAACGACATCGTCGTGCGCGCGGTGCGCCGATCGGGGGATTCGCGCGTCGTGCTGGCCGGCCCTGCGGTGGAGGCCCCTGCCCTGTACCTCGCGGCCAACGGCTGCGACGTCACCGCGCTGGCCGATGATCGCGACGTGCTGGAACGGGTGATGTCCGCCGCAGCTGCGGCCGGCCTCACTCAGCGGGTGCACACCTGCCAGACGGAGTTGCATGCCTGGACTCCGCCCGAGCCCCTGGATGCGGTCATCGTCACGACGGCAGCGCTCAAGGGGCTCACCACGGCCAGGCGCGCTCGCCTCATCGAGGCGCTCCAGGTGGCCACTGCCTCCGGCGGCGTTCACCTGCTGCAGGGTCCTGCGGCGGACCGTACGCACGTGACCCTCGAGGAGCTTGCCCGGCGCTATCGCGGGTGGACGGTCACGGTCGAGGATCCGAGCGGCAACGCCAGCACTTTCCTCGCGCGGAAGGATCCCGCCTGACGATAGCGGCGCGAAACGACACGCTCTGACGCAGAACTTCCCGTGTCAAAGGAACACAGGTGGGCGAGCCCGCCGATCTGTGTCGCGGCTATTCTATTGTAACGCTGCGACTTATCTCCACCGTACGTCGTGGCATTGCGGGTGCCTACAGGGCAGCATCCATCATCGCGATGGGTGGCTTGGCCGGGCGCCAGCGGCGAACCGTTCTCGTCGCTTGCGTCCGGCCGTTTTGAATCCCGAAACGCCCCGGCGGATACCATATATATGAAAGACATCAAGCGACCAGCGCCTGAGCAGGAACCGATGGGCATCATCATCTCTCGAGGCGCGCGCAACGACCAGCGGCCCGTTTTCACGGCGTTCGTCTGGGGTCCCGCGCCTGAACTGACGCCCACATCGAAGGACAACAAGGCGGCGTAGGCGAGGCCGAGCGAGCAGGAGCGGGCGCTACCCCCGGGTAGCGCCCGCTCCTGCTTTTCCGAGCTGGGTACATTGCTTGCCCGGCTCGGCAGCCGTGAATGGAACGACAGACTGGGAAAGCGAGCGGCAGACGCTGCTCGGTCGCCGCATCTCCGAGCTTGGCCTGACGATCCGCGGCTCGCGAGTCGAGAAGCTCGTGACGGAGCTGTACCTCGAGCTGGCGGCCAGAGCGATCGCGTTCCGGCCGCCGGTATACCTGAGCGATCAGTGGGGATGTCCTGACCGCACCCCCCTGATCGGCGTTCCCTTCTATCTGGTGGATGCTCGGCTTGAGCGGATCGAGGCCGAGATGTCGGGCGGTGTGGAAGATGATGCCGAGGCGCTGCGGTATCTGCGACACGAGTGCGGCCACGCGATCAACTACGCGTTCCGGCTGTACGACCGCCCCGACTGGCGCGCCACCTTCGGCTCGTTCGCGCTGCCGTACCACGAACGCTACCGGGCCGACCCGTTCTCGCGGGCGTACGTGCGCCACATTCTCGGCTGGTACGCTCAGAAGCATCCCGACGAGGATTTCGCTGAAACATTCGCGGTGTGGTTGACGCCGGGCATCGACTGGCGCGCCGAGTACGCCGGTTGGCCCGCGCTGGCAAAGCTGGAGTACGTGGATCGCGTGCTGGGCGAGATTGCCGGCGAGCTTCCGCACGTGCCGGCGCCCAGCGAGGATGATCTGCCGGTGGAGGCGATGCACTACACGGTCGCCGAGCATTACGAGAGCGCCGCGGAGCGGATTCCGATGGAGGACCCGCGGCAGTTCGATGCGGACCTCCGTCGGATCTTTGCTTCGCCCGCTGATGCACCCAGCGGGATGCCCGCCGCGGTGTTCATGCAACGGCACTATCGGGAGATCGTCGCGCGATTGTCGTACTGGACGGGAGAGAGCGCCGCCGAGGTCCGGTCGCTGATCGACGCGATGATTGCGCGTGCCGCGCAGCTCGAGTTGCGCATTACCGGCCTGGAAGCATCCACCCTGATCGAGCTCACGGCGTTCGGAGCCGCGGTGGTGATGAACTATCGGTACACCCGCACGCTCGACCGCATGCCGCGCGCGGAGCGGCCGATGCCGCAGGGCACGCCGTGAAGGTCGTGGTGCTTCACACGGCCGACGCTCTGGAGCCCCCGGTGGACCCCGTGTTGCAGCAGCTGCGCGAATCACTGGAGGCCGCCGCCCATTCCGTGATGCTCGTGTCCGTCGGCGGTGAGGTGGAACCCCTGGTGCACGCGCTGCGTCGAGCGGAGCCGGATCTCGTGTTCAACATCGCGGAGTCGTTTCGCGGCAAGAGCTCCCTCGAGTCGAACGTGGCGGCGCTGCTCAACCTGCTGGGATTGCGGTACACCGGCTCGAGTCCATCGGGGCTGTTCCTCGCGGGCGACAAGACGCTTACGAAGAAGGTGCTGAGCTTCCACGGGATCCGCACCCCGGAGTTCGCGACGCTGTATCGAGGCGCCGTGGACTGGGCCGGCGACATTTCCTTCCCGGTGATCGTGAAGCCACCGCAGGAAGACGCGTCGCTGGGAATCAGCGCGAGCTCCGTGGTGCACGATCTCAGGGAGCTGTTCAGCCGGATCGACGAGCTGCAGTCACGCTTCCAGCAGCCGGCGCTGGTGGAGCAGTTCGTCGAGGGCCGTGAGTTCTACGTCGGAATCCTCGGGAACGCGAACGCCCGCGCGCTGCCCGTGATCGAGCTCGACTTCTCCGGATTTCCCCTGGGCGTGCCGCACATTGCGAGCTGGGAGGCGAAGTGGGGTGAGGATGGCGCGGGTAGCGGCGCCGAGTTCGCCGGGACGCGGTCCATCTTCCCGACCGACGTGCCGGAGGATCTCCTCGCGCGGATGCAGCGCGTGGCCGTGGAAGCATTCGACGCACTGCGGCTGCGGGACTACGCGCGCATCGACCTGCGCGTGACGCGGGAGGGCGAGATCTTCGTGATCGAGGTGAACCCGAACTGCTATCTCGAACGCGAGAGCGAGTTCGCACGCGCCGCGGCCCGGGACGGGTTGGGCTACGATGCACTGATCGCGCGCATCATGGACCTGGCGAACGCGCGATACGCGCGTTGACGGCGGATCGGGCGGCGCCGCTCGGCAGGGGAAGTAAAGAAGCCGGCCCGAGGGCCGGCTTCCTTACTCGAGGAGCGAGGCTCAGCGCGAGCGCTTCGAACCGCGCTTCGTGCTGCGCTTGCTGCCGCGCTTCGCGGTGCTCTTCTTCGCGCCGCGCTTGGCGCCCTTCTTCGCACCGCGCTTGGTGCCTTTCTTTGCAGCCATGGTAACCTCTCCATATCTGGAGTGTGGTACTCTCGATCGATCCCCCGGTGGACCGTCGAGACGACGGCTCGACGCCGAAGCGCCAGGGCCGCCGCTACACGCACCTCCGCGGAGACGCGTGAAGCTGGGAGACTGCGAGAACGGACGGCTGGAGTCTCACGCCAAAACGATCGTACACCCGCTTCGTCACGCGCGACGACGCGAATGCGCTCGCATGCGCGAGACCACCGCGTGTGTGCGTGTGCGTGCTTGTGTGGCGGCGTGCGCGGCGTGATGTAGCGGCGGGGCGGCAACGATTTCCGCGCGCGAGGAGGCGAGGAGCGTGGAGCGGTGCGGCGGCGGGGCGGGCGGCGGAGGTGGCGAGGGCGGCCGCGCTGCGACCGGAGGCGAAGAGGTATTCGGCGAACGTGGCGCTCGCCGCTGCGCTGCACATCGACTGTCGGAACCCTCGTCGCGGTTGCTCCACCCAGTACCCTCGCTGGTTCACCAACGTCGCCTGGACGCGAATATAGGAACGCAGGAATGTACACGCAATAGGTGTGCGCGTTTGCACGACTTCCATCGACGTCCGCGGCGTGCGAGCTTTCCACTCGCGCACCGCTCGGCACGTGCGGCGCGCGGTCGTGGGGACTCACCGCACATCAGAGGAGTACATCGCGCGTGAAAGCGCTCGTGAAGCAGAAGGCCGCACCGGGTTTCACGCTCACGGAGGTGCCGGAGCCGACGATCCGCGAGAACGAGGTGCTCATCCGCGTGCGCCGCGCGGGGGTCTGCGGCACCGACGTCCACATCTACGAGTGGGACGCATGGGCGCAGGGGCGCTGTCGGCCGCCATTCACCGTGGGACACGAGTTCGCGGGCGAGGTGGCGCAGGTGGGCGCGCTCGTGGAGGACGTGCGCGAGGGTGACCGCGTGACGGCCGAGGGGCACATCGTCGACGGCCGTTGTCTGCTGTGTCGGACCGGGAACGCGCACGTGTGTCCGTATACCAGGATCATCGGTGTCGATCGCGACGGCTGCTTCGCGGAGTACATCGCGATGCCGGCGACGAACGTGTGGCACCTGGACGACCGCACGTCCTTCGACGTTGGCGGCATTCACGACCCCATGGGAAATGCCTTTCATACCGCGCTGACCGCCGACATCCCCGGTGCCACGGTGTTGATCACCGGCTGCGGCCCGATCGGCCTCTTCGCGGTGGGCATCTGCCGGGCGGCCGGCGCCGCGCGCATCATCGCCTCCGACGTGAACGAGACGAGGCTCGAGCTGGCGCGCCGGATGGGGGCCCACGACGTGGTGCATCCCCACGAGGCGGAGACCGTCGTGCGCGAGCACACCGACGGACTCGGCGTGGATATCGTGCTGGAGATGTCCGGCGTGCCCTCCGCCATCCATCAGGCGTTCGCCCTCGTGCGCGTCGGCGGCCGCATCCAGATGCTCGGAATTCCGGCAACGCCGATGGAGGTGAACTTCGCCAGCGAGATCATCTTCAAGGGCATCACGATCTACGGCGTGGTGGGCCGGCGCATGTACGACACCTGGCATCAGATGACGCGCTTTCTGCGCTCCGGGAATTTCGACCCGACACCCGTCATCACCCACCGCTTTCCGCTGGAGGGTGCGGAGGAGGCGATCCACGCGATCCGCAGCGGCGAGGCCGGCAAGGTCATTTTCGAGATCGCCTGACGGCGCGCACCGGCGATGGGCGGCGGCGTGCCGCACACGAGTACTTTCGACGAGGACAGCATGAGCATCAACGCAGGATTCTCGCGGGCGCTGGCAACCCAGCTCGAGGAATTCAAACAGGCACGCGTGTACAAGCGGCTGAACTACCTGGAGTCGCCGCAATCGGCGCACGTGCGCATGCAGGGGCGCGGGGACGTGCTGATCCTCTCGTCCAACAACTACCTGGGCCTGTGCGACGAGCCGTCGGTGACCGATGCGGGAATTGCCGGCCTGCGCGAGTTTGGCGCCGGCACCGGAAGCGTGCGCTTCATCTGCGGTACCTTCACCGTGCATCGGGAGCTCGAGAACGCGCTCGCGCGCTTCGTGGGCACCGAAGCCTCGCTCAGCTACGTGTCCGCGTGGAATGCCAATGAAGGGCTCACCGCGACGGTTCTGGAAGAAGGCGACTTCGTCATCTCGGACGCGCTGAACCACGCCTCCATCATCGATTCGATGCGGCTGGCCAAGTCCATCACCAAGTGTACGACGGCGGTGTACCGGCACAGCGACATGGACGACCTGCGCGAGAAGCTCGCGAGCGCGAAGGGCGCGCGCCGTCGCCTCATCTGGACCGACGGGGTGTTCTCGATGGAGGGCTCTATCGCGAAGCTCCCGGACATCCTGGAGATCGCCAGCGCTCATGACGCGGTGGTCGTGGTGGACGACTCGCACGCCACCGGCGTGCTGGGCGCCTGCGGACGCGGCACGGCGGAGCACTTCGGCGTTACCGGCCAGGTGGACATCATCACGTCCACGCTCGGCAAGGCGCTGGGCGGCGCGGCGGGCGGCTTCGTGGCCGGCAGCGCGGCACTCGCCGATTTTCTGACGCAGCGATCACGCCCGCAGCTGTTCTCCAATGCGCTGCCACCGACCGTCGCGGCCAGCGCGCTGGCTGCCGTGCGGTTCATCGGTGCGCACCCCGAGCGCGTGCAGACCCTGCGCGACAACGCGCGCTATTTCCGCGAGCAGATCACGGAGGCGGGGTTCAAGCCGCTGGCCGGCGAGACGCCGATCATTCCCATCATCGTCGGCGAGACCGCGGCAGCGATTCAGATGAGTGACATGCTGCTGGACGAGCGCGTCTTCGTCACGGGATTCGGTTTTCCGGTGGTGCCGCAGGGCCAGGCGCGTGTACGCTGCCAGATATCTGCCGCGCATTCACGCGACGACCTGGACGTGGCGGTACGCGCGTTCCGGAAGGTGGGCTCGAAGCTGGGCATCGTGTGACGGCTCGCGGCCGTGCCTCGTCCGAACAGGAGGAAGGCCGCTATCCGGAGCCCCAGGACCTCTGATTTCGAGGACTCGTATGCGATTCATCCGTACCCTGACCGCCGTTCTGGCGCTCGTCGCCGTCTATCCGCGGTCGGGCGCGGCGCAGATGGGACGCCCCTTCACCAATGCATGGTTCTGGGGCGTGAAGGGCGGCGGGATGGACTACAACTCCTTCACGCAGACGCACCAGCAGGCGCCTCTGGTCGGTGCGGAGTGGTTGATCACTCGGTCCCGCGCGGGCCTGTACGTGTCGTTCTCCCAGGCGATGTTCACCGATCAGAGCGCGGTACTCGTCGATCCGGACACCGTGCCGGTGACTTTGAAGAACATGCGCCGGGTAGACGTCGCGGCGGTGGTCTTCCCCGGATCCAGCCGCTTCGTGCATCCGTACGGCGGCATCGGCTTCTCGCTCAAGCAGATCGCCAGCGCCGAGACGTCGGACCCGACCTTCGCGAGCGACCCGAACATCCAGGCGTTCCTGACGGAGCTCCGCACCGGCGCCTCGCCCTTCTTCATTCTCGGTTCGCAGTTTCGCCTGCCCATGTTCTCGGTGTTCTTCCAGGGCACGGCCAGCCCGGCGCAGAAGAACATGTTCCTCTACAACGGTAAGGCGTTCCACCTCACCTACGAGGGCGGCGTTCGCTTCAACGTGGGCGGCTCCATCGACCGGAGCAACTGACGTGCGAAGTGCGGCGGCGTCTTCGACACGTAGGGGCTGTCGCTGACGAACCAGCGCAGCGGCCACTCCGCGGATCGGGAGATGCCAATGCGCGGCGTGATGGTGATGCGGGAATCGGGGACGAACGCGCCGGTGCGAATCCGCAGCGGCGCCCGCTGCAACGGATGGCGGTTGCAGCGCCCGTCGATGCCGAGCGCCTGGCACAGCTTTCCCGGCCCGTTGGTGAGATCGACGTCGCGTCGCGCCGCGCGCCCGCGCCGCCTGCGCATCAGCGCGATGCCGTCCACCGGCTCGAGCGCGCGGATCAGGACGGCGCTCGGCAACCCCTCGTCGCGCGTGACGGCATTGACGCACCAGTACATCCCATAGATGAAATACACGTACGCCACGCCCGGCGGCCCGTAGAGCGGATCCGTGCGCGCCGTGCGGCCCGCGGCGGCGTGACAGGCGAGATCGTGCTCGCCGAGGTAGGCCTCGGTTTCCACGATTCGTCCGCTGGCCCGCCCCTCAGGAGTCTCGCATTCGAGCACGGCGCCCAGGAGCTCGCGCGCAACCAGCTCCGTGGGACGGGCGTAGAACTCGCGCGGCAGTGCGGCAGCTCCGCGAGAGCGCCGCGCGGCCAGCGCGGCGCCTCTAGTCATTCCTCGCTACCCTCGGATGCCGCCTTCTTCGCGCGGCCGCGCGGCCGCCGCGTCTTGGCTGCGCTGCGCGCACGCCCACGCTTGGCCGGCGGCG
>DATEPM010000012.1:0-2890 GCA_035273185.1 Gemmatimonadaceae bacterium
GGAGTCCGGGGCAGCGCCGACTCCCGCGCGGGCTCCCGCGCCGCGCGCAGCACGGGTGCGGCGGGCGGCACATCGACCTCCAGCGTGCCGAGCACCTCGACGATCTGCGCGATCGTGAGCACCTGCGCGGCGGGCACGCAGCGCAGCGCGGCGGCGGGCATGGCGGGGCTCTCGGCGGTCACCGGCTCCTGCACCAGCGTGAGCCCGCCGCGGTCGTAGATGCGGCGCAGCCCGCGCGAGCCGTCGGAGTTGGCGCCCGTGAGCACGACGCCCACCGTGGCCGGGCCGTACGCGTCGGCGGCCGAGTAGAAGGTGACGTCGATGGATGGACGGCTGTAGCGCACCGGCTCGTCGGTGGAGAGATCGAAGTGATCGTCGTCCAGCAGCAGGTGGTAGTCAGCGGGGGCGACGTACACCTTCCCTGCCTCGATGGGCGCCTTGTCCTCCACCTCGCACACGTTCAGCGAGGTGCGCTCCTGCAGCAGGGCGCTCAGCATGCTGTGGTCCGACTGCCGGTGGCGGTGCTGAACGAGCACCACGGGCACGCGCAGGTCAGCGGGCAAGCCCGTCACCAGCTCGCGCAGGGCGCTCAGTCCGCCCCAGGAGGTGCCAACGACGACGATGCGATATGCCACGGGCCGGCGGCCTCATCACTTCACCTTGCGGTACATCCGCTCGCGCGGGTGCAGCTTCTCATAGCAAGGCTCGTACTTCGAGAACCGGAGCGACTCCTTGGAGCCCAGCGCGAGGATGCCGAACATCACCAGGCTCTCGTAGAACAGCCCGTGCACGCGCTGCTGCAGCTCGCGATCGAAGTAGATGAGCACATTGCGGCAGAAGATGACGTTGAACTCCGAGAACGACCGGTCGGTGACCAGGTTGTGCTGCGAGAAGACCACGTTGCGCGTGAGCGCGGGGCTGAACAGCGCGCCATCGTACTTGGCGGTGTAGTACTCGGAGAAGGAGCGGGTGCCGCCGGCGCGGATGTAGTTCTCGGTGTACTCCTGCATGCGGGTGAGCGGGAAGATGCCCGCGCGCGCCTGCTCCAGCACCACGTCGTTGATGTCGGTGGCGTAGATCCGCGCGCGCTCGTACAGCCCCTCCTCCTGCAGGAGGATCGCCATCGAGTACACCTCCTCCCCCGTGGAACAGCCGGCGTGCCAGATGCGGATGAAGGGATACGTGCGCAGCAGCGGCACGACGATGCTGCGGAACGCGAGGTAGAAGCCCGGATCCCGGAACATCGCCGTGACGTTGACCGAGAGATCCAGCAGCAGCCGCTCCATCGCCTGCGAATCGTGGAGGATCCGCACCTGCAGATCGGAGATCGTGTGCAGCTGCTCCGCCTCGATCCGCTTCCAGAGCCGCCGCCGGATGGAGGCGTACGCGTAGGAGCGAAAATCGAAGCCATAATGCCGAAAGATCCCCTCCAGGAGCAGCTCGATCTCCAGCCGCTCGAGGGCGGGATCGTAGCTGACGGGGGGGCCGCTGAGCGACTTGGTGCTGTTTACCGGTACAGCCATACCCGCATGAGACTCAGCAGCTGCTCGGTGTCCACCGGCTTCGTGATGTAGTCGGATGCCCCGGCGGCGATGCACTTCTCCCGGTCGCCCTTCATCGCCTTGGCGGTGAGGGCGATGATGGGCAGGTTGCGCAGCTCCGGGATCTCGCGGATGGCCCGCGTGGTCTCGTAACCATCCATCTCGGGCATCATCACGTCCATCAGCACGATGTCGATCCCCGGCGTTTTGCGCAGGATCTCGATGGCGTCCCGCCCGTTCTCGGCGAAGGAGACGCTCATGCCGTGGTCCTCGAGCACGCTCGTGAGCGAGAAGATGTTGCGGACGTCGTCGTCCACGATCAACACGTGCTTGCCGGCGAACACTGCGTCGGCGTTGTGCAGCCGCTCGAGCATGCGCCGCTTCTGCTCGGGCAGCTTGGCCTCCACGCGATGCAGGAAGAGGGCGGTCTCGTCGAGCAGCCGCTCGGGGCTCTTCACGTCCTTCACGATGATGGTTTCCGCGAAGCGCTTGAGCCGCGTCTCCTCGTCGCCGGTGAGCTCCTTGCCGGTATAGATGATGATCGGCAGGTCGCGCATCGCCGGATCGGCCTTGACCGTCTCCAGCAGCTGGAAGCCGTCCTGCTCGCCCCGCAGCCCGAGGTCCAGCACCATGCAGTCGTAATGCGTGTGGGCCAGCTCGGCGAGCGCCTCCTCGGCCGTGGCGACGGCGGTGATCTCCACGTCCTCGTGCGCGATGAGGTCGATCATGCTCGCGCGCTGCACGTCGTCGTCCTCCACCACGAGCAGCCGCTTCACCTGCTGATCGATGAACTGCGAGATGCGGTTGAAGGACTCGTCCAGCGCCTCCTTCGTGACCGGCTTCTCCAGATACGCGATGGCGCCGGCCTTGAGCCCCTGCTGCCGCTCGGCGATGCCCGTGATGATGTGCACCGGGATGTGGCGCGTGGAGGGATGATGCTTCAGCCGGTCGAGCACCGCCCAGCCGTCGATCCCCGGCATGTCGATGTCGAGCGTGATGGCGTCGGGGTGGAACGCGTGGGCCAGCTGCAGCCCCGCGTCGCCGTCGTGCGCCACCACGCCCTTGAATCCCTTGTCGCGCGCCAGGTCCAGCAGCACGCGCGAGAAGTTCGCGTCGTCCTCGATGATGAGCAGCACGCGGTCGCCGGGCTCCAGGGCATCGCGATCGTCCTCGAAGCCCTTGGGGCGTGGAAGCTCCTCCACGGGCACCTCGAACGCCGTGTCGTCCGGTTCCGTCCACTCCTCCGTGCTCACGGCGGGCTCGCCGCCGGTGCGGACAGGTTCCGCAGCCGGCAGCGCAGGTGCGGCGCTCGCACCGACTTCCGCTGCCGGGGCACGCACCGTCTCGGC
>DATEPM010000013.1:0-5999 GCA_035273185.1 Gemmatimonadaceae bacterium
TATATGAGTCCTGGAATCCCAGCTCCACCGCGTCGGTGTACTCCGGGTGCAGGTTCGGGTTGCCGCGGAAGAGCGTGCGTGCATCCTGGTGATAGACGACGGGGCTCAGCTGCTGCGGATAAGGCCTGCTCACGCGCCGCGAGTAGCTGAGCTTCGCCTGACGCGTCTGCGTGAAGTGGTATGAGAGGATGCCGCTCGGGTACAGGCTGGTGTAGTGGTTGTCGAAGCGCTGCGAGTCGGCGGGCGCGAGGGGCAGTCCCAGCCGCGTGCCCGCTTCCTCCACCCGCAGCCCCGCCTGCGCCTGCACCTTGGCCACGCGCTGCGAGAGCAGAGCGTACACGGCCCCGATCTGCTCCCGGTAGTCGAACGCCGACGCGCGCGCCGGGTCGGACACGAAGGCGCCGCTCGCCGTATCCAGCAACGCCGCCGAGAAGTCGCTCGACGAATGCCGCAGGTTCTCCTTGAATCCGGCGTCCAGCTTGCTCCCGCTGCCGAACGGCTGCGCGAAGTCGCCCTGCCACGTCAACGACGGATAGCGCTGGTGCGACAGGTCGTTCTCCGCCGGCATGGGCGCCGCGCCTGTGGAGGCGTCGCCCTGGTGCACCACGCCCCAGAGATCGGTGGCATCCTCCGACCAGTTGCGCGCCAGAGCCAGCTCCGTGCTGAAGGTGCGGTCCGTCGCGTTGCCAGTGCGCCGGAAGGCGAGATCGTAGTCCACGTTCACGTTGCGCGACGAGCCGTTGTTGAACTGATCGAAGAGGCCGATGACGTCGCCCGTCTCGTCGAGATCGGTATAGTAGGATGAGTTGTCGCGATTGAATCGTCCGCCAGACAGCATCGCGTCCAGCGACAGCGCGTCGTGCGGCGTGAAGCGATACTCCGTGCGCAGCATGCCGTTCTGCCAGAGTGGCTTGCTCCGGCCGGCGATGCGCGAGCGCACGAACGCGGGCGTCGCGATCGTCAGGTTCGTCTGCTCCAGGTAGCCGGCCGTCTGCTGGTGGTTCGCGAACAGCCCGTAGGATACGAGCCAGATGAGCTTTCCCTGCTGCCGGCCGACGTTCCCGGAGGCATTGAGCTGCCCCGTGCTGCCGGCGCCCAGGTTCACGCCGCCGCTGAGCCCCAGCTCGGTGTCCTGGTTGAGCACGATGTTGATGATCCCGGCCGTGCCCTCGGGATCGTCCTTTGCCGAGGGATTGGTGGCCACCTCGACGCGCTTGATGGAGCTGGCCGGAAGCTGCGCCAGGAAATTCCCCAGTTGCTCCCCCTTGAGCGGCGAGACTCGGCCGTTGATCTGCACGACCACGCCCTGATTCCCGCGGAGCGAGACCTGGTTCGATGCGTCCACCTCCACGGCCGGCACGTTGCGCAGCACGTCGATGGCCGTCCCGCCGCTCGCGGTGACCATGTTCCTGGTCGAGTAGATGTTGCGGTCCGGCGCGAGCTGCACCTCCGCGCGCTCTCCGGTCACCACCTGCGTGCCGAGTCTGGCTGCAACGCGCGTGAGGGTGATGGTTCCCAGATCGACCACGAGACTGTCGCTGGCGAGCACGACGTCGGAGCGGACCACCGGAGTGAACCCCAGAGAACGGACGCGCACCGTGTACCGACCCACCGGCAGCCCCGTGAGCTTGAACGATCCGTCGGCCGCGGGCAGCGTGCCGGCCACCTGCTGGCCGTCAGAGGCGCGGAGTGCCGTGACCGCGCCGGAGGCCACCGCTCCTCCGGTGCCCGACTCCACGAGGCGGCCGTGAATCTCGCCCGGCGCTTGCGCGCCCAGCGCGTGGAATGCCAGCGAGAGCAGCAGCAGGCAAAGCCAGCTCGAGTATCTGAGCGCCAGGCGCATGATCGGTCGTCGCAAAGTGGGGATGCTTCTGAGACGTCACTTTGCTCGAAAAGGTTTCCGTTCTATCAGAGACAGGATGCCGCCGTAGCGGATGGAGGAGCGCGTAGCTGTGCGACATGCGCACGGCTCGCGCCCACGGCCGATCCGTCGGACGAGATCATTGCCGCGGCCACCGAGATCCTGAGCGGAGCGAGTGCCCTCAGGTCGGCAGCCCGACAGGCGCCAACCCGCGCTCAGCGATCCGCCGTCTGCGACACCTGCTGGCCGAGCGTGTACTTCACGATCCACGCATACTCGCGCTGCATCTTGTCTAGCTGGTGGTACCACTCGCTCAAGCCGTGGCCCTCGCGCGGATAGAACACCAGCTCCACGGTCTTCCCGCGGTCGCGCAGCGCGCGGTAGAACTCCATCGACTGGCCGATGGGCACGCGCTGGTCGCTCCCGCCCTGCAGGATCAGGAGCGGCGTCGTCACGCGGTCCACGTAGGTGATGGCCGAGCGCGCGCGATAGAAGTCCAGGGTCTTCGCTGTCGGCATCCCGCTGAAGAAGGTACCGATGTAGCCCGGGATGTCGGTGGTGCCGTACATGCTCTGCAGGTCGCTGAGCCCCGCGCCCATGCGCGCGGCCTTGAAGCGCGACGTCTGGCTCACGACCCACGCGGTCATGTAGCCGCCGTAGCTCCAGCCCTCGAAGGCCATGCGCGTCGAGTCGGCGATGCCGCGGCGGATCATCGCGTCCACGCCGGACATGATGTCGCGGTAGTCGCCGCCCCCCCAATCCATGATGTTCGCGCGCATGAACTTCTCACCATACCCGGTGGAGCCGCGCGGATTGGGATACAGGATCGCCCAGCCGCGCGCGGCCCAGTACTGGCCCGGGGAGCCCCAGCTCGCCTTGAATCCGGCGCTCGTCGCGCCGGTCGGCCCGCCGTGCGCCTCGACGAGCAGGGGGTACTTCCGTCCCGGCTGATAGCCCACCGGCTCGAGCAGCACGCCTTCGACCGGTGTGCCGTCGCTGCTCTTCCACTGCACGACTTCGGTGTGGCCGAGCGCGAAGCTCGCGACCTGCGGGTTGATGTCGGTGAGCTTGCGCGGCTCTTTGAAGGCGAGGTCGCTCGCGTAGAGGTCGTACGGTGCGTCCGGCGTTTCCATACTGAAGGCGACGACGCGCCCGTCACGGCTCAGCGATAGACCGCGGACGAGCTGGCGGTCGAAGATCTTGTCCAGACGGTGGGCCGCGACGTCATATGCGTACACGGATTGGAACGCGCGGTCGCCGGTGACGAAGAGCAGCCGCTTGCCGTCGGGGGTCCACTGGAGCTGCGCGGCGGACACATCGGCTGCCGGATCGTACACATCGCGCGCGCGCCTGGCGGCGACGTCGTACAGCACGATGTGCTCGTTCCCCAGCGCACGATCGGCGATGCTGTCGGCATGCGCGTGGTGCGCGTTGGGGAGCACGGTGAACGCGATCGTCGCCCCGTCGGGCGACCACACTGGCGCCGTCGAGACATCGGGCGTGGTGGAGATGCGCTCCAGCGGCCCGCCGGCGAGCGTCGCGACGTAGGCATCGCTGCGGTCGTCACGAATCATCGGCGTGGGTGCGGTGGAGAACGCGATCCGCTGTCCGTCCGGCGACCAGCTCGGCGCCCCGCGGATGGTAAAGGCGCCGTGCGCCACCTCGCGCGCGTGCTTCGTCGCGACGTCCACCACCCACAGATGTGACAGGTGGAAGTCGCCCTCGAACACCTGCGGGTCGTCCTTGCGCTTGGTACGCGCCTCGTCGCCGCGCGGGAGGGTGTCGGTGGTGAGATAGGCGATGCGCGTGCCGTCGGGCGACCAGGATAGGCCGGTGACGCCGTCGTGCGCGCTGGTGAGCTCCCACGCCTCACCGCCGTCTAGCGGAAGGATCCAGACCTGGTTGCGCGGCTGTTCGTCGGCGGCGCCGCCCCCGCCCCCGCGCGCGGCGAGGAAGGCGAGCTGCCGCCCGTCGGGCGACCAGGCCGGCTGCGTCTCGCCGCGTTCGCCGAAGGTGAGCTGGCGAGGAGCGCCGCCGCTCGTGGGGACGAGCCAGATGTGCGACCGCATCTCGTGCTTGTCGCCCAGCGCGGTGTCGCCGCTCGCGGGCTTGGCGTTGGGGTGCGTCCACGCGCTCACCGTATACGCGATCCGCTGCCCGTCGGGTGCGACGGCCACGCTGCCGAGCGAGCGGAGCGACAGGATGTCGGTCCACGTCATCGGGTGCTTCGGCTGCTGGGCACCGGCGGCGGCTATGGCAGCGGTGGCGGCGAGCGTGGCGGCGGCCGCCATGGCGCCGAGCAGGGATCGTGCGGCGAGACTACGCGGCTTCCACATGTCTGGGACTCCTCACGTACGCGGATATCGAAATGGACCCGGCCAACGACGGTGAAAATACGGTTGCGTCGGGGGAGAGCCAGGGGATCACGGCGCGGCGGCGCGCCGAAGCCGCGCGTCGAACGCCGCCAGGAAGCTCGACAGCTCGCGGAGCAGCGCGTTGTAGCGGGCGTACGCGTCGCCTCCCTGCGCCCGCAGCAGGCGATACAGCGCGCGCTCCGGCTCCTCGCCGGAGGAGGAGGCGGGCGTGCCCGCATCGAGGAGTCCCGCTCGCGCGAGCCGGGAACGTGCGATCGCGACCAGATACGCCTCCGCCGTCGGTCGTCCGTGGGCCGCGTGGGTTTCTGACCGTCGACTGTCCAAGCTGTGGGGCGCGGCACGACTTTCCGCAGCCCTACCCCTACCACGCAGGCTTTGGCGATTCGGTCTTCCTCTACAATGAGGCACCGGCAACCGCACGATTGAAAGTGACCTCTACTACCTCGAGTTTCCTGGGAGTGTCATTCTTGGCCGGGCCGGTCTGCCAAGTACGCTCTGGGACTACGTGTCATCGCGACCGTCCACCTAACTGAGCGCTGCACCTGAGGGGGCATTTCAGGTCGTTGCTCTGTCGATTTTGAGGGGAGCCCGTTCGTCGTGTTAATGGGCGGTGCGACCTTCCGCTACGGCTTCCTCGTGAAACCTCGGCTCAACAGGTGAACACGTGTCACAGCTGCGATTCAGGATCTCGGTGTCGCTGGACGGCTTCGTCGCGGGGCCGAAGCAGAGCTTGAAGGAGCCGCTCGGCGTTGGCGGCGAGGGGTTGCACGAGTGGGTGGTCGCGCTGGAGACCTGGCGGCGAGCCCATGGCAAGGAGGGTGGCGTGGTGAACGAGAGCACGCGCGTGATGGAGGAGGAGGTCGCCAACATCGGGGCGACCATCATGGGCCGGAACATGTTCGGCGGCGGTCCGGGCCCGTGGAGCAAGACGGATCCGTGGAAGGGCTGGTGGGGACGCAACCCGCCATTTCATCATCCGGTGTTCGTGCTCACCCACCACCTGCGCGAGCCGCTGAGACCGGAGGGCGGCACGATCTTCATCTTCGTGACCGACGGGATCGAGAGTGCGCTCGAGCAGGCGCGGCACGCCGCGAACGGGAAAGATATCGCGCTGTCGGGCGGTGCCCAGGTCGCGCAGCAGTACCTACGTGCCGGTCTCGTGGACGAGATGCGGCTGCACCTGGTGCCGAAGCTGCTCGGCGAGGGCGAGCGCCTCTTCGACAACGTCGGCGATCTGCACGGCCTCGTCCTGACCGAGACGGTTGCGGCGCCGAACGTGGTTCACCTGAAATTCGTGAGGCAGTAGGAGCCTCGACGCGGATGCCAGAGCTCCAAACGGCGGTCGCCAATCCGGGGTTCATTCGACCACCTCGGATCTACCTGCTGGCGGTGCTCGTTGGCCTCGCGCTGCAACGTCTCTGGCCGCTGCCTCTAACTGGTGGCGTGGCGGTGAGCGTCCTCGGGATTCTGCTCATGGCTGCGGGCCTGGTCGCCTTCGTCCTCACGCAACGGGCGTTTCGTTCTGCGGGTACCCCCGTCCCCGGGAACCAGGCTGCAACGACGGTGGTCCGCCGCGGGCCGATGCGGTTCAGTCGCAATCCCATCTACCTTGCGTTCTCCATCATCCAGCTCGGTCTCGGGCTCTTGCTTCACAGTGGGTGGATACTCATCATGCTGCTTCCGCCTGTCGCGGTCATGCAATTCATCGTGATCCCGCGCGAGGAGCGCTACATGGAGGCGAAGTTCGGGGCCGAGTACTTGTC
>DATEPM010000014.1:0-14911 GCA_035273185.1 Gemmatimonadaceae bacterium
GGACGTGGGCGCCGATTGTACTCTCAACGGTGGGCAGGCGCAAGCCCCCGCAGAACAGGATCGCGGCCAGACCGCGGAGCCGGCGCGTTATGCCGTTGGCGCGAACGGAGCGCCGGGGCGAAAAAGACGAGGACCATGGCAGTGCTGCCATGGTCCCGTCGCCCGTCCTCGTGCTTCGGCGGGGCTGTCCTGCTCGACCTCACCCCGACCGATCAGGTCCTGGCCTGCGGCCCTCAGGCCGCCGATGCCTTCTCCGTCACCACCCGCACCTGGTTGTCCACGACCTGGAGGAAGCCGCCCTCCACCTGGAAGCGCCGCTCACCGGCCTCTCCCTCGCTCCCGATGCGCAGCGTACCGCGTCCCAGGAGTGTCATCATCGGCGCGTGGCCGGTGAGGATCCCCAGCTCGCCGTCGAAGGCGGGGGCGACCAGCGTGTCGGTCGTCCCCTCGAACAGAATCGCCTCCGGCGAGATCACCGAAACCGTGAGCACGTCAGTGGTCTCCGCCTCAGCCCTGCTGCGCCAGCTTGCGGGCGTTCTCCACCACGTCCTCGATGCCGCCGGCCATGAAGAACGCCTGCTCCGGCAGGTTGTCGAACTCGCCGGAGACCAAGCGCTCGAACGACGAGATGGTCTCCTCCAGCTTCACGTACTTGCCGGGGATGCCGGTGAACTGCTCGGCCACCGCGAAGGGCTGCGACATGAAGCGCTGCACGCGGCGCGCGCGCGCCACGATGCGCTTGTCCTCCTCCGACAGCTCGTCCATGCCGAGGATGGCGATGATGTCCTGCAGCTCCTTGTACCGCTGCAGGATCCGCTGCACCTCGGTGGCCACCTTGTAGTGCCGGTCGCCCACGAACTGCGGATCGAGGATGCGCGACGACGATGCCAGCGGATCCACGGCGGGATAGATGCCCAGCTCCGTGATGGCACGCGACAGCACGACCGTGGCATCCAGATGTGCAAATGCGGTGGCCGGCGCGGGGTCGGTGATGTCGTCCGCGGGGACGTAGATCGCCTGCACCGAGGTGATGGAGCCCGTGCGCGTGGAGGTGATGCGCTCCTGCAGATCGCCCATCTCCGTCGCCAGGGTGGGCTGGTAGCCCACCGCGCTGGGCATGCGCCCCAGCAGCGCCGAGACCTCCGAGCCCGCCTGCGTGAACCGGAAGATGTTGTCGATGAACACCAGCACGTCGGCGTGCTCGGTGTCGCGGAAGTACTCCGCGACCGTCAGCCCCGTCAGGCCCACGCGCAGCCGCGCGCCCGGCGGCTCGTTCATCTGCCCGTAGATGAGCGCCACCTGATTCAGGATGTTGGCTTCCTTGAACTCCAGGTAGAGATCGTTGCCCTCGCGCGTGCGCTCGCCCACGCCGCAGAACACCGAGCGGCCGCCGTGTCCCTTGGCCACGTTGTTGATCAGCTCCTGGATGACCACCGTCTTGCCGACGCCCGCGCCGCCGAACAGACCGATCTTGCCGCCCTTCACGAAGGGCGCGATGAGGTCGACGACCTTGATGCCGGTCTCGAAGATCTCGGTCTTGGGCTCCAGGTTCACGAAGGGCGGCGGCGACCGGTGGATGGGCCACCGCGGCGCGTCCTTCGGGATGGCGGGGCCGTTGTCCACCGGCTGGCCGATGACGTTGAGGATGCGGCCGAGCGCCGCATCGCCGACGGGCACCGTGATCGGACCGCCCGTATCCACGACCTCGAATCCCCGCTCCACGCCGTCGGTGGACGACATCGCCACCGCGCGCACCTGGTTGCGGCCGATGTGCTGCTGCACCTCGGAGATGACGTGCAGGTCCTCGCCCGCCTCGGTCGTGCCGGTGATCTCGAGCGCGTTGTAGAGCTCCGGCAGGTGCTCGGCCTCGAATTCCACGTCGAGGACCGGGCCGATCACCTGCACGACCTTGCCGATGTTCTTGATTGCGGTGGTGGTCGCCATGATTATCCCTGAAGTGCCGCAGCGCCGCCGACGATCTCGGCGATCTCCTGCGTGATGTTCGCCTGACGAGCGCGATTGTAGGTGCGGCGGAGGATGTTCAGCATGTCCCCCGCGTTGTCGGTGGCGTTCTTCATCGCCGTGCGCTGCGCGCTGTAGAACGCGGCCGTGTGCTCCACCAGTGCGCGGTACACCGCATTGCGGACGTACGCCGGCAGGAGCGCGGTGAGGATCTCCTCCGCGGAGGGCAGCAGCAGATAGTCCCGGTGCGCGACGCGGCCCGAGGGCGGCGCCACGGGGAGAATGCGCTCGGTGGTGGGCGGCGTGGACACGGCGGACCGGAACTGCGCGAACACGACGTACACGGCGTCCAGCCGGCGCGCCGCGAAATCCGCCATCATCCCGTCCACCAGCTGCACCGCGTCGGCGGTGGTGGGACGGTCGCCCAGATCCGTCCGGCTGCTGGCCACCGCGCGGCCGATGTAGCGGAAGTAGCCCAGCCCCTTGCGGCCCACGGCGTGCAGCTCCACCTCCACGCCATCGCGCTCCAGCTTCGCGATGAGCGCCCGCGCTTCCTTGATGAGATTCGCATTGAACGCGCCGGCCAGCCCGCGGTTCGCGGTGACCAGCAGCACCGCCGCACGGCGCGCGCGCTCCGGCTGGCGGAGCAGCGGGAAGCGTTCGGCCAGCTCCGGCGAGTACAGGCGCGACATCACCTCGCCCAGCGCCTTCGCGTACGGGCGCGCCGCGACCACGCGGTCCTGCGCCCGCTTCATCTTCGAGGTGGCCACCATCTCCATCGTGCGCGTGATCTTGCGCGTGTTCTCGACGGACTTGATGCGCCCCTTCAGCTCGCGTCCCTTGGCCATGGCCCCGGTTGCCGGATGGGTTGGTCGGGCTCGGGTGCGCTCAGCGCACCGCGGCGTCCACGGTCGGCTGCTCCTGCGCGAGGCCGGCCACCTGCTTGTACGCCTCGATGCCGCGGCGCAGGTCGGCCTCGATGTCCTTGGTGAGATCCTTCTGGGTGCGGATGCCCTCGCCCACCTGCGGATACTTGGCCGCCATGTACTCGTGGAATCCGCGCTCCCACGCGCGCACCGAGCCCGCCGGCACGTCGTCGAGGAAGCCGCTGGTCACCGCGTAGATGATCATCACCTGCTGCTCCACTGGCATCGGCTGGTACTGGCCCTGCTTGAGCACCTCCACCGTGCGCGCGCCGCGCTCCAGCTGGCGCTTGGTGGCCGCATCGAGGTCCGACGCGAACGCGGCGAACGCCTCCAGCTCCCGGAACTGCGCCAGGTCCAGCCGCAGACGTCCCGCCACCTTCTTCATCGCCTTGATCTGCGCCGAGCCACCGACGCGCGAGACCGAGATGCCGACGTTGATCGCGGGGCGGACGCCCGAGAAGAAGAGATCCGCCTCGAGGAAGATCTGGCCATCGGTGATGGAGATGACGTTCGTGGGAATGTAGGCGGAGACGTCGCCCGCCTGGGTCTCGATGATCGGCAGCGCGGTGAGCGACCCGCCCGGCTTGAGGATCGTGTGCCCGTCCACCACGCCTGCATCCTCGCGCAGCTTGGCGGCGCGCTCCAGCAAACGTGAATGCAGGTAGAACACGTCGCCGGGATACGCCTCGCGGCCCGGCGGGCGGCGCAGCACCAGCGAGAGCTGCCGGTACGCCGCGGCCTGCTTCGAGAGATCATCGTACACGCATAGCGTGGGACGCCCCTCGTGATACATGAAGTACTCCGCCATGGCGCAGCCGGTGTACGGTGCGATGTACTGCATGGGCGCCGGGTCCGCGGCCGATGCCACGACGACGATGGAGTACTCCATGGCGCCCGCCTGGCGCAGCCGCTCCACCACGGACGCGACGGTGGACGCCTTCTGCCCGATGGCGACGTACACGCAGATGACGCCCTGGCCCTTCTGATTGATGATGGTGTCCACGGCGATGGCGGTCTTCCCCGTGCCGCGGTCGCCGATGATCAGCTCGCGCTGGCCGCGGCCGATGGGGATCATCGAATCGATGGCCTTGATGCCCGTCTGCAGCGGCTCCTTGACGGGCTGCCGCACGATGATGCCCGGCGCGGGAGATTCCACCTTGCGCGTCAGCGTGGTGGCGATCTCGCCCTGGCCGTCGATGGGCCGTCCGAGCGCGTCCACCACCCGTCCCACGAGCGCGGGGCCCACCGGCACGTCGAGCACGCGCGACGTGCGCCGCACCTCGTCGCCCTCCTTCAGCTGGAGATAGTCGCCGAGGATGACGGCGCCGATGTTGTCCTCCTCGAGGTTCAGCGCGAGAGCCGTGACGGCGTTGCCGGTCTCCGAGGAGCGGATCTCGAGCATCTCGCCGGCCATGGCCTTGTTGAGGCCATAGATGCGGGCGATCCCGTCCTTCACCTCGAGCACGGTGCCGACTTCTTCGACGTTCAGCGCGTGCAGGTCGGCGGCTTCGATCTCCCGGAGCAGGATGTCCTTGATCTCACCGGGGCGGAGGGTCGTGTCGGTAGCCATACGATGTCGTGGAGGATCGGCGATCGTGGGGGTCTGTGGAGCTTGTGAAATTTATCACAAGCCCGGGGTGGCTGCAAGACGCAGTGCGTGCATTCGGACCGACCGGCGGGACAACGATGCGGCAAGTTTGGGAGCAGCACGCACTTTCACGTCATGGCTACCGGTGTGCGGGATCTCAAGGTCTGGCAGGAGGCGGTGGCCCTCGCCGCGGAGGTGCTTCGCCTGGTGCGTCAGGTAGCGAAACGTGAGACCACGGCCGTCACCGATGCGGTGGCGGCCACTGCCATGGCTGTCGCCACGCACCTCGCGGAGGGGTACGGCAGGTACAGCGCCCCCGAGCAGCGGCAGCTGTATCAGGAAGCCAAGCGCGATCTGCTGCGGCTGGAGACGCAGTTGGCCATCCTGCGGCACGCGGACCTGGTGTCCGTGGGCGCGCACAACGATCTGCTCAAGCGCATTCATGCCGTTGCGCGCCTCCTGGCTGGCTATCTCGTCTATCTCGAGCGCCAGTGCACGGCCGAAATGGACGAGAGCTCCCTCCCGCGACCGCCATCCCCCGCCGCGTCGAGCTGATCGCCTTCGCCTTCCGCCGCGCGTCCCTACGCCCCCCGACTGCGTCCATGGCCCCGTGCGAACCGATCCACGAGGTCCACCGTACGGAGCCTGGTCAGCGATGCAGACTTCGTTCCCACTACACGGCGCGTCGTGCTGGAGAGATGCGACGCCGAGGCGAAGCCCAGCACGCGGGCCACATCCCGGAGATCGTATCCCGGATTCTTCGCGAGCTCCGCTGCCGCGATCAGCCGCACGAGGTCGATCACACGCTTGAGATTCGGCGATCCGTCCGCGGCGAAGCTGCGGCTCAGATGCTCCCGCGTCACCCGCAGCGCCTGCGCCAACTGCGAGGTGCGCACCGGCCGTCCCGCCAGCGCCACGATCGAGTGCCACGCCCGCTGCTGCAGCGGCGCGGCGAGCGCAAGTGCCTCCGGCGGGGTCTCGAGCGCCAGTGCGAAGCGCGCAGAGAAGCTGTCGCGCAGCACGAGCTCCCGCATAGCGGCGTCGTCCACCCCTTCCACGAGCACGTCGGCGAACTCGTACGCGGCGCACCGGGCGAGCGCCGGACCGTCGGTGGCGCGCAGCGAGAGCAGCGCGAAAAAGGGAACGCTGGGAAACTCCCGCGACAGTGCGGCCGCCTGCCACGCCGCTTCGGTCGCGCTCCCCTGCATGGCTCCCAGATCCACGATGGCAGCGTCCACCAGGGACCCGCGGAACGCCGCCTCGAAATCCGCGGCCGATCGCGCGAACGCCACGTGTCCGCGGCGGCGGGGAAACGCGGCGCGCAGCAGCGCGCGGGCCCTGTCGCGCGACGCGAGCACGACCACCGAGGGTGTCACGTTCGTCACCGGCGTCCGGGGGTCCCGCCAGACTAGACGGACGGAACGGAGGGAGGCGCCGCGACCAGGTCGCGAGCCTTGCGGAGCACGTCGCGTGCGTTCGCGTACGAGATCAGCGAATCGGCCTGCTCGAAAGGCAGCCATCGGCAGGCAGTGATCCCCTCGGCGCGCTGCGGCGAGGTGGCGCTCTCGGTGGTCTCCATGAGGAAGAAGTGACACACCTTGTGGATCAACCGGCCGCGGAAACGAAAGTGCCAGTCGATGGTCTCGATCACACATCGCACCGAAACGTCGGCGAGCCCCGTCTCCTCGATGACCTCGCGACGCGCGGCCCCCGCCGGCTCCTCGCCATTCTCCACGTGGCCCTTGGGAAAGCCCCAGTTGCGATAGCTGTCGCGGATGAGCAGGAACAACGCCTGGCCTTCGTGCCGCCGAAAGACGACGCCCCCCGCGGACGTCTCCTCCCGGGCCCGCGCGCGAGCCATCAGGCCACCCCCCCTCGCGCCACCGAGGCCTGCGGCGGTCCGAGCGGCTCGCCATCGAGCGATGCCCTGCCCTCGATGAACTGGCGCACCACGGGATCTCGCGAGTGGCGGATCTCGTCCACGGTGCCCACCTGGCGCACCTGCCCCTGATACAGCATGGCGATGCGCGTTCCCACGGTGTAGGCGCTGCGCATGTCGTGGGTGATGACGACGCTGGTGACGCCGAGCCGCTCGCGCATGCGCACCATGAGCTGGTCGATCACCGCGCTGGTGACGGGATCCAGGCCGGTGGTGGGCTCGTCGTACAGGATGTACTTGGGCCGCAGCGCGATGGCGCGCGCGATGCCGACGCGCTTGCGCATGCCGCCGGAGAGCTCCGCGGGAAAGCGCTCTGCTACGTTAGGCAGATCCACGAGATCCAGCGCCTCGTGCACCCGGGTCTGGATGTCGTCCTCGGTGAGGTCGGGCTGCTTGCGCAGCCCCATGGCCACGTTGTCGCCGATGCTCAACGAATCGAACAGCGCCGCGAACTGGAAGACGTAGCCGATGCGGGCACGCAGCGCGTACAGCTCGCGGCGCGAGAGCCTGGGCACCTCCATGTCGTCCACCCACACCTCGCCGTGGTCGGGCTCCAGCAGGCCGACGATGTGCTTGATCGCCACCGACTTGCCGGTGCCGGAATAGCCGATGATGACCATCGTCTCGCCCTCCACCACGTCCAGCGTGAAGCCCTCCAGGACGTGCTTGGAGCCGAACGACTTATAGACGTCGACGAGACGGATCATGGCGGGAACGACGGCGGGCGAGAGTCGAGTGCTGCGGAGCAATCTGCGCGCGGTCGCGCCGGCATCGCTAGGTCTTGCATCACACGCGCCGCGCGAGTAGGTGCGCGGCGCGAGCGGTGGGCGTGGCGCGACTGGCGCGAGCAGCGCTGTGGCGGGTGTGGCGGGTGCGGGGGTACGGACGCAGCAAGGGGCCGGCGTGGTGCCGGCCCCTCGGTGGTGTGTGCGGCGGCGCGCTGCCTTACGCGGCGAAGCTGCCGAGCGCGCGGCCCACGTCGCCCTCGCGCAGGCGCTTCAGCGCGCGATCGCGCAGCTGGCGCACGCGCTCGCGCGTGACGCCGAGCATCGAGCCGATCTCCTCGAGCGTGTGCTCGCGCCCGCCCTCGAGTCCGAAGTACAGGCGGAGCACCTTGGCGTCGCGCGGCGGCAGCGTGCCGAGCGCCTGCTCGATCTCATCGGTGAGGAAGCGGTTCATCGCCTCCTCTTCGGTGTCCGGCATCTCGTCCGCGACGAAGCGCTCGATGAGCGACCGATCGCCCTCGGGATCCATGGGCGCGTCCAGCCGCACGTCGCTGGTGTTCAGGGCGGCGAGCGACTGCACGACGTCCACCGACAGGCCGGTGAGCTGCGAGAGCTCTTCCGGGCTCGGCTCCCGGTTGAGCTTCTGGCGCAGGATCTCGGAGGCCTTGATGATGCGAGACAGATCCGCGGTGCGGTTGAGCGGCACGCGCACCGTGCGTCCCTGCCGCGCGAGCGCGGACAGGATCGCCTGGCGGATCCACCACACGGCGTAGGAGATGAACTTCACGCCCTGGTCGGGATCGAACTTGCGCGCGGCCGTGAGCAGCCCGACGTTGCCCTCACCGATCAGATCGATGAGCGGCAGTCCGCGGTTCTGGTACTTCTTGGCCACGGAGATCACGAAACGCAGATTGCGCTTCACGAGCTCCTGCAGCGCGTCCTGATCGCCCGCCCGGATCTTCCGCGCCAGATCGATCTCCTCGGTCCCCTTGAGGAGCGGATACGTGCTCACCTCATAGAGGTACTGGTCGAGGATATCGCGCTCCGGTTCGTTCGGGGCGATTCCGGCGGGAGCCGCGCGGCGGCGGCGGCGCTTCAGTTCGGTCATGGGTGCATTGCCTCGCGCCACGGGCGCGTTCGGGGTCGGCATCTATCGAGGGGCGACATGCGCGGTTCTGACGTCGCGTCTCTACGGTCAGCAGGCCGGGATGCAGCGATCCGCGGCGACCCTCCCCACGGTCCAGAGATGATGGGAAGGCGCTGCAAAATACTGGCCGTAGGCGATTGCGCCAGACCCAGTTTCGTTGACACGGCGTATACCCTGGGATATACTTCATGGTTCCTGGCCGGCGCTGTGAGCCTCGCCTCAGGCCGCTGGGAACGTTTGGGGGCGTAGCTCAGTTGGGAGAGCGCGTGAATGGCATTCACGAGGTCAGGGGTTCGATTCCCCTCGCCTCCATCGCCACGGCCCTGCCAGGCCGCGGCTCCGCGCGGGAATAGCTCAGTTGGTAGAGCACAACCTTGCCAAGGTTGGGGTCGCGGGTTCGAGTCCCGTTTCCCGCTCTCGTCAGGCGAGTCTCGGGTGGCACCGCTGCGCCGGCCGCCGGACCGTCTCGCTCACGGGCGGTTAGCTCAGTTGGTTAGAGCGCCACGTTGACATCGTGGAGGTCACAAGTTCGAGTCTTGTACCGCCCATCGAGCTGGTCGCGCGTGCGTGGCCAGCTCGAGCTATCTGCGGCGGGCTCGAACGCTGGCGTGGCCCGCACGATTCGCGCCGACGCGCGCGCGTTCGCTTGACTCGTTCCCCGGCGCCGGGTAGTTTCATCGTCTGCGCGCGAAGGCTTCTGGTACGTTTTCGTCGCGCATCGCACTGCGCCGCTTCGGCGGACGCCGCGTGATCGGGCGCCCGTAGCTCAATTGGATAGAGCATCTGACTACGGATCAGAAGGTTGGAGGTTCGAGTCCTTCCGGGCGCGTCCACGCCGCTTCAGTGCGTCAGATCGGCGGGGCGTAGCTTAGCCCGGTAGAGCGCCTGCTTCGGGAGCAGGAGGTCGCTGGTTCGAATCCAGTCGCCCCGACCATTTCGAGAGAGCCCTCGTGCCGGTGTGTCGCTCGCCGGCCGAGGGCTTTTTCACCAGAGCGCGGCACGGTAGTTTGCTCCGGCGAGGGCGCCCGGAATGGTCGGACGTCGGACTGCTGCTGTACGACTGCGCGCGTAGCTCAGCTGGATAGAGCGTCGGCCTCCGGAGCCGAAGGTCACAGGTTCGAATCCTGTCGCGCGCGCCTGTGTGGTGTTGCCTGCTGGAGCCCCGGCCGAATCCTGTGGCCGGGGCTTCATGCGTTCGGCGAACCAGGAATCACCCGGCGGTCGAGCTGCCAGTACACTGGATTGGCTGCTCTCCTCGAGTCCCAAGTTCCTATCCCCGTAGCGTCTGTGGGTGGTCCGCCGCTTGCCCACCGCAGACGGTAGTCCTCCTCCTTCTGATGCCGCGCCACACACGTTGGAGCGATCTGCTCGTCGGCCTCGTCGCCCTGGGCGCCATCGTGGCGCTCAGCGTGATCGTGCTCGTCTTCGCGCGGATCGGGGCGATGCACGGCGACACCTTCCAGCTCTACGCCTCGGTGGGTGCGGCTCGCGGCGTCATTCATGGAACCGAGGTGTGGCTCGCGGGACAGAAGGTGGGCATCGTCAAGGAGGTGCGTGCTCTGACTCCCAGCGCACAGCCGCAGGCGCAGCTGCTCATCGTGATGGACGTGCTCGAGAGCGCACGGCCGCACATCCGCCTGGATTCGCACGCGCAGATCCGTTCCGGTGGGAGCCTCATCGGCGCGCCCGTCGTGTACGTGAACGTGGGTACGGCGGCAGCCCGTGCCGTCCAGCCGGAGGATACCCTCCGATCGCTGCCCGAGCCGGACTACGAGACCGTCGCCTCGCGGTTCGCGGTCGCCTCGCGGCAGTTTCCGCAAATCATCTCGAACATGAAGCTGCTCGATGCGCAACTGCACAGCGTGCAGGGCACCCTCGGCGCGATGGGCGTCGAGCAGGGGGGCGTGGAGCTTCCGGTCGCCCAGCGCCGCCTCACGCGACTGTCCACTGCGCTCGGCGCGTCGCGCGGGACCGTCGGCCGCGCGCTCGGCGCGCGAGCGTCGCTCACCGCGCGCGCGAATCTGCTCATGGCGCGCAGCGACTCCATCCGCCGCCTGCTCGCGTCGCCCCACACCACCTACGGCCGCTTCCGGCGCGATTCCACCCTGCTGCGCGAGATCGGGAATCTCCGCGCGCAGTTGGACACGGTGCGCGCGGAGGCCGCGTCGCCCAACGGCACGCTGGGGCGGCTCAAGGCAGACTCCGTGCTGCTGCGCGGCATCGCTCATGCGCAGCGTGACATGGCATCGCTCTTCACCGACATCCAGCAGCACCCGTTCCGGTATCTCAGCGTAGGTTTCTGAATGCCGTTCCGCGGCCTTGACCCTCCGCCAAGGGTCCAATAGCTTCGCATGACTTTTGGAGTTCCCGCCTCCGCCCCCGCCGCGCTCAAGTCCGTCCTCGCCTCGCCCCTCCGGCCGCCGCCGACGTCGTATTCCCGGCAGCATGCGCCGCGCGGCCTGAGCGCTCCGCTCGTCCAGGACGACGGACGCCCCCTCTCCCCTCGCCAGATCGCGCGATGCCAACCGCGCCGCCGCCCCCCGCCGTGCACATTGCAGAGCTGAAGCGCAAATCGGTCGGCGAGCTCCAGGAGCTTGCCGACTCGCTCGAGGTCGAGAACGACGCCGGGCTCGCCAAGCAGGACCTGGTCTTCCGCGTGGAACAGGCGCTGCTCGATCGTGGCGAGGTGCTCACCGGCGAGGGCGTGCTCGAGGTGCTGCCCGAGGGATACGGCTTCCTGCGCAGCCAGGACTGGAACTACCTGTACGGCCCCGACGACATCTATGTCTCGCCATCGCAGATCAAGCGTTTCGATCTGCGCACCGGCGACACCGTGTGCGGACAGGTGCGGCCCCCGAAGGAATGGGAGCGCTATCTCGCGCTGCTGAAGGTGGAGGCCATCAACGGTGACGAGCCCGAGCGCGCGAAGACGCGCATCGCCTTCGACAACCTGCGGCCGCGCTACCCCGAAGGTCGGCTGCGGCTGGAGACCAGCGACGGGGATCTGAGCATGCGCGTGATGGATCTCATCGCGCCGATCGGCAAGGGGCAGCGCGGGCTGATCGTCGCACCGCCGCGCGCTGGCAAGACCATTCTCCTGCAGAAGATGGCGAACGCCATTCAGGAGAACCATCCCGAGGTCGCGTTGATCATCCTCCTCATCGACGAACGACCGGAGGAGGTCACTGACATGCAGGCCAACGTGAAGGGCGAGGTGATCAGCTCCACCTTCGACGAGGCACCGGACCGGCACGTGCAGGTGGCCGACATGGTGATCGAGAAGGCCAAGCGTCTGGTGGAGCACGGCAAGGACGTGGTGATCCTGCTGGATTCGCTCACCCGGCTTGCACGCGCGCACAACGTGGTGGTGCCGCACTCGGGAAAGATTCTCTCCGGCGGCGTGGACTCGAAGGCGCTGGAAAAGCCGAAACGCTTCTTCGGGGCCGCCCGGAACACCGAGGAGGGCGGCTCACTCACGATCATCGCCACCGCGCTGGTGGAGACCGGCTCGCGCATGGACGAGGTGATCTTCGAGGAGTTCAAGGGCACCGGCAACATGGAGCTCGTGCTCGACCGCAAGATCGCCGAACGGCGCGTCTTTCCCGCGATCGACATCAACCGCTCGGGTACGCGGAAGGAGGAACTGCTCTTCAATCAGGAGGAGCTCAACCGCGTGTATCTGCTGCGCAACTTCCTGTCGGACATGCCGGAGACGGAGGCGATCGAGTTCCTGCTGAAGCAGATGTCCCGCTCGAAGAACAACCGCGAGTTCTTTCAGCAGATGGTGCAGGGCGCGTGACGTGACGCCAGGGGCCGCTCGACTGTCCTTCCGGAGAGCTGCCTAGATTTCACCCGGTGCCACCCCCCACCGAGCGCGGACGACTCCTGGCCATCGACTATGGCGAGCGTCGCATCGGGCTCGCGATCAGCGATCCGATCGGCCTGATCGCCTCGCCCGCGGGCTTCATCCTCCGGCGCGCGGGCAAGCGGCCACCCATCGCGGCGATCGTGCGGCGCGCGGAGGAGCTCGAGGCGCGCGGGTTCGTGCTGGGACTACCGCTCGACGAGAATGGCGAGGATACGGATCGTGCCCGCGAGGTTCGGCGCATCGCGGACGAGCTCTCCAGTCGCACCAGACTTCCGGTGCGGCTGCTGGACGAACGCTTCACCACCGCGGCGGCGCGCCGTGCCATCCGCGAGATGGGCGGCTCGATGCAGGGCCGGCGCGGCGACGTGGACGCGCTCGCGGCGACGGTGCTGCTGCAACACGCGCTGAATCATGATGCCTGACCTGCCGTCCATCGGAATCCACCGCCGCGCGGCGCGCGCTCTGACGATGCTGCTCGCCGCGGCACTGATCGCGTCGTGCGGCCGCCCGCGCGGCGCGCTCGTGCGCGTGACCATCCCCGCGGGCGCGACGCTCGCCGATGCCGCGGACTCGCTGGCGCGCGCGGGGGTGATCCGGAGCGCGCGGCTGTTCCGGATGTACGCGCTGGTGAAGCACGAGGACCGGAGTGTGAAGGCCGGCACGTATCTGCTGGTGCGCAGCAGCAGCTGGTCCAGCGCACTGGAAGCGTTGTCTGGCGGCAAGGGCATCGTGCACGTCGTCACCATCCCGGAAGGCTACAGCCTCGGCCAGATCCTGCCGCTGCTGTCCGGCCGGCTCGGCATTCCCCCGGAATCGCTCGACGTGGCGGTGCGGGACACCGCCCTGCTGCATCGTCTGGACGTACCGGCGCCGACGCTCGAGGGCTATCTCTTTCCGGATACGTACCTTTTCCCCGACCACACCACGGCGCGCCGCGCAGTGGCGACGATGGTGCGGCGGTTCGAGCAGGTGTGGCGTCCGGAATGGACCGCGCGGCTGGACAGCATTCCCCTCTCGCGCAACGACGTCGTGACCCTCGCGTCGATCGTGGAGAAGGAGGCCAGGCTCCCCGAGGAGCGGCCGGTGATCGCCGCCGTGTATATGAACCGGCTGCGCGACCACATGCTGCTGCAGGCCGACCCCACCGTGCAGTACGCGCTGGGCCAGCACCAGGCGCGCGTGCTGTACCGGGACCTGGCGGTGAGCTCGCCATACAACACGTATCGGCATCCCGGGCTGCCGCCGGGGCCCATTGCATCACCGGGCCGGGCGAGCCTTCTGGCGGCATTGTATCCGGCGAACGTCCCATACAAGTATTTCGTGGCGCTGCCGGACGGACATCACGAGTTTCGTGTCGACTTCGCGGGTCACAGTGAGGCGAAACGCGCCGCGCGGCACGCCTGGGATTCGCTGGCACCACGGGCCGCCGCACCGAGGCGGCCCGCGCGCAAGCACTCGCGCACGCGCTGATCAGCCGGGCGCAGGCGGCTGCGGTGAGGCGTGTGCGCGCGCGCCGCTCCGGTCGGGCTTCTCGCGCCAGCGAAAGGTGACGTCGGGCACGGGACGATCGCCCTTCCCGGCACGACGCTCCGTGGCGCCCTTGCCGGAGAGGGCGCTCCGGGCCGGCTTCTCGCGCACGATGCGCCGGAAGGCGCGCGGCTCGAGCATGCGGTCCACCAGCGCGGGATCGAACTGCGTTCCGCGGCCTGCGGCGATGATTCTGGCGGCGTCGCGCGCATGGCGTCCATCGCGATAACGCCGGCTGTGGGTGATCGCGTCGAAGGTGTCGGCCAGCGTCACGATCCGCGCGGCGAGGGGAATCTCGGTGCCGCGCAGCCCGCGCGGGTAGCCCGTCCCATCCCAGCGCTCGTGGTGCGAGAGCACGCCCGCGGCGAGCTCGGGGTAGAAGGGTGAGAGGGGCGCAAGGACCTCGGCGCCACGCCGCGGGTGTGTCGCGATCTCGCGGCGGTCCTCGGGCGACAGCTCGGTGCCATCGTGGGTGATGTCGAATAGTGCTTCGTGGATCTTGCCGATGTCGTGAAAGAGCGCGACGCGCTCGACGTTGCGGCGCTGGTGCTCGTCCAGTCCGACGGCGTCCGCGAGCACCAGCGCGTAGGCGGCCACTCGCCGCACGTGTGCCCCGGTCTGCGCATCGTTCGCATCGATGGCCGCGAGCAGCGATTCCAGGGCGGCCGCGGCGAAGCGTACCGCCGCACGGCGGCGGCGATAGTCCTGCACGAGGAAGGCGCCGGTGCCGATGCCGACGAGGAAAGCGATGGGAGAGCGCACGGATGCGGCAGTCGCAAGTTCCGTACATCGCGCCGGGGACGGGGTGCGCGTGGGCTGATGGCGCTGGCGAGACGGAGCGCGAGCAAACGCGAACGCCTCCGCGCAGTGCACGGAGGCGTTCGTGAAGTTTGGAGCCGGCGGCGGCCTACTCTCCCGCGTCCTCTCGGACGGAGTACCATCGGCGCTGTAGGGCTTAACGACCGTGTTCGGGATGGGAACGGGTGTGGCCCCTACGCTCTAGCCGCCAGCAAGGCTGGCAAAGAAGAGAAGCAAAGGAGGAGGTAGAGATGGGAGTTGATCGCGCGATGCGCGATGCATTCACGTGCGTGCTCTGCGATGCAGTGGGTGGAAGGACTACAGTTGTGGAGTAGTCAAGCCACACGGGCGATTAGGACCGCTACGCTTGGAGTGGGTTGCCCCAGGTCCACGGGCGGCCTATCGACGGGGTGGTCTCCCCCGGCCCTTCA
>DATEPM010000015.1:0-42477 GCA_035273185.1 Gemmatimonadaceae bacterium
CGTGGGTCCGCTGCAGCGCGAGGAGACCGTCGCCGACATCATCTACGAGCTCGAGCGCGCCGGTCTCACGTACTTCGATGACTTCTTCGAACTGAGCGGCAACTGGCCGGAATGGCTTCGGCTGCACGCCCTCAGCGCGCCGCGGCGGGACTGAGCGCGTCAGCGCTCGCGCCGAGTTCGACCCGGGGCTGATCGCGTCAGCGTTCGCGCCGACGTACGGAGGTGGCGGCCTTCCCCTCGAGCGGCGGCGCCGTGGCTTCACCGGAAGCTGTGGGCGACAGGGTGCCCCGCCGAAGCACGCCGTGCCAGCCGCACTCGAAGCACCAGCTCGTGCGGAACCAGGGCATGAAGAGGTTCAGGCCGCGGGACTTCACGCGCAGCGTAACCGCATCACAGTTCGGGCAGCGGTCTCCCTCTGGCAAGATCAGAAAGAAGAACGCGGTGGCCGCCACAATCCGCAGCACGAAAAATCCGACGAAGATGATGGCGAAGATGACGGCGTCCGACATCGTGCCCCCCTCGCTCCGCGACCCGGTGCCGGATCGGACTAGAGCCGCTTCTCCACCTGCATCCACGGCTCCACGAAGGCAACGTCACCCTCGATCCGCTCGATGACGACCTCGGCGCCCGCGTCGAGCGCCACGCCATCGACAGTGCGTGCGCGAAGGGTGCGCTGCTGCGGACCCACGTCGAAGGCGATCTGACCCTCGCCGGCTTCTCCGGGCCCGATGGGATCCACCACGCGAGCAATGTGCCCCTGAAGTACGTAGCGCTCGTCGTCGACGTCGAATTCCGGGACGATGGCGGCAGACTTCACCACGGTCCACCAGCCGAGGACGGCGGCGACCGCTCCCGCCAGCAGTGCGCCGGCGAGTGGGAGCACCGCGCGTTCGCCGCTGCGAAGCAGCAGATACCCAACGAGCCCGAAAAGGATCGCGAACGCGGCCGCCACGGGCACCCACGTATGTAGTGACCCGGCGGAACGCTCGCCCCCGGAGGCGTGGCGCTCGACCCCGAACAGCATGACCCCAACGGCCAGTAGCAGTCCGACGATGAACGCGGTGAGAAAGACTACCGACATGTCGCTCCGTCAGGCACCGAGGTATTTGCGGTAGAAGCTGATCGTCATGGGCCACGCCTGTTCCGTTGCACGGAGGTTCGCGCCGTCCTTTCCGTCCTGTGCGCGCAGGAATCCGTGACCCGCGCCAGGAAAGATATGTGGCTCGTACACCTTGCCGAGTGCTTTCATGACGGAATCCGCAGGCGGGATGGTCGCGTCCACCCGCGCATCGTCACCGCCATAGAGCCCGAGCACCGGTGCGCGGACACGCTGCAGGTCGGTGTTGGAAGGCGAGGTGCCGTAGTACACCACGGCTGCCGCGAGCCCCTCGGGCGACTGCACGGCGTGGGCGAACGACATTCCGCCACCCCAGCAGAATCCCACGACGCCGTATTTCGGGAGCGCCGCGGGAAGCGACATTCCGTAGCGAGCGACCGCCTCGAGCTGGCGCTGTATGTCCTCGGCTCTGAGCGTCCGGATGGCGGCAACGGCGGCGGCCTGCGTGACGGTGTCCGCCTCCAACGCCACCTTGCCCGTGAGCAGATCTGGTGCGATCGCGATGTATCCGTCCGCCGCCAGCTGATCCGCCACTCCCCGAATCCACGTGGACATGCCATAGATCTCGTGAATGACGAGCACCACCGGCGCCCTGGTGCTGCGCTCCGGGTACACCACCCACGCGCGCACACTATCCCCGCCGCCAGTCCCCACCATGGCCCACTCGCCATGCCGCGGTGACGCGGCGAGTCGCTGCGCGACCGTGGCGGAGCCGGCGGGAAGATTCCGCGACTGCGAAACGGCCGGCGTCGAGCCGGCCAGCGAACCTGGCGATTCCATCGCGTGCTCGTGTGTGGCGGGCGACAGCCGTCGCGCGGTGCATCCGAGGACAACTCCGGCAGCGAGGGCGAGCACCGCGGCGTTGCGCGCACGGCGAAGGGGAGCGGACATGCTGGATCCTCGATTCGAAGTGAGCTTCACGCTACGTGACGCGAGAGAAAGTCGCCAGCGAGCCACTCGCCGAAATATGCCGGCCGCCAGGGCAGCACGCCGCCGACGAATCCCACATGCCCGCCGCCGGGCGGAAATTCCACGGTGAGGCAGGAGTTCGAACGGGCGATCCGTCGAACCACGTCCAGCACGGCCGCGGGAAGAAAGGGATCGTCCGCCGCGTTGAGGAGCAGCGTCGGCACACGAATCCGCTCCAGATATCCGAGCGAGCTGGATCGGGTGTAATAATCGCGGGCGCTGGCGAAGCCGTGCACTGGCGCGGTAACCACCTCATCGAAGTCCCACAGCGTTCGAACGCGACGGAGCGCGTTGGTGTCGAAGAGATCGGGATATCGCGCGAGCTTCGCCATCGCCTTGCGCTTGAGCGTGCGAACGAAGTGCCGCTCGTACAGGTGCGAGAAGCCACGGGCGATATGGCGCGAACCGCGCTCCAGGTCGAAGGGGACCGAAATCGTTGCCGCCGCACGCACCCTGGCGGGCACCGACGCAGCGCACTCTCCCAGCCACTTGAGCAGCACGTTTCCACCCAGTGAGACGCCGCACATCACGATGTCCGCCTTGGGGAATTCCTGCATCACGCGCGCGAGCGCGAATGCGAGGTCAGTCGTTTCGCCGGAGTGATAGAAGCGGCGGGCGGTGTTCTCCACCGCGCCGCAGCTACGAAACATCAACAGGTCGGCACCCCAGCCGCGCAGTCGCGCCTGGTCGAGCAAGGGCCCAAGGTAGTGCGAGCGCGCGGTGCCCTCGAGTCCGTGCAGCAGAAAGAGTCTCGGACGGTCCGGTGCCGCGTCCAGCCGATGGATCTCGATGCGATCGCCGTCGGGCGTTCGCCAGCACTCCGATCGCGCGCCGAGCGCCCGGTTCGGACGCACCAGCTTGCCCCAGAGCGTCTGGCAGTGTCCGCCCGGTACCCACCAGGCGGAGCGGAAACTATGTTCGCGAGGAGATGCCACGTGAGTGAGATATCAGCCCGTGCCGACCCATGGAAGTTCAGATCTTCGGCGTCAAGAAGAGCGCCGATACCAGAAAGGCCCTGCGCTTCTTCGCCGAGAGGCGGATCAAAGCCCACTTCGTGGACCTGATGGAGCGCCCGGCGTCGCCCGGGGAGCTGCAGCGGTTCGCGCAGAGAGTCGGCGTCGCGGCGCTCCTGGACAGCGGTTCGCGCGCCTTTGCCGAGGCGGGGCTGCGGCATGCCCGGCTCACCGACGAGCGCCTGATGGAGAAATTGGCGGACAATCCCTTGCTGCTTCGCATGCCGTTGGTGCGGCAGGTGGGCGGCGGCGGCACCGGCGCGACGGTTGGTCTGGCGGAGGAGGAGTGGAGGCGCTGGATGGCCCGATGAGAGGTCGTCCGTGACACAGCTACAGGTGTCGGGGGTCGCGGTGGAGTTCGGAGCAACACGGCTCTTCCGGGATGTGACATTCACCGTGGCAGCCGGCGAGCGCTGGGGGATCATCGGCCGCAACGGGACGGGAAAGACGACACTCTTCCGTTTGATAACCGGCGAGCTGGAACCCACTCGGGGAACCGTGGTCCGGCAGCCAGCCCTGCGCGTGTCGCTGCTGGAACAGCATCGCGAATTCACCGGTGCTGCCACAGTGTGGGCGGCTGCGGCCGGCGGCCTGGAGGAGCTGCTCGCACTCGAGCAGTCGCTTCTGGAGCAGGGCGCCGCGTTGGGAGAGCACTCGAGTCCGGAGGCACTGGCGCGTTATGGGCGCGACCTGGAGCGGTTCGAACACGAGGGCGGGTATGAGGCCACCTCTCGGATCGACGCGGTGCTGCATGGCCTCGGCTTCGATCCCCAGGTGGCGCGGACGACACCCGTGGCGCAACTCAGCGGAGGCGAGCGTGGACGACTGGGCCTGGCTCGGCAGCTGGTCGGTGCCGGTGACGTGCTGCTGCTCGACGAACCCACGAATCACCTGGACCTCGAGACCGCCCGCTGGCTGGAGCAGTATCTCCGTGAATCGCGAAAGACGGTGATGCTGATCAGCCATGATCGTGCATTCCTGGAGGGCACGGTGGATCACGTGCTGCATTTCGAGGGGGAGAGCGCCACCGCGTACGCCGGCAGCTATTACGCGTTCGTGGAGCAGCGCGCCGACCGACGGCTGGCGCAGCAGCGCGCCTTCCAGAAGCAGCAGCGCGCGGTGGCCCACGAACAGGACTACATCGCGCGCAACATTGCCGGTCAGAACAGCCGGCAGGCGAAAGGGCGGCGCAAGCGCCTGGATAGGCTGCCCCGGCTCAGCCCCCCAGTATTGGACGAGGACGCGATGGCCCTGCACTTCGACGCGGCAGAACGAAGCGGAGATCGGGTGGTGATCGCCGACCGCGCGACGGTGAAGGTCTCGGATCGCATACTCGTCGAGCGGTTCACCGGATCCGTGACTCGTGGCGACGTGCTGGGGGTCGTCGGCCCGAACGGCAGCGGAAAATCGACGCTGCTCAAGGCGCTGCTCGGAAGCCACCCGCTTGCGTCCGGCGAGCTGCGGCTGGGCGCATCGGTGGCGGTGGGCTACTATCGCCAGGATCTCTCTCAGGTGCCGCTGGACCAGACGCTGTACGATACCATCGCCGATCTGCGGCCTACCTGGGAGCGTCGGTTGATTCAGGGACACCTGGGGCGGTTCGGATTTTCCGGAGACGAGGTGCAGCGGCGCGCAGGGACGCTCTCCGGCGGCGAGCGGGCGCGGGTGGCGCTTGCGATGCTGGTGCTCTCGCGCGCAAACCTGTTGATACTCGACGAGCCGACGAATCACCTGGACGTCGAATCGATCGAGGCGCTGGAGGACGCGTTGGAGCGCTACGACGGTACGGTGATCCTGGTGAGCCACGACCGGGAGCTGCTGCGTGGCCTCACAACCCGGCTCTGGCTACTGCACGATTGGCACATCACGGAGTTCGCCGGCGGCTTTTCGGAGTGGGAATCGGCAAGCGCGGAGCGCGAGCACGCGGCCGAAGTGCGAGCCGCGGAGGACGAGTCGCTGCTGCGCGTGCGCGAACGACAGAAGCTGGAGAAGGCACGCCGGAGCGGCGCCAGTGCCGGTGATACCGCGCCGGATCTGCGCAAGGTGATGCGAGACCTGCGGCGGGCCGAGCGCACGCTGGAGGATGCCGAACGCGAGGTGGGGGCGAGGGAAGCGTGCGTGGCGGAGCTCACCGGCCGTCTGGAGGACCCAGACCTCTATACTCGTGTTGGCGGCACGGAAGAGGCCAGCTCGCTCGGCGCGGAGTTGGACCGACAGCGCGCCGCCCTGGACGAGGCCCTGGAGCGCTGGACCGTGGCGAGCGAGCAGGTCGAGTCACTCACCCGCCGACTCGCCGCGGCCGGGACCTGACGCTCCGCGGCCCCGGAGATCGCGATGCGCGGGCTCCTGCACACGAAACGGCGGCCGAGGGCCTCGACCCTCCGTCCGGCTGCGCGCTGCTCATTCGAACTCGCCGACGAAGCCGATCTCCGGCTCCAGGTGCACCCCGAACCGCTGCTGTACGGTGTTCTGTGCGAGGGCAATGAGCTGGCGTACGTCGCGCGCCGTGGCGTGTCCGAGGTTCACCAGAATGTTGGCGTGGATGTGCGAGATCTGGGCGTCGCCGATCCGGAACCCCTTCAATCCGCACTGATCGATGAGGCGGCCGGCGCCGACGCCCTCGATCTTCTTGAACACCGAGCCGGCGCTCGGGTGCCAGTCGAGCCACGGATGCTTCCCACCGCGCCAGCTCAGGTTCTCCTGCATGACGCGGTGCAGCACCGCGGGGTCGCCGCGTGTCAGGCGGAAGGTGGCGGCGAGGACAATGTCGCGGCGATGATGGAACACGCTGTCATCGTAGGCGAACTGCACGTAGTCGCGCCCGACCGTCCGGCGCTCGCCCTCCTCGGTCAGGATCTCGCACGAGTCGAAGATCTCGGCGATGAACATGGTCCGCTCGCGCTCCGGCGCGGGCGAGAGGAAGTGCAGGTTCTGCCAGACCGCGCCGCCGATGGTGCTCGGAATCCCGACATAGTGCTCGAAGCCCGCCCAGCCACGGCGCACAGATTCCAGGATCACGTCCTTCACGACGGCGCCGCTCTCCGTCCATAACCGGCAGACATCCCCCTCCTCGCGGAACTCGAAATGACGCGCGATGTTCCGGATGACGACTCCGCGAAACCCGAGATCCCCCACGAGGATGTTGGCGCCGAGGCCGAGCACGAAATACGGTACTTCGAGCCGTCGTGCCGCGAGCACCGCGACCGCCAGCTGATCGGCCGTCGTCGGCTCGAACAACAGGTCCGCGGGACCGCCGATCTGAAACGTGGTGTAGGGAGCGAGGACAGCATCGCGCTGGAGGCGCGGCGCAGTGCCTTCGGCACGCGGTGTGATCTGTCGGGCGATCTCCCCGGCGAGTCGATCGATCTGGTGGCGCGACGGGCGCGCGCGTGCGGTGGATTCCACTGAAGCTGGACTGGACATGTCGAGGAAAGAAATCATACGAGATGCGAGGACGCCACAGCGACGGCGATCACCCGTCGCGCTCGTGCTGGCCGCCGTGATCGCCGTCGTGCCGCACCTGGCACACGCTCAGCGCGCGGAGCTCGAGCGGCGCATTCAACGGCAGGTGCTGCCGAACGGTCTCGAGGTCATTGTCGTGGAGAATCGTGGCGTGCCACTGGTGACGATCGAAGCCGACGTCCGGAACGGATCGTTCACGCAGGGGCCGCAGTACGAGGGGCTCTCCCATCTGTACGAGCACATGTTCTTCAAGGCGAACAGCGAATATCCGCAGCCGGACGCGTTCGTCGCCCGCGCGTCGGAGCTGGGTGCCGTCTTCAACGGCTCCACGCGCGAGGAGGTGGTGAACTATTACCTCACACTGCCGGCCGATAGCATCGAGGGAGGCATGCGCTTCCTGGCCGCGGCGTTGATGCACCCGCTGTTTCGCAAGGACGAGCTGGAGCGCGAGCGCGCCGTGGTGATTGGCGAGTACGACCGGAACGAATCGAGCCCCTTCTATCGCTTTACCCGCGCGGTGGATCAGGCGCTCTGGACCACCGCCTGGAGCCGGAAGAACCCGCTCGGCGAGCGGGACGTCATTTTGCGCACCACGCCGGAGCAGATGCGATACATCCAGCATCGCTATTACGTCCCGAACAACTCGGCCATCATCGTCACCGGCGACGTGACGCCGGCGCGCGCGTTCGAGCTGGCCCGGTCGATCTTCGGCGAGTGGCCGCGCGCCGAGGATCCGTTCGCGGCGGAGCCAATCCCGCCGGTACCGCCGCTCAGACAGAACACGGGCGTGATCGTGGAGCAGCCCGTGGGTGCCGTGCTGGTGGAGCTCACGTGGCAGGGGCCCAGCGCGCGCAAGGACGCGGCGGCGACGTACGCGGCGGACGTGTTCTCGGACGTGCTGAACCAGGCCGGCTCGCGCTTCCAGCGCATGCTGGTGGACAGCGGTCTCTTTCAATCGGTGGGGGTGAATTACTACACGCTCAATCATGTGGGGCCCATCTCGATCATCGCGCAGACCACGCCGGAGCGGCTGCGTGAGGCGCTCGCCGCGCTCAACGCGGAGCTGGAGAAGGTGCTGGAGCCGGGGTACTTCACCGCCGACGAGTTGGCCTCCACCAAGCAGCATCGCATCGTGGACGCGATGTTCCAGCTGGAGCGCGCGTCCGGCTTCGCGCACCAGGTCGGCTTCTGGTGGGCGGTGACGGGGTTGGACTACTTCTACGGATACACGGACATGATGGCCCAGCAGACGCCGGAGGATCTCCGGCGCTATGCCAGGACCTACATCATCGGCCAGCCGCACGTGACGGGGGTGCTCATCGCCCCCGATGCGCGACAGCGGATCGGGCTGACGGAGGCGGAGCTGGCCGCGCCCAGAGGACAGCCATGAAATGGCTGCCACCGGCGCCCGCGCCGGCGCCGCCGGCGCGCCGCCATCGGCGAGCGCTCGGCGTGCTGCTGGTCGGTACGCTGCTGGTCCTCTCGGCAGCGGCCCTCCCGGCTCGGAGCTCGCCGGCACGCCCGCCCGTTTTCCAGGCGGACACCTCCACCTCGGAGTTCATGGTCGGCGGGGTGCACGTCATCCTGCGCCGCAATACGGCGAACGACGTGGTGGCCGCGAATCTTTACCTCCTCGGCGGCGTTCAGCAGCTCACGGCCGCCACCCAGGGGATAGAGCCCTTTCTGCTGGCGAGCTCCGAACGCGGCACCAGGCACTATCCCAAGGAAGCGCTGCGCACGAAGATGAATCGGCTCGGAAGCACCATCGTCATCGAGCCCGAGGACGACTGGACCATCTTCGGGCTGCGCGCCATTCGCACCACGTTCGATTCCTCGTGGATGATCCTGGCCGACCGGGTCATGTATCCGACGCTCGACTCGACCGAGGTGGAGCTGGTGCGTGGCCAACTGCTGGCGAGCGTGCGGCAGGCGCGGCTTCAGCCGGACGTCCTCCTCCGCCAGCTCGCGGACAGCCTCCTGTATCAAGGGCATCCGTACGCGCTGGCGCCGGATGGTACCGAGCAGGCGCTCTCGACCATTACTGTGGCCATGCTGCGCGACTACGAGGCACGTCAGATGCTCGCCTCGCGCATGCTGCTGGTGGTCGTCGGGAACGTGGAGCGGCCGCAGCTCGAGGCGCTGGTCCGCGGCACCCTGGCCAGGCTGCCCAGCGGCAGCTATCGCTGGCAGGCGCCGTCGCCGGTGACCAGCGCACATCGCGCCTTGCTCGTCGAGCCGATGTCGCTCCCCACCAACTACATCCTCGGGTACTACGCCGGTCCGCCGGCCGGGAGCAGGGACTACACTGCGCTTCGCGTGGCCACCGCGGTGCTCTCGGGTCGCTTCTTCACCGAGATCCGATCGAAGCGCAACCTCTCGTACGCCGTGGATGCGCCGTTCGTCGAGCGCGCACAGTCCACGGGCGGCGTGTACGTCACGACCGTCGATCCGGACCAGACCCTACGCGTGATGCGTGACCAGTTGGACGAGCTGCAGCGCGAGATCGTGGATCCCGAGGGGCTGAAGCGGCTCGTGCAGCAGTTCATCACCGACTACTTCCTGAAAAACGAAACGAACGCAGACCAGGCAACCTTTCTCGCGCGCGCGGCGGTGTACCAGGGGGATTATCGGGCCGCGAATCGCTTCGTGGACGAGTTGCGGCAGGTGCAACCCGCGGACGTGCGCCGTGCCGCGCGCGAGTACATGCACGATTTCCGATTCGTGTACCTCGGCGATCCGGCGAAGCTCACGCGCGGGATCACCGAGCGGTTCTGAGCGCTCGGCGCCTGCGGGTCCGGAACATCAGGAGGTCAGGGCCCGCGCCGCTGCTGCAGGACCCGCCGGACGTCTGCGAGCGACAGACCCAGCGCGTGGAGGGCGACGAGGGTGTGATACACGAGGTCCGCGGCCTCCGCTGCGGCCCGCTCCCGATCGCCATCAGCGCACGCCAATACCAGCTCCGCCGTCTCCTCGCCGAGCTTCTTGAGGCGGAGGTTGCGGTCGGCGAGCAGCCGCTGTGTGTAGCTCGGCCGGGGCGTGGAATCGGTACCCGGTGCGGCGGAAGGATGGGGCTCGACGAGGGGAGCCGCTGTATTATTGTCGTTGGGGGGGCCCCCCCGCGCGACTGCGCGCTCCGCGATCGTTGCATCGAGCGAGCCGAGCGTGTCGGCGGCCAGTGCTCCCTCCCCGAAGCAGGAGGTCGCGCCCGTGTGACATGCAGGCCCCGCCGGGACCACCTGCGCCAACACCGCGTCCCCGTCGCAATCGACGAAGAGCCCGACCACGCGCTGCGTGTTGCCGCTGGTTGCGCCCTTGTGCCACAGACCGCGCGTTCGTGAATGGTAATACATCTCGCCCGTGATGAGCGTTTGCTCCAGCGCCTCGCGGTCCGCGAACGCCACCATCAGCACGGCGCCCGTATGCGCGTGCTGCGCGACGACAGTGACCACTCCCCCGCCCTTCGCGAAGTCCAGACCATCGAGATCCGCCGGCAGCGCTCGCGCCCCGCTCACGGCCCGCGCGACCCTCGAGGGGGGGCAGCAACTCCCGCTGATGCTGGGACACCGAGCAGCGCCCGCGCTTCATCGGCCAGCGCACGGTTGGTTGCCACGGCACTGCCGCCGAATGCCGTCACGACACCCGACCAGTCGGTGAAGACGCCCCCTGCTTCGTCGATGATGGGCAATAGCGCCGCGGCGTCCCATGGCGACATTATTGGATCCACCATCACCTCGGCGCGGCCGGTCGCCACCAGGAGATATCCGTAGCAGTCACCCCAGCTGCGGCTCATCCCCGCGGTCCTCGCCAGCCGGCGCCATCCGCGGCGCTGAGTCGGCTGCCGTACAAACCGCTCGTCGGTCGTGAGTGCGGTCGCCCGCGTGATGGTGTCCACGGATGACACCCTGGCGCGTGCTCCGTTCCACCAGCAGCCCAGGGTGCGGGACGCCACCAGCAACTCGTCGACGGCAGGAAAGCACGCGGCTCCGGCGAGCACCGCCTCGCCTTCCGCCACAGCTACCAACGTGCCCCAGAGCGGGACGCCGCGGAGGAACGTCCTCGTGCCATCGATGGGATCGATGATCCACTGCCGCTTCGCACCTGGGAGGGACACCCCCATTTCCTCGCCAAGCACGCCATCTTCGGGGAATCGGCGTGCGAGCCAGGCGCGAGCCTCCGATTCGGCCGCGCGGTCGGCCATGGTCACCGGAGAGCCATCGGCTTTCCACTCCACGGTGAGCGCAGCGCGAAAGTACCGAAGCGCAATGGCCCCCGTCACACGCGCGAGCTGCTCCGCCGCTTCGAGCAGCAGCGCACCGTCGGCCGGGGAGTACGATGGTGGCCCGATCATCGGGATTCCGCCAGCACGTGCTCGAATTTCGCCATACGCACCGGCATGCCGGCCTCCACGAGCACCGACTTGATCTGTCGGATCGTGACCTCGCGGTCGTGCACGATGCCGGCAACGAGCGCGGCGTCGGCACCGGCGCGACCGAGCGCCTCGCGTACGTGCGCGGGCGTACCAGCGCCGCCCGAGGCGATCACCGGCACCTGGACGGCCCGCGCCACGGCTTGCGTCAGCTCGAGATCGTACCCGGAACGCGTGCCATCCCGATCGATGCTCGTGAGGAGGATCTCTCCCGCACCGCGGGAGACGCACTCGCAGGCCCACGCGATCACGTCACGGCCGGTCGCCCGCCGCCCGCCCTGGACGTAGACTTCCCAGGTACCGGGTGTTCGGTCCGGAGCGCAGGGCCGTCGTTTCGCGTCGATGCTCGCCACGATGCATTGCGCGCCGAACCGTGCGGCGGCCTCGGAAAGTACCTCCGGTCTCGCGACCGCCGCGGTGTTGAGACTCACCTTGTCGGCGCCCGCGCGGAGCACACGACCGACGTCCTCCGGCGTCTGCACGCCGCCACCGACGGTGAGCGGGATGAAGACTCTCTCTGCCGTGCGCGTGGCCACATCCAGCAGCGTCGCGCGCTGCTCGACGCTCGCGGAGACGTCCAGGAACACGATCTCATCGGCGCCCTCGTGCTCGTACGACGCCGCCATCTCCGCCGGATCGCCGATGTCGCGAAGCTCGTCGAAGCGCGTACCCTTCACGACCCGCCCGCCGCGCACGTCGAGGCAGGCGATCACGCGCCGGGTCAGCACCGGTGACCTCGACAACCACGTACAAGGCCTCGCATCATGTGCTCCCGCTGCGCAGCGACACGGTCCCCTTGGTACTGAACACGGCACCGCGATCGGCGATCGCCTCACGAACCACCAGGCCCAGCACCTTGAACGACGCCTCCACGATGTGGTGCCGGTCCGTGCCGCGCAGCACGCGAAGGTGCAGCGTGGCGCGCGCGTGGTCGGCAAACGAACGCATCCAGTGGTCGTACAGGGGGCTGGGTAGCGGTCCGCGATAATACGGTCGCCCGCCCAGATCCAGCGCCCCGTGTACGAGCGCATCATCCATCGGCACTGTGCGGTCGCCGTAGCGCACGGCAGTCGCCGGCACCAGCTCGGCCAGTGCTGCGCCCACGCAGATGCCCACATCCTCGACGACGTGGTGCCGAAGATCGCCCCGGGCCTGAATGCGGCAGTCGAGCCCCGCGTATCGCGCGAACGTGGCCAGCATGTGATCGAGAAAGCGGATCGATGTGTCGATCGCCGCCCCCTCGTCGACGGTTCCGGACTGAAGCTCGACGCGCACCTGCGTCTCGCGCGTTTCGCGCAGCACGAGGCTCATCGGCACGCCTCCAAGGGGATTCGCCGAGAATTCATCCGCCAAACTCCTGCGCAACCCGAAGTGGGTCGAGCGTTCCCGTATACAGGGACATCCCGAGCACCACGGCAGTGATGCCGCGGTGCTCGAGCGCGCGGATATCCTCGATGCTGGCGATACCGCCCGACGCGATGATCGGCCAGTGCGAGGCTTCCGCCACATCCTCCATCAGCGTCAGATCGGGGCCGCGCATCCGACCCTCGAGGTGTACCGCGGTCACCAGGATACCACCGAGCGCATGCGCGTTGAGCTCCTGCACCACGTCGACGGCATCGAGCGGCAGCGTGCGCACCCAGCCTCGCGTCACCAGGCGCCGCTCGCGGACATCGGTTGCCACGATGAGCGCCCCGGGGTAGAGCGATGCGACGTGCGCAAGCCAGTCGGGTTCCTCGAGCGCTCGCGTTCCGACGATGACGTGCTCCGCGCCGGCGTCGAGGAGCTGTTCGATGGTGTCAGTCGAACGCACCCCCCCACCCACCTGCACGGCGGCGGAGGTATCGCGAAGGATCTCCTCGACCTCACGCCGATTGGAGCCGGTGTCCGTCGCGGCATCGAGATCCACCAGGTGCAGCCGGTGAAACCCCGCGCGCTCGAAACGGCGGACAACGCTCACGGGATCACTGATGCGCACGCGTTCCTGTGCAGGGTCGCCACCCACGAGCTGAACGCAGGCGCCGCCGCGAAGGTCCACCGCCGGGATCGCGATCATTCCCCTACCTCGCGGCGGCGCCGCACGCGTGCCAGACATGCGTGCAGAAAGCGCACGCCCGCGGTGGAGCTCTTTTCCGGGTGAAACTGCACACCGAGCACATTTCCCGTTGGGCCGGCCCGCACCGCCGCCGGGAAACGATCGCCTTCGTGCTCGCTCCATGCGAGCACGCTGCGATCATCGTCGGGACGACAGACGAAGCTGTTGGCATAGTACGCCATCGGCAATGGCACGTCCTCGAATGGAGAGCCGGCGTCGCCAGTCGCCTCGACGGCATTCCATCCGATCTGCGGCACGCGCACGGCGCGAAGCCGCGTCACGCGTCCGGGCACGATCCCCAGCCCTGCACCGGCGCCTTCGTCACTCTCGTCGAAGAGCAGTTGCATGCCGAGACAGATGCCAATCGTCGGCAGGCCCGCCTTGAGCGCCTCGCGCATTGCGCTCCGGCCCGTCGCCAGTTCCCGCGCCGCTGGCGGGAACGCGCCGACTCCCGGAAGGACCAGCACGTCCGTGTACCGCGCATCTGTGGCCCGGCACGGATCGCGCTCCACCATCACGCACGCCCCGGGGGAGGCGAGTGCCTTCGCGAGCGAGTGGAGATTGCCGGCACCGTAGTCGAACAGTGTCAGGCGGAGCACCCGTCGGGGTTCGTTCACGCGAGCACCTCCGCGAGCGCGACGAGCACGTGCTGCATCACCTCCCAGGGGCCGATACCCATGCGCAGCGCCTCGCCGTCGGTCGCAGCGAGCGCGCGCAGATCGCGCGGGAGCCCGACGAGCGCCCGCACGGCCACCCCACGTACGCGAAGCGTGCGCGCCAGCATCTCCGCTCCCCGCGCCGGGATCAGCAGAAAGTTGCCATCGGACGGGAGGGGCGCCAGCCCGAGCGACGTCAGCGCCGCCGTCATGCGCGTCCGCACCGATCGCGCGAGAGCAGCATGCACGCGTACCCAGTCCAGTCCCTCGTCGCCCTCCTGGAGTGCCGCCAGGGCCGCACGCTCGCCGAGAGTGGTCACCTTGTACGGCCCCAGCGCGCGGTCCACGGCGCTGACCAGCTCGGGCGCGCCGACGGCGTAACCCACGCGGAGCCCGGCCAGCCCGAACGCCTTCGACAGCGTGCGCGAGACCAGCAGCCGCTCGCTTCGCCGCACCAGGTTCACGTACGACGTCGACGCGAATTCGACGTACGCCTCGTCCAGGATCACGATTCCCGGCGCATGTGACACCACATATTCCAAAGCGTCACGCGAGACCGTGGTGCCCGTCGGGTTGTTCGGCGCACACACGTAGACGATGCTCGCCCCGGTGGCAACCAGCCGCTCGGCATCGATATCGTACGCCGTCTCCGCGTCGCGCAGCGGGACCTCCGCGAAGCGAAGGCCATTCAGACGAGCGAACCTCGGGATCATCGAGAACGTCGGCGTGGAGGCGGCGACGACGTCGCCCGGCGACCCGAAGGCCCGCATCGCGGCGTCCAGCACGTCATCGGAGCCGCAACCGGTCACCACGTCGGCATCCGGCAATCCCACATACGCGAGCAGGCGCTGTTTCAGTCTTTGCGAGCGAGCCAACGGGTACCGCGCGCTGCTCTCCGGCGGCGCCTCGCGCAGCGCCCGCAGCGCGGCGGGCGGCGCGCCCCAGAGATTCGTGTTATCGCTGACGTCGATCAGTTGGCGCCCGTCGGGGCCACCGGCCGCGAAAGGCGCGAGCGCGAGGATGTCGGGTCGCGCGAGTCGGGTCACGGCGCTGGCTCGTGTGCACGGACTGCTGCTCGCGAGCGGAGAGCTCGCCCCTGCCGTCCGACTGGCCGCCGTGTGCCAGGCGCGCGCGGCGCGTGCATGGCCAGGCAGCCCTTCGGCCTCCGCGAATACGGCAACATCGCCCGCCAGTCGTGCCGCCGCGGTCGCATCCACGCGCTGATACGTGGTGATGCGCATGAAATCCGACACCGAGAGACCGGAAAACGAGCGCGCCCGTCCCCCGGTGGGCAGCACGTGGTTGGCACCCGTCATGTAGTCGCCGAGCGCGTTGGATGCGCCAGTGCCGGCGAAGATCGTCCCCGTCGTGCGCAGCTTTGGCAGCGCGTACGCGCATTCCGCATCGTCCAGCAGCAGCAGCAGGTGCTCGGGCGCATATTGATTGGCGAATACCAGCGCCTCATCCACGCTCTCCACGTCGAGGACGGCGCCGCGGACCGCGAGCGCCTCGGTGATGATCGCGCGCCGCGGCTCTCCGGCAATCTGTGCCGCGAGCTCCCGCCGCACGTGGCTGGTCACACGGCGCCCGACGAGCAGGGCCACCGCAGCCGCTCGCTCGTCGTGCTCCGCCTGCGCCAGCATCTCGCGCGCGACCAGCGTCGGATCGCAATGCGGGCCGCCGATGACGAGGATCTCGCTGGGCCCGGCCGGCGCGTCGATGCCGACGATCCCCGCCACCTGGAGCTTGGCTTCCGCTACATAGGCGTTTCCTGGCCCCACAATCCGGTCGACGTGTGGAACAGTCGCCGTGCCGTACGCGAGTGCCGCGATGGCGCCGGCACCGCCGATTGCGAACACGCGATCCACGCCGGCCAGCTTCGCCGCGGCGAGTAGTGCGCCGGACGGGAGACCATCGCGCCCGGGCGGCGAGCAGAGGATGACCTCCCCCACTCCCGCCACGCGCGCGGGCACCGCGCCCATCAGCACGCTGCTCGGATAGGTCGCGCGGCCCCCCGGAGCGTACACGCCCACGCGTGCCAGCGGCTCCGGCCGCCGGCCGATCACGACGCCGGGTTCGGGCGACGTTTCCATCGTGTGCGGCAGAAAGGCGCGGTGCACGCGGGCGATGTTGTCCGCGGCCCGCTGCAGAGCGCCGCGCAGTGCCGGGTCGAGGGCATCGAGCGCCACCGTCCAGCGGTCGCGCGGCACCTCGAGCGCGGAGAGCGTCACGCCATCCAGCTCGCGCGCCAGGGCGAGAAGCGCATCATCGCCGTCGCGTTGCACGCGCGCGATGAGCTCCGCGGTTCGCGCCCGAAGCGCGTTGTCGACGGACGCGGAGCGATCCAGGAGTCGCGCACGGTCGGCGGTCGAGAGATCGGCGAGCGCGCCGGTGAAGCGCAGCATCGATGGCGCATCGACGTCGACCATCATGGCATCAGGCGCTCGATGCGCGTCACGAGAATACCCTCGGCACCCAGAGCCTTGAGCTCCGCGATGGTACGATAGATACCCGCCGCGGGTGCGACGGCGTGCACCGCGACGTGCTCGCCCCCATTGAGCAGGTCGATCACGGTCGGGCCGGTGATCCCTGGAAGCACCCGGCGCACGGCCCCCAGACGGCTCCGCGGCACGTTGGCCATGATGTAGCGCTTGTCGCGCGCGCGCAGCACGGACTGGAGTGCGTCCACAAGCTCCCGCAGCTCGCGCCGGCGGCAGTCGCCGTTCACGCCCAGCTGGTCTTCCGTGTCCACCGGCGCGCACACCAGCCGTGCCGAGGACTCGAGCACCGTTGCGATCACATGCAGCCCGTTTGTGCGGAGCGTCGATCCGGTGGATACGAGATCGACTATGATGTCGGCGATCCCCAGATGCGGCGCGATCTCCGTGGCGCCCGACACGGGCACGATCTCCACCGGTTGCTCCCGTTGGCAGAAGAAGCGCTGCGTGAGGCGCGGGAAGGCCGTGGCAACGCGCGCGCCCGCGCGGAGGTCGTCGAGACTAGCGATGCCGCTCTCGTCGGTGGCGGCCACCGCGAGCTGACAGCGGCCGAACGCAAGATCGGCGAGGGTGTGAAGATTCCGCGATGACTCGGCGATAAGGTCCCAGCCGGTGACGCCCGCATCGGCGGCACCATCGGCGACGAACTCCGGAATGTCCTGTGCGCGAACGAATATCGCCTCGAAGGCCCCGCCCAACGACGCGGTCAGCGCACGCTCGCCCCGGACCTTCACCTCGAGGCCGGCGTCGTTGAACAGCTCGCGCGTTTCCTCCGCCAGGCGGCCTTTGTTGGGAAGCGCGATTCGTAGCATGGATCGCTGAGACATTGAATTCCGTGGGCGAGGGCAATCTCCAGATGGCAACAAAAAAGGCCCGTCCTCATGGACGGGCCGCGGCAGCCAGGCTGCGCAATTCGGAAAATGGTCGATCGACTATCTCCGCGCGCGCACCCCGCCCCGACCCGTCGGGCCGTGGTGATGAGCATGGTGATGCGCGCGAAGCCTCATGATCGACATGAGGCAACAACCTACACCGCGTGCTCTGTTCGGTCAACGGCACGGCTCAGCGCGTTGCGTCTGGCCAAGCTTGTGAATAGTTTCACAACCTCCGTTGGTGTGCAGGTTGATCATGCCCTGCGGAGCTGTACTCAACGTGACCTGTGACCTCTCACTTCTGGAGGCTTTTCGAGATGCGGTTCTACGGACTGGCGCTCCTCGCGAGCGCGGCCGTCATCGGCGCATGCGGCGGCGGCGGCGAGGACAAGGCGACGACATCGGATTCAGCAGCAACGGCAAGCAGCACCCCGGCGGCAGCGACGACTGCGGGTGACAGCGGGGCGACCGCGAGCTCGGCGACAGCGGCGCCGATCACCGGACAGACCCACGAAGTGAAGATGGTCGGGGATGAGAAGGGCTACCGGTTCGAGCCCGACAGCCTGGTCATCAAGCAGGGCGACGGCGTGAAGTTCGTCATGGTATCCGGAGGGCCGCACAACGTCACGTTCGACCCCTCCAACCTGCCCGCCGCGACGAAGGCGCAGCTCTCGGCCAACATGCCGCAGCAGATCTCCGAGCTCTCCAGCCCGATGATGATGAACCCGAACGAGGCGTACACCGTTTCTTTCGGCAAGATTCCGCCGGGCACGTATGCCTTCCACTGCACGCCCCATCTGGCGATGGGGATGAAGGGGAAGATCACCGTCCAGTAGCCAGCGGTTGGCGCGATTGCGCCGGCGAAGCGGAGCGGGGGCCACGCGGCCTCCGCTCCGCTTCGTCATCGGGAACGCAACCGATGGACCGCGCGCGTATGCTTCGTGCGTAGCACTCCCGACGGTGCGCCATCCGGGATCCATAATGCCAGCGCAGGGGCACGTGGTCGCATGACGAAGACCGCGGAGTATCGACAACTGGTGCCGCGCGCCGCCTGGATGACGGCACGCGCCCGCAACGCCATGCATCGGCCGGTGTTCATCGGCGCGGTGAGCATCGGAACGTTCGTGACCGCGCTGGTGGCTCTGATCGTAATGCCGCAGCAGGCGCAGCGCGCGGCACATGCGATCGCGCCCAAACCGGGAGAGCGCCCCGACACCCTTCCGCTCGCCGCCGCGCTCACGGCAGCGCAGCGCCGGCTCGCGTCTGCCCGGGCGCAGCTTGACGCGGCACGCGTGCGCGCCACGGCGGCCAGCCAGACTGCGGTCGATACGCTGGCACCCGCGCTGCTGGCACAGCGCGATTCACTGACCCGGAGCATGGCGGCGCTGGATCAGCTGGTAGCACGGGCACAGACCGCGCCCCTGCCGTCCTCCTACCGTGCCCTTGGTGAGTCGCCGCTGCTCGCGGGCGATTCGCGTGTCCGCGCGCTGCTCGATTCGCTCACCGATATCGAGAAGGAACGCGAGGCATTCGGCACCTCCAGCGGCGCCGACCCGGTGTTCGTCGCCCTCACCTCGCGTGCGACCGAGATCGGGCGTGCGATCGAAGGGCTGGCCGACCAGCGGAAGGAACGGCTTGAGCAGCAGATGCTTGCGCTCACGCCGCCGCCGCGCCCGAGCCCCGAAGCGCGCGCGGCGCAGGACACGACGATCCCGCTTGCGGCGATCGACAGCGCGCGCGCCGCAGTCACGGTTGCGACGGTCGAGCTCGGGCGCGCGCGGCGAACCGTGCGGGAGCTGGATGCGCGTGAAGAGCGTGCCCGCGCCATCACGACCCTCAGCGCGCCGCCGTACGCGCTGCTCGCCTCCGCAATCGTCTTCGGCGTGGTGCTCGGGTTCGGCGCCGCGCTGGTATCGGAGCTGCGCCACCCGCGGGTAGCCGATGAGCATGAGACGGAACGCTACACCGGAGTGCGCGTCGTCTCGACCATTCGCCCGCGGCCGGCGTCATCCGAGCGCGGCCGCCGCCTGGCCGACCGCATCGCGCCGCCGCATATCGATCCGCTGAATTCGGCACACCAGCTCGTGTGGCTGTTCGTGGCTCCGCCCGCGTCGCAGCTGCTGATGCTCACCATCTCGGGCGAGGACCCCGCCGTCGCCGCGATCGTCGCGGCGAACCTCGGCGCTGTCGCGGCCGACGAGGCGCGTAACGTCATTCTCATCGACACGGACGCCAGTGCGGCGCCGGTGGCATCGGCGCTGCGCTTGCGCGCGCGTCCCGGCATTGTAGATATCATCGACGATCGTACGGCCTGGCCGGAGGCGACCCAGCACGCCACCATCGGGCGCGACCGCGTGATTGACGTCGTCGCGAGCGGAACGGGTCTTCCCGCTCCGGAGATCGCGGAGCTCTCGGCGTTGCTGCGCAAGAATGCAGCGCGCCTCGCGCGCCACTACGATACGGTGTTCGTCGTGGCGTCACGGCAGCAGACGGTGGGCGGACTTCCCGGCGTGCTGCCAATGCACGACGTCCTTTACTGCGCTCGCGTTGGCGTCACGCGGCTGGCGGAGCTCAAGGCCGCGATGAAGGCCATTCGCCTCGCTGGCGGCAATCCGCTCGGTCTGGTGCTTTGGGATGACGTGGCCCCGACCGTGACGGCCCCGGAGGAGCTGGCGGCCGGCATCAGCACCATGCGTACGGCCGAGATGGAGGCGCTGGTATCCGCACGCGCACGGTAGACGGCGCGCTAGCTTTCTCCGCACGTATGTGGTCGGACATCTTCTATGGCGCCGAGCAACGGCATCTGCTGCTGGTGCTGCTCTGGGGTGCGCTCAGTGTTCTGGCCGGCACGGTGCTGCTCGTCGTGACGGCGCGGACACGATCGTCGCCCCTGCTCGGCCGCTTTGCCCGCCAGTGCGTGCTCTGGGGATTCGTGGAGCTCGCGGTCGCGGCGGCCGCCTACCACGCCCTGGCATTGCGTGATGTGGCCAGCGCCACGCGTGCGGAGCGGATCGCGTGGCTCGCCCTCGGGCTGTATCTCGGCATCGCGGGAGCGGGGGTCGCCTTCGCGGTCGCCACCTGGCGGCTCGCCGCTTCGCTGGCAGCATCCGCGGTGCGTGCACTCCCGGCGATGGGCGCTGGTATCGGCGTGGCCCTGCAGGGACTGGCGCTCGCGGTGCTCGAGTTGCTGTTCGTGGGGCAGATTTCGAGATAGTGCATCGAATCCTCCCTCCTTGCCGCCCGTCATCATTCGATATCGCTACCGATGGCCGAGATCACGCTGGATCTGCGAGCTACCCCGAAGCCCGAGGCGTATGCCGAGCTCGAGGAGCACGTCGCGCATGTGCTGGCGGGCATCCAGGACGAGATTGCCGCGATGGCGACGATGAGCTCCCTGCTCCAGCATGGCTTTGGCCATCTGTGGACCGGCTTCTATCGGCTCGTCGCACCCGAGCTCCTGCGCGTCGGCCCCTATCAGGGGACCCTTGGCTGCCTGGAGATCGCCGTGGGGAAGGGCGTGTGCGGAACCGCGGCGGCCGAACGGCGTACGGTGATCGTGGAGGATGTGAACGCCTTTCCGGGTCACATCGCCTGCGACGCCCGTTCCCGGTCCGAGATCGTGGTGCCGGTGCTGGACCGGACCGGCCGCCTGCGTGCGGTGCTGGACATCGACTCGGATCGGGTATCCGCGTTCGACGCGGACGATGGGGTCGGGCTCGAACGATTGGTGCAATGGTTCGCACGCTGATGCCGTGTGTGTGATGCGTGCCACCATGCTGGACGCTATGTTACGTCGCCCCCGCTTCCCGGGGACTCCGCTGGATGCGACCGAGAGATGACGATTACAGGATATTCTGACCGGGTCAATCACGCGCTCGCCTTTGCGGCGAAGCATCACGACCGACAGGTGCGCAAGGGGACACGGCTGCCGTACCTCACGCATCCGGCCAACGTGGCGATCATCCTCACCCGTTATGGGTGCGACGAGGACACGGTGGTCGCGGGCATCCTGCACGACGTCATCGAGGATTGCGTACGGGAGAACTACACACGCGAGATGCTCGAGCAGCGCATCGCGGACAAGTTCGGCGTCGCGGTGCTGGACAGCGTGATGGCGGTGACGCAGCGGAATGTGGATGATGCCGGGGTCGAGCTGTCCTCGGAAGATCGCAAGCAGGATTACCTCGATCGGCTGGCGGATGCCGGACACAGCGCCCGCTGGGTGTGCGCGGCGGACAAGCTGCACAACGCCAGCACGATCCTCGCCGATCTGGAGCGGACCATCGATCCGCAGACAGTCTGGGGACGCTTCAACGCGGGCAAGGACGGCACTATCCGTTGGTACCGGCGCGTGCACGACCGGCTTCTCGAGCTCCATTTCGACGCGCCCATCATGCGCGAGCTGCGCGAGGCGGTCGAGGAGCTGGAAACGCATCGCGAGGCGGCGGCGGCCGGACTCTGATCCCGGGCTCTGGCAGCCCCGCGCGAGACGGTCAGGTCTCCGCCGTCACCGCCGCGGGATAGCGCCGTCCAACGTAGTCCTCCAGGATTCGCAGAAACTCGGGGACGATCGTCGCGCCACGCAGCGTGGTGCACAGCTTTCCATCCACATATACGGGTGCCTTGGGCTCCTCGAACGTGCCTGGCAGCGAGATGCCGATGTTCGCATGCTTTGATTCGCCCGGCCCGTTCACGACGCACCCCATCACCGCGACCCGGAGCTCCTCGACGCCTGGGTGGCGGTCGCGCCAGACGGGCATCTGCTCGCGGAGGTACATCTGGATGTCTTCCGCCATGTGCTGAAAGAAGGTGGACGTCGTGCGGCCGCATCCCGGACATGCGGTGACCTGCGGCGCGAAGCTGCGGATCCCGAGCGACTGCAGGATCTGCTGGGCGACGAGCACCTCCTCGGTGCGGTCGCCACCGGGCCTGGGGGTGAGCGATACGCGAATGGTGTCCCCCACGCCCTCCGAGAGCAGAATCGAGAGTCCGGCCGTGCTCGCGACGATGCCCTTCATCCCCATCCCAGCCTCGGTGAGCCCCAGGTGCAGCGGATACTCGCAGCGGGCGGCGAGCTTCCGGTACACCTCGATGAGATCCCCCACTCCCGAGACCTTGGCCGAGAGCACGATATGATCGTGCGGCAGCCCTACCTCCTCCGCGAGCTCGGCGGAGCGCAGGGCGCTGGCCAGCATGGCCTCGACGTACACGTCGTGTGCATCCGCCGGGGTCGCGGCGCGCGCATTCTCGTCCATCAGCTGCGTGAGCAGATCCTGATCGAGGGATCCCCAGTTCACGCCGATGCGCACCGGCCGGTCGTTGTCGATCGCGATCTGAACGATCGTGCGAAAGTTCTCGTCGCGGCGCTTGCCGCCGACGTTGCCGGGATTGATGCGATACTTCGCCAGGACCGCCGCGCAGGCGGGATACCGCGCGAGCAGCAGGTGGCCGTTGTAGTGAAAATCGCCGATGATCGGGACTTCGATGCCGGCGTCCCGGACTCGCTTCGCGATCTCGGGCACCGCCGCCGCCGCCGGCTCGTTGTTCACCGTCACCCGAACCAGCTGCGACCCGGCGCGGGCCAGGGCGCTCACCTGATCCGCGGTGGCGCAGGCATCCGCCGTATCCGTGTTCGTCATCGACTGCACGATCACGGGGTGCTCACCGCCGATCGGCGTGCCGCCGACCCAGGTGGTGACCGTGTCTCTGCGATTCCGGAAGCTCACCGCCGCTATTCCTCAGAGGGATCCTTCGGCGGGCGCCGCGGCCCGCCGAACCACCCCGAAAGATACCTACTGCTTCGGGATGCGCCGCAGTAGCTTAGCGCGGCGCCCAGGTGGCTACCCCGCCCGATCCCTTCCAACCCGAGACCATGCCATGGCTGCCGACCCGCCCGACGATCCCGCCGACTCCAGTGACCCCGCATCACCACCGTCTGGGGGGCCGACGCCTGGTCCGGCGCGCGTTCCGCGGCACCGCCGCCGCTGGCCCTGGGTAGTCGCGGCGATCGTGCTCTCGCCGGTCGTGCTCTTTGCGTTGTGGACCGTCATCGCGCTCAACTTCTCATACTCCAGCGGGAACCGCGCGGGCTACGTGCAGAAATTCTCGAAGAAGGGGTGGCTGTGCAAGACGTGGGAAGGGGAGCTGGCGATGGTGAACGTGCCGGGCGCGCTGCAGGAGCGTTGGGACTTCACGGTGCGGGATGACAGCATCGCCCAGCTGATCCTGAACGACATGGGTGACCGCGTCTCGCTCACCTACGATCAGCATCAGGGAATCCCCAGCAGTTGCTTTGGCGAGACCCAGTACTTCGTCACGGGAGTTCGCAAGGTGGCGCCGTGAGGCGGGCCGGCCAGACCGCCCGGTGGCTATTGACCGCCCGGAAGCTCCGCACTACTTTCGCGGTCGTCTGAAGCCGGGTCCCCGATCCGGGGCTCTGGCTTCGGTTTCGTGCAGGGCCGCAGTGACACAGTGTCACGGCGGATCGGGATCATCGCCGCGGCTCGACTCTAGAGGATTCGCTCCCCGGTGATTCGTACTTTCAGGAGTGGGACATGCGTACGACCGGCAAGGTGAAGTGGTTCAACGATGCCAAGGGCTTCGGCTTCATCACCCCCGACAGCGGGGACAAGGACTGCTTCGTCCACTACAGCGCCATCCAGGGTAACGGCTTCAAGACCCTGGCGGAGGGCGAGGCTGTCGAGTTCGATCTGGTGATGGGGCAAAAGGGTCCCGCCGCCGAAAACGTCAGCAAGGCGGCGCACTGACCGAACGGGCCTGAGGTGTCGCGGCGCCGAGCCGCGTTCCGCAGCGCATTGATCGACGGCATCGGGGCGCTCCCGCATTGGGGGCGCTCCGATTTCGTATGGACCGCTGCCCATCCCGCACCGGTCCTGGCATGGAACTGGTAGCCGAGGAGCGCATCGCCACGTCCTGAAACCCGTGGAGCTCGTCGCATGATTCGTTTTCCATTCCTGGCGGCCGTCCTGGCGGGTGCGCTCTGCCTCGCCGCCCGCGCGCTGCACGCACAGTCGGGCGCCGCGCTCGGGGTGGAAGTCGGGGCGACCGCCCCGGTCAGCGATTACGGCAACGGTCGGGACCTCGGATACCACCTCGGCGTCGCGCTGGACGTGCGCGCACCACTCACCCCTATCGGGTTCCGCGCCGACGGCATGTACCACGAGCTGAAGTTCACGAACCGCGATGCCAAGACGCGGATATGGGCCGCCACCGCGGACATCGTCGTCCACGGCGGCGGCGCGCCCGCGCTCACGCCATATCTGCTGGGCGGGGCCGGAATCTACAACGTGCGCCGCCCCGAGTTTCTCGGTCAATCCTCGGTCACCAACGCCGGTGTGAACGTCGGGGGTGGATTGCGCTTCGGCCTCACCGGCTTCAGCGCCTTCATCGAGGCGCGATATCACAAAGTGATCGATCAGGACGTGCGCATCGTCCCGATCACCTTCGGGCTCCTGTTCTGACGAGCATCACCCAGGATACGCATGTCCATCGTTCGTGCTCTGATCCTGTCGGCGGCGGTCACCCTCGCGCTTCCGGCCGTCGCCCCCGGCCAGTCGATCGTCGCACTCGGCGTGGCCGCGGGCGCCACCGTGCCCGCCGGCGGTCTGGGAGACCGGACGAGCAGCGGCTACCACGCCATGGTGACCATGAGCGTGCACGCACCGCTCACGCCGTTCACGCTGCGCGGGGAGGGCATGTTCAATCAGCTGGACTACAACGACAAGTCGGGACCGGGGGGCGGCGCGGTGCGGAAGCCCATCAGCAGCAACGCGCGGGTCTGGGCGGCGACCGCCAACGCGATGTTCACGTTCTCTCCCGTCCTCGGGCCGTACGTCATCGGCGGCCTGGGCTACTATCGCACGACGGAGGTGGATCTCTCGTCAGGCGGCACGAGCAGCTCGAACGCCGCCGGCGGCAACATCGGCGCCGGGTTCCGGCTGGCGCTCACGGGCTTCAGCATCTACGGCGAGGCGCGGTATCACTGGCTGAGTGGCACGGATGTTCGCATCGTTCCACTGAGCGTGGGCATCACGTTCTGATCCGGCCGGCCCTCGGTTGCCCGCGCAGGCACCGGCCCGTGTGCCTCGATGCGCTCGAGCCTCAGTGCCCCCGCCCGTCGAGCGCCCGCTGGGCCGCTTCCAGTTGCGTGCGCACGGCCGCCGGGCCGGTGCCACCCTCCACCTCGCGCTGCTCGACCGAGCGATATGCCGAGAGAGCGTCGAACACGTCCTGACCGAACAGCGGGTGGGCATCGACGAAGGTCGCGAGCGGCAGCGAATGCATCTCCAACCCGCTCTCCTCGCTGGCACGCACCAACCGGCCCACCGCTCCGTGGGCCTCCCGGAAGCTCGCGCCGCGCCGCACGAGGTAGTCCGCCAGATCCGTCGCCATCATGGTGCTGGACAGCGACGCCCGCATACGGTCCGTCCGGAACGTGCATTCCGCCAGGGCGCCCGCGAGCGCCGGCAAGACCAGCAGCAACGTGTCAACCGCGTCGAACAGCACGCGCTTGTCGTCCTGCAGGTCCTTGTTGTAGCTGGAGGGCAGCCCTTTCAGGGTCGCGAGCAGTGTCGTGAGATTGCCCAGCATACGCGCCGCCGCGCCGCGCGCCAGCTCCAGCGCGTCGGGGTTGCGCTTCTGCGGCATCATGCTGGAGCCCGAGGTGAAGCGTTCGCCGAACTGCACGAAACCGAACTCGCTCGAGCCGTAGATGATGAGATCCTCGGCCAGCCGCGACAGGTGCGCCCCGATCATCGCAGCCCCGAACAGCAGCTCGGCGACGAAATCACGATCGCTCACCGCGTCGATGGAGTTGGGCGACAGAGCCTGAAAGCCCAGCGTGCCCTGCAGCAGCGTGCGCGAGATCGGGTACGCGCAGCCTGCCACCGCGCCGGCGCCCAGCGGCAGCACTGCCGCGGAGCGGGATGCCTGACGAATGCGCTGCCGGTCGCGCTCCAGCGGCCAGAAGTGCGCCAGCAGCCAGTGGGCGCCGGACACCGGGATGGCGCGCTGCAGGTGCGTGTACGAGGGCATGAGCGCCGTCTCGAGCCCGTGCGCCTGGTCCACCATGACGTGCTGGAGCTGCCGCACGGCGGCGTCCAGCCGCTGGGCGGCATCCATCGCCCACATGCGGGTGGCGGTCGCCACCTGATCGTTGCGGCTGCGCCCCGTGTGCAGCCGGGACGCGATGTCCCCGATCTCCTCGTGCAACAGTCGGTCGATGAGCGTATGCACATCCTCATCGGACGGCACCGGCAGTTCACCGCCGCCCAGCCGGCGCGCGACCGCATCCAGCCCCCGTTCAATGGCGTTGCAGTCGTCCAGCGAGAGAACCCCCGCGCCGTAGAGCGCCATCGCCCACGCCCGGGAGAGCTCCACGTCGAAGGGCCAGAGCCGGAAATCGATGCCGATGGAGCTGTTCAGCGCATCGAACTCCGGCGCGGAGCCCCCGGCGAAGCGTCCGCCCCAGAGTCGGTGCGACGTGGCCGCGGCTTCCCGCAGCGTGGTGCTGGTCACGCGACGGCAAGCGCCGCCGGCGCTGCCTCCGGTTCGCCGCGTTGCGGCGCGCCGAAACCAGCCGATGTCGGGGGCACCGGACCATCGGTGGTGGGGGCGATGTCCGGCTGGCCGGCGGCTGCGAGCTCCTGATCCTTGAGCGCCCGCACCCGCGCCGGAAGGGCGACCAGCCGAATGAAGCCGGCAGCATCACTCTGCTGATACACGTCGTCCTCGCCGAACGTGACGAAGCGCTCGTCATACAGCGCATGAACGCTCTCGCGGCCCACCACGGCCGCCGATCCCTTGTACAGCCGCAACGAAACCGTGCCCGTGACGCGCGCCTGCGTGACGCTCACGAAAGCGTCGTAGGCCTCGCGCTCCGTGGTCCACCAGCGCCCCTCGTACACCAGATCGGCGTATCGCGGCGCGATGGCATCCTTGGCCGCCAGCGTGCGGCGGTCGAGCACCAGCTGCTCCAGCTCCGAATGCGCCGTGTACAGCAGCGAGCCCCCGGGTGTCTCGTACACGCCGCGCGACTTCATGCCCACCATGCGATCCTCCACGAGATCCACCACCCCGACGCCATGCCGGCCGCCGATGATGTTGAGGGCATGGACGAGCGCGACGGGCGACCGCCGCTCCCCATTGACCGAGACGGGTGTGCCGGACTCGAAGCCGATCGTCACCGTTTCGGGAGTATCCGGTGCCGCGAGCGGGTTCGCGGTGAGCATCAGGAGGTCGTCCGGTGGCGCCGCGTTCGGATCTTCGAGGATGCCACCCTCGTGCGAGAGGTGCCAGAGATTCGCGTCGCGCGAGTAGATCTTTTCCCTGGTGGCCGCCACGGGAATCTTGCGCGCCGCAGCGTAGGCGATCGCATCCTCGCGGCTGCGGATATCCCACTCGCGCCAGGGAGCGATCACCGGGAGATCAGGCGCAAAGGCGGCGAAGGTGAGCTCGAAGCGCACCTGATCGTTTCCCTTCCCAGTGCAGCCGTGGGCGAGGGCATCTGCGCCCACCTGGCGCGCGATCTCCACCTGGCGTCGCGCGATGAGCGGACGGGCCATGGACGTGCCGAGCAGGTACTTCCGGTTGTAGACCGCACCGGCGCGCAGGGTCGGGAAGATGAAATCCCGCACGAACTCCTCGCGGAGGTCCTCGACGAAACAGTCCTCGGCACCGGACGCGAGCGCCTTCTCCCGGACCCCGTCGAGCTCGTGATCGCCCTGGCCGATGTTCGCGGCCACACAGATGACGCGCGCGTCATAGTGCTCGCGCAACCAGGGAACGATGATCGAGGTGTCGAGTCCACCAGAGTAGGCGAGGACGATCGTACGGGGCATTGATGGCTCCAGGTGCGCAGTTTTATGCAGCTAAGCTGCATATTTAAGCGTAGTCGCACGCGCCGTCAATAGTATGGAGGGGAATTCTCAGCGGCGAGGCACCCGACCCGCGAGGGCGCGCAGCCGGTTGCCCAGTGTGGCGCGGGCTTCTGGCGAGCGACAGACGATGAGGATGGTGTTTTCCCCGGCGATCGTACCCAGGACCTCGGGCCAGTCCTGTGCGTCGATTCCTTCCGCGATCGGCTGCGCGCCGCCGGGCAAGGTGTGCAGCACCAGCATCTCGCTCACGCCGTCGAGATCCGCAAAGAGCTGCGGCAGAAGCCCATCCAGCGAGGGCTTGGCTTCCTCGGGGGCGAGCATCGCCGGCAGCACGTATCGCGCGCCCTCCCCGGTGGCGGCTCGCACCACGCCGAGTTCCCGCAGATCGCGCGAGAGCGTCGCCTGGGTCACCTGCAGGCCGTGCCCAGCCAGCAGCCGCCGGAGCTCTTCCTGGCTCGCGATGGCGTGCGACGCGATGAGCTGAAGCACCGCCTGCTGCCGATCCTGTTTCCTCATCTGCTCCCGGAGAGTTCGCGCCAAAGGATAGCACGCGCCGGCTCGCCTCGACAGGCGATCGAGGACGGCCATTGACGAACGAATGCTGCATTATTATGCATTCCAGGTGAATAAGATTCAGGTGGGAATCCTCGGTGCCAGCGGCTACGCGGGGCGAGAGCTGTGCGGCCTGGTCGCAGCGCATCCGGAGCTTCAGCTGGCCTTTGCCACCGCCCATGATCAGCGCGGGAATACCGCGCGCATCGCGGGTCGTGACGTGCGATACCTGGCCATCGAGGATGCCCCGCTTGGTAGCGTCGAGCTGGTTTTCAGTGCTCTGCCCCACGGTGCGTCGCGGGACTGGGTGGCGCGCGCGAGCGAGACGGGTGCCCGGGTAGTGGATCTCTCCGCCGACTTGCGGCCCGGCAACGGGTGCGAGGGCGTTCCCTACGGCCTCACGGAGTTGATGCGCCACCGCGTACGCGATGCGCAGATCGTCGCGAATCCGGGCTGTTACCCGACAGCCATCCTGCTCGCGCTCGCTCCGCTTATCGAGCGTGATCTCATTCCGGCCGGGGCCGCGGTGGTGGTCGACGCGGCCAGCGGCGTCACGGGTGCCGGGAATGCGCCCCGACGGGAGCTGCTCTTCGCGGAAGTCGCCGGCGACTATCGGGCATACGGCTTCACGGATGGTCACGGCAACACGCACCGGCATCTGAACGAGATGCGCGTGGTGGCGCGCGAGCTCGGCGCCGATATCGATCTTGTCTTCACGCCGCACCTGCTTCCGGTGCCGCGGGGCATACTCGCAACCATCACCGTGCCCCTTCGCGAACCCCTGGCCGATGCCCTCGCGCCCTGGCGGCAGAGTTACGCCGGAGAACCCTTTGTCGAGGTGCTCTCCGCGCCGCCGCAGCTGCACGATGTAGCGCACCGGAATGTGGCACAGATCGCTGCCTTCCCCATGACGGCGACGCGTGAGCCGATGCTCGTCGTGCTCGCGGCGATCGACAACCTCGTAAAGGGCGCCGCGGGCCAGGCGCTCCAGAACGCGAACCTGATGCTCGGGCTTCCCGAGCCCGCCGGGCTGCCGGTCTGACCGCGATGCAAGTCATCAAGATCGGCGGTCGTCCGCAGAGCGATCCCGCGTTTCCTGAGGCCCTCGCGCGTGCGTGGAGGGATTCGGCTTGCCAGATTGTGCTGGTGCACGGCGGCGGTGACGAGGTCTCCTCGCTGCAGGCCGCGCTCGGCGCCGCACCGACGTTCGTCGACGGACGCCGGGTGACCAGCGCGCGAGACGCGGAGATCGTGCGCCTGGGCCTCTCGGGAAGCGCGAACAAGCGACTGGCATCCGCGCTCCTGGATGCCGGCGTGCCCGCGCTCGGAATCTCCGGCGAGGACGCGGCGCTTATTACGGCGGTGCCCCTCGACGCCGCGCGGCTGGGCCACGTGGGCACGCCACATCGGATCAACGTCGATCTGCTCCGGCATCTGATCGGTGGCGGATATTTGCCGGTGATCTCGCCGGTCAGCCGGAATGCGGCCGCGGCGCCCGCGAACGCGGAGCTCGGTCGCACCCTGAACGTGAACGGCGACGACGCAGCATCGGCGATTGCGGTGGCGCTCGCCGCATCGGAGCTGCTGCTCGTTGCCGATGTGCCGGGGGTGATGTCTGACGGCGCCCTCGTATCGCGCGTGGATGTCCGCGGCGCGCGCCGGATGCTGGCCGACGGCACGGCTGCGGGCGGCATGCGCGCCAAGCTGCAGGCGGCGCTCGCAGCCCTCGAGGGAGGAGTGGAGCGGGTACGCATCGGCGCCATCGGCGCCATCGGCCACCCGGAGCGCGGTACTACACTGCTGCGCTAGCGTTGGCACGTCGCGCGCACCCCAATCGGCGTTCATGCACTGCAAAGGTGTCGGCACCATCGCAAACGGTTTCACAGAGGACTCGATGACTGCACCCGCTCACGACATGATTCTCGATGGCACCGCGCCGCCGGCGCGGCCGCGGGTGCCACAGGGCGCGGGCCCGGCGGTTCTGTCGCCGGTACCACCGTCGGAGACCGCCACGACCGAGGCGGTCCCGCCCCCGGACCCGCTGCTCCAGACGTATAAGCGTCCGTCGATGGAGCTCGTCGGTGGAGACGGCGTGTTTCTCGTGGATAGCACGGGCAAGCGCTATCTCGATCTCGTGAGCGGGATCGCGGTGAACGCGCTGGGTTACGGGGATGCCGGTCTCGTCGCGGCGATGCACGCCGCCGCGGATGGTCTCGTGCACGTCTCCAACCTGTACGAAACCGCGCCTGCCCGGCGCCTGGCGTCCTTCCTCGTGGAGCGGTCCTTCGCGGACCGGGTGTTCTTCTGCAACTCCGGTGCGGAGGCGAACGAGGGTGCGTTCAAGTTCGCGCGCCGGTGGGCGCGCACCCAGGGAGATTCCAAGTTCGAGATTCTCGCGCTGCGCGGCGCCTTCCACGGGCGGCTGTTCGCCACTCTCGCAGCCACCGATCGTCCGGCCTATCGCATGCCCTTTCGGCCCCTCGCAGCCGGCATCTCCGTGATCGAGCGCGACCTCGCGGACCTCGATGCCGCGCTCGACGTCGAGACAGTGGCCGCGCTCATCGTCGAACCGGTGCAGGGCGAGGGAGGCGTGCGCGTGCTGGACGCAGGCTTCCTGCGCGAGCTGCGCGCACTCACGCGCGAGCGTAGCATCGCGCTCGTTTTCGACGAGATCCAGTGCGGTCTCGGCCGCACCGGTTCCCTCTTCGCCTACGAGCAGCTCGGGATCGAGCCCGACATGCTGACGCTGGCCAAACCGCTCGCCGGCGGACTGCCGATGGGCGCGGTGCTCATGACCGAGGCCATCGCCGAGGCCATCAGGCCGGGCGACCACGGCACCACATTTGGCGGAGGTCCATTCGTGGCCTCGGTGGCCCTGCATGTGCTCGAGCGGATCGCCGATCCCGCGCTGCTCGCGCGCGTGCGCGAGCACGGCACATGGCTCGGCGACGAGCTCCGCGCCCTCGCCGAGCGCACGGGGCGCATCCGCGCGGTGCGCGGGATCGGATTGATGTGGGGATTCGATGTGATGGGATCTGCCGCGCACGTGGTGGAGTCCGCGCGCGAGGCAGGTCTGCTCGCGTGCACCGCGGGAGAACACACCGTGCGCCTGCTTCCACCGCTGGTAATCACCCGTGAGGAGCTCTCGCTCGGCATACGGATCCTGGAGCAGGTGCTCTGACCATCGCGCACGCGTTATAGATTGATCGGATCGAACGGCGGACGCGCGGCAGGCACGCGCGTCCGCTCCCGCCTTCGACACCGAGTCCGCATCGCGATGCCTCACCGATTCATCGCCCTCACCGTAGTCGCGTGCTTCACGGCCGTGGCGCCGATCGCTGCGCAGAGCGCGCCCGCCATGGCTTCGGGTGCTCCCACTCTCCTGGTGTTCTTCGCGGTGGACCAGATGCGCGCGGATTACTTCCCGCGTTTCGACCGGCAGCTTACCGGGGGACTCGAGCGGCTGTATCACGGCGGCGCCTTTCTCCGCAACGCGTTCCAGGACCACGCCATCACCGAGACTGCGCCGGGCCACTCGGTGATGCTCTCCGGCCGCTTCCCGCGGAGTACGGGAATCACCTTCAATGCCGCCGGCGTGGAGGATCCCCAATCGCCGCTCATCGGCGGCGGCGGACCGGGAGCCTCCCCGTTCCGCTTTCGCGGCACCACGCTCGCAGACTGGATTCGGGTCGCCGATCCCCGCGCGCAGGCCCTCTCCATCTCCCGCAAGGATCGCGGCGCGATCCTGCCGCTCGGTCGTGCGCACGGTGAAGCATTCTGGTACGCGTCGGACGGCCGGTTCACGACCAGCTCGTACTACCACGACACGCTCCCGACTTGGGTCCGACGCTTCAACGATCGTCACCTGCCCGCGCGCTACGCCGGCGCGACCTGGAACACGCTGCTCCCGGCCGGGGCGTATTCCGAAGTGGATGCGCAGCCGGTGGAGAATGGCGGCCGCAATTATCTCTTCCCGCACCCGTTTCCGGCTGATTCGGAAGCCGCCGCGCGGCTGCTCCCGGGCTATCCGGCCATGGACTCCGTGACGCTCGCAGCGGCGCTTGCCGGACTCCAGGCGCTGGACCTGGGCCGCGGACCGCAGGCTGATATTCTCGCCATCTCGCTCTCCACCACCGACGCGGTGGGGCACGCGTTCGGCCCCGACTCCCGCGAGCTGCACGACCAGATTCTGCGTCTGGACCGGTATCTCGGCGCGTTTCTGGATAGCCTGTTTCAGCTGCGCGATTCGGCGCGTGTGATCATCGCGCTCACCGCCGACCATGGTGTGGCGCCCTATCCCCAGGTACACGCGGCGCGCACCTCGGGCGCCGTTGCCCGCTTCGTCGACCTGGCGCCGGTACTGCGAACGACACATGCGGCGCTGGCGGCGCATGGCCTGCCCGATGCCCTGCGTTTCTCCGACGGAATGGTCTGGACGAACCGGGCCGCCTTCCAGCGTGCTCGCGTGAGTGCCGATTCCGTCCTGCAGGCGCTGGCCGCCTCATTACGTGGCGTGCCAGGGGTGCAGCGTGTGGACCTCGTCAGGTCTCTGGCATCGGCGGATACGACGCGGGATGCGGTCGCGCGCCGCTGGTATCACATGCTGTCGCCCGACCTGCCTGTGGAGCTCGTGGTGACCCTGGAGCCGTACGCCTACTGGGCCGGCGTCACCTACGCCACCCACGGCACACCGCACGATTATGACGCGCACGTGCCCGTGCTCTTCTACGGTCCGCCGTTCCGGCCGGGCATGTACGACGAGCCCGCGCGCGTCGTGGACATCGCTCCAACGCTGGCGCGAGTCCTGGGGGTGCTGCCGCTGGAGCGACTGGACGGCCGCGTGTTGACGTACGTGCTCCGGTAACCGGACCGCGCCGGGCGAGCGCACGAGCATGGCAAAGCCGCGCCGCAGCGTGCCGCTCTCCGGGCTTCGTCATGCCTTCGACGAAGCTCGCTTCGGTGCGGCACGCACGCTGAACCTGCGCGAGTCGCACCCCACGGCGGCCGAGGCGGTCGCCCGCGCGGAGGCGTGGCTTCGGCAGCAGCAGGTACAACCGCCGGCTCGTCCCGCGGCGCACGAGGCGTTGATCATCACCGGACGTGGCAATCAGAGTCCCGGCGGCGTGTCGGTGGTGCGTGCATCCATCGTGCAGCTGCTCGATGGACTCAAACGTAGGGGAGTGCTCAAGGATTACCAGGAGCACACACCGGGCTCCTTCGTCGTGCAGCTGGCGCCGATGCATCGCCTCTGGGAGACGCCTGCGAGCCAGCCTGACGACAGTGTGCGCCCGCTTCCCGGAGATCCCTCCACGTTGCAGGGGCTGGATCGCGAGACGCGCACCCTGCTGCGCGATCTCGCCGAGCGCTCGCTCGACGCACTGGGCGTGCGGGATCGGGCCGCCTTTCTGGAAAGCGAGATGCTGCGACAGTTCAGCGCCATCGCGGCAAGCGTCGCGGCCGGTCCGGCGCGCGAGGAGCGGCTGCGCGCCGCAATACGGCTGGCCGCGGAGCAGCTCGAGTGAGCGCTTCGCATGCATGATGACGGTCCGGGAGGACCTCATGGCGGTGACAAGCCCGCGCGCGCCGCGCGCCCGTCTCCGCGCGACTGGGATGCTGCGAGCTATCACGAGCTCTCGCATCCCCAGTTTACCTGGGGATTGCGGGTGCTGGAGCGCGTTGCCTTGCGCGGCGACGAGCGCGCGCTGGACGCCGGCTGCGGTTCCGGACGTCTGACCGCCGAGCTGCTGCGCCGTCTTCCCGCCGGTCGCGTCGTGGCGAGCGACGTGTCGGAGAACATGGCGCGGGCGGCCGCCGTAACGCTCGCATCGGAGCGCCCGCGGTGCGACGTGGTGTGCGCCGATCTGCTCCGGCTCCCGTTTCGCGGTGCCTTCGACCTCGTCTTCAGCACTGCCACTTTTCACTGGATCCGCGATCACCGGCGGCTGTTCTCGAGCATTGCGGCGGCGTTGCGAGGCGACGGGCGACTGGAGGCACAGTGCGGTGGTGGCCCGAATCTGCGGCGCGTCCACGATCGCGCACTCGCGCTCGTGTGCACGCCGGCCTTCCAGCCGCATTTCGAGCACTGGGAGGAGCCGTGGGTGTTCCCCACCCCCGATGCGGCCGCCGCTCGCCTCCGGGACGCCGGCTTTGCCGACGTGCAATGCTGGATCGTCGAGGCGCCCACCTACTTCGATGATGCAACCAGCTACCGGCAGTTCCTCGAGACCGTGGTCATGCGTCCCTTTCTTGCGCGGCTTCCCACCGCGCGCCAGCGCAACCGCTTTCTCGATCTCCTCACCGAAACGGCGGCGCGCGAGGACAACACCTTTCTGCTCGACTACTGGCGCCTGAACATCAGCGCCGGCAAGTCGCTTCGCCGCCGCCGTTCTCCCTCTGGCCCAAGCACAGCGAGTCCGTGATGCGATTCTCCTGCCCGTCGATCGTGCTGTTGTTGTTCCTCGCCCTGCCGCCGGCGCACGCCCAAGCGCCTCTGCCCGGGTACACGCCGGGCGCCGCGGCACGCGAACGCGGCATCGAGGCCGATGCGATCCGCCGACCGAGCGCCGCCACCGCTGCACAGCACTCTCGCGTGCTCTCGCACGAGGCGCACGTGGCGGGCACGCCCGCACAGGCAGCCACGCGCGACTATGTGTTGGCGCAGATGAAGAGCTGGGGCCTGGAGACCAGCGCGCGGACCTACCACGTCTTCATGCCGCACGCCACCGACGTGGGCGTGTGGCGCGTGGCACCGGACACGCTCAAGCTGAGCCTTGCGGAGCCGCCGGTTCCTGGAGACTCGACATCGTTGCTGCCGCAGTATCCCACGGTGAACGGCTACAGCGGACAGGGTGATGTCTCGGGTGACGTCGTCTACGTCAACTACGGATTGATCGAGGACTATGCCCAGCTCGACTCGCTGGGCGTCTCGGTGCGGGGGAAGATCGCGGTGGCGCGCTACGGCCGGTCCTACCGCGGCATCAAGGCGCGCGAGGCGGAGCGTCACGGCGCGCTGGCGCTGCTGATCTACAGCGATCCCGCGGACGACGGCTACGTGCGCGGCGACGTGTACCCGGAAGGGCCGATGCGCCCGGCTGGCGGCGTCCAGCGCGGCAGCGTGTTGAATGTGGAGGGGGATCCATCCACCCCGGGATATCCCAGCACCGTCGGTGCGGTGCGGCTGAGCGACGGCCAGATGGATATCCCGCACATTCCGGTGGTTCCGATCAGTTACGGCAATGCATCAGCACTCCTGCGCGGGCTGCGGGGTGCGGGCATACCCAAGAACTGGCAGGGTGGTCTGCCCTTCCGCTATCACGTGGGACCTGGGCCCGTGGCGGCGCGCGTGGCGGTGCACGACGACCGCGCGCAGGGCGCCATCAAGCCGATCTTCGATACCTTCGCGACGATCCGGGGCAGCGAGTTTCCCGACGAGCTGGTGATCATCGGGGGACACCGCGATGCATGGGGACCGGGTGCGGCGGACAACGTGAGCGGTACCGTCAGCGTGCTGGAGGCGGCGCACGCGGTGGCTGAAGCGGTGAAGCAGGGGGCGCCCCCCAAGCGCACGATCGTCTTTGCCACGTGGGATGCCGAAGAATGGGGATTGCTCGGCTCCGTCGAATACGTGGAAGACGACACGCTGCGCCTCACCCGCGGTGCGGTCGCATACTTTAACCAGGACGTGGCGGCGCAGGGACCGCGATTCGAGGCGGGCGGCTCGCCCTCGCTGCGGCCGATGCTCCGCGACATCGTGAAATCCGTCCAGGATCCCAATGGTCACGGGAGCGTGTACGCCGAGTGGCGCCGCGCGTCGGCGGTGACAGACAGCCTGGAACCCGAGATGGGTGATCCGGGCGGCGGTTCCGATTTCGCCGGCTTCTACAATCACCTGGGGATCCCGATTGCGGAATGGGGGTTCGGCGGACCCGGCGGCGTATACCACTCGCAGTACGATGACTACGCGTGGATGACCACGTTCGGCGATCCGGGCTTCGAATATCACGCGGCCGCCGCGCGCATTGGCGCCGCTGCCGTACTCCGGATGGCCGATGCCGACGTGCTGCCGTACGATTACGTGGAGTTCGCGCGCACGATGCGGACGTACCTGTCGGGCATCGATCGCGCATTCACGGACCGACGCTGGAGCGCGGCGTCGGCAGCCGACGACGGCGGCGCGCCCACGGCATCCCTGCGCGCGGCCATCGACCGCATGGAGCAGGCGGCCGCGGCGTTCAACCGGGCCCGGGACAGCAGTCTCGCCGCCGCATCCCCGCCGAAGAAGGCCGCGCTCGCGCGTACCAACGCGGCCCTCATGCGCGTGGAGCGGGCGCTCACGCGGGCCCAGGGGTTACGCACCCGCCCCTGGTATCGCAATCTCATATACGTGGCCGACGAGAACAACGGCTACGCGAACATGGCGCTGCCCTCGGTGAACGAGGCGATTCGCGCCAACAACGTGGCGCTGGCCACCCGAGAGATCGAGGATCTGACGATGCGCTTCGACGCCGCCACGGCCGCGCTCGAGGATGCCCGAGCCGCCCTGCGAGGATGATCGTCAGCGGGGCGCCAGCCAGCGCCCCACCAGCACGCCGATGGCCGCGCTCACCAGCACGATCACGGCAATCAGCACCGCGAACAGCACCACCCGCCCTGGCGAGTGGTTGTCGATCGGCGCCTCACGCGGTTCGGCAGGTTCGTGGCCCCGGACGTCCGAGAGACGCGTGACGCCCAGATCCACCACGCGCTCGGCCACCGGGTGGGGCGCTGGAATGCTCTCGGGCATCGCAGCCGCTTCGCGTCGGGCGACCAGGGTGCCGCCCAGCGCGCTCGCCGTGGAGCCGGTGGCGTCGTGTGCCGCGCGCACGGGCGCGCGGCGCCTGGTCGCCACGTACGTGCGTGGCAGTTGGCGACCCCCATTATCTCGGGCGACTGGCATGCCACCGGACGCCGGATGGAGCGCGCCGCGCGTGGGCGCGTGCCGGCGAGGCGACGGCGCGGCGGTGAGCGCGGGACGTGCCGCCTGCCGTGCAGCCTCGGGGCGCTCGGTGCGCACGGCATCTGATGCGAGGGCGGTGGATGCTGCCGGTTCCGCGCCATTAGGCGCGGCGCTCTCGCTCGCGGCCTCCTCCGTGTTCGGCGCCCCCGCCGCTCGAGCTGGAGGCGGATCGCCGGGCTCCGGGCCAGCGTTCATGCTGCTCCGGTCTGGCGCCGCACCGGTGCCGTTCGCGCCGGGTGGCGGAGAGCCGTTGTTAGCGACTGAGCGCGCGGCGCGCGGCACGGGCGGGACCGGCTGCTCCAGCAGCACCGGCACGTGCTCCTCGACGACGATGCCTGTCGCCCGCGGCGGTTCCAACGCGCTCACGCTGGCACGCGCCTCGAACGGCTGCGCCCCCGGGACGGCGCCGCTGCACACACAGCCGAGTGCGCAGGCGATGTCCACCAGCACCGGCGCATCGGACAGCAGCTGCTGGGCGAGATCCACCGGAAGATCCTGCGCGCCGACCTGCGCGATCGACCGCCCGGCTGCCTCACCCCAGAGTGCATCCGGGGCAGGCAACCCGCCCGGTTGTGAGCGGAAGCGCCGCCGGTCGGGTGGAATGATCGAATCGAAGACCACCGGCTCGTCCTCTAGCACCACACCGCGCTCGATGAACCTCGCCAGCAACTCGTCCGGCCGCAGCCGCTCGTCGATCGCGGCATCCATCGCGCCGGGACAGCCGCCGACATACGTGATGTGCAGGTGAGCGGGCGCATGCAGCGCGCGAAGATATCGCGCGACCGCGACAGGCGGCGACACGAGTGACACGAGGAAGGGACGCAACTCGCCGCCCGCCGCCAGCAGCCGCTCCGCGACCAGCGGACAGCTGCACTGCACTGCAGGCGCACGCCCGTGCGACTCGAGGGCGCGCAGCGTCGCGGCGGCGATGAGCTCGTCGCCCCAGCTGGCCGGCACCACATTCTCATAGCCCATCTGCATGCATGCGTGGGCGAACTGGACCGCGGTCGCAGGGCGCGCCGCCAGCAGCGCATCCGCGCCGATCACGACGACGGAGGGGATCCGTGCTGCGGTCGGAAGCACGCCCTCGGGCGTGGCGAGCGTCATGTTGGGTGTCCTTCTGCATTCCGTACCGCGCCGCGTTCGCTCGGATGTGAGGACGCAGGCGATCGTTGCCGCCATGGGCGCGCGGACGAATGCGAGTCCTGCAAAACAGTGAACAAACGGCAGCCTGTCAAGAGCGGCCCAGACATTGCAACCCGCCCAACCGTTGGCCGGGAAGCGAGGTTGGTGTGGGTGAGACGTCGACGGGTGGTCCCACGCGCCTGTCCCAACAGGAGCGTGAAGCGCTGGCCGCGTATGCGGCTCGCGCCTCGTGGCCAGCGGGATTCGCAATCTATCAACGCGGCGCGACCGCGGATGGCGCCTTCATCGTCGTGCGGGGACGGGTGGTGCTCCGGAGCCGCGTACGAGCCGGACGTGGTTTCGTCCCGTGGATCGCCACGCCTGGGGAGACGTTCGGCTCCGAAGGGCTCTCGCCGGGTGGGCACTACGCCACGGATGCGCGCGCGGACGACGAAAGCGAGACGCTCTTTCTGAGCACCGCGCGCTTTCGCGCCTTCGTGCGCGAGCAGCCACAGCACGCCCTGAGCTTCGTCGCCCAGCTGATGGCCGAACGGGCAGCCCTTCTGGATAAACTTCGCGAGCTCACCACGCTCAGCGTGGAGCAACGCCTGATCACGACGCTGGTACGCATGGCGAGTAACAGCACGTTCACGCGTGAGGACGGAAAGATTGTCCTGTGCACGGCCCGTTATCGCCTGCTCTGCGAGCTTGTGGGTGCCACGCGCGAGTCGGTGTCGCTCGTCTTTGGGCGCCTCTCCGGCGAGGGCCTGGTCGAGCGCAAGGGCAGCACGCTCATCGTCGCGCCGCCCGTCGCGCTGGCCGAGCGGCTGGAGCTGCCGGCCCCCGAGGGCGAGTTGCTGCTGGCCACCTTTGCCGATCGCGCCGAACAGGCCGTGCAATAGCTGCCGCCGGGATACATTATCGAGCATGCTCGCCCTCCTGGTCGGTGGCGCGATCCTGCTCGGTGGCGCTCTATGGCTGCGCCGCGGTGCCCGCCGCATCGAGCGCGCATCGGATGCACGCTTTCCGCGCGGCAGCGCCGGCGTTGTCGTGGGCGCCGAGACAATCGATCTCCCAATCGGCACGGCCGGCGCCCCGGCGGTGCTGCTGCTTCACGGCGGCGGGGATACCCCACAGACACTCCGGTACCTCGCCGGGTTCCTGCATGCCCGCGGCTACGCCGTGCGCGCACCGCTGCTCCCCGGCCACGGCCGCACCCTACGCGACTTCGCACGCGTGAGCGCCAGCGGCTGGACGGAAGCGGCGCGCGCGGAATACGGCGTGCTGCGCGAGCAGCACGACTGGGTAGCCATCGTGGGGCTCTCGATGGGTGGAGCGCTCGCCGTCCAGCTGGCGGCAGAATCCGTCGAACTGCCCGCCCTCGGCTTGCTCGCGCCATATCTCTCGATGCCGCCGTCGATCGCGTTCGCGGCCCGCTTCGCCCGACTCTGGGGGCTCATCGTACCCTACGTGAGCGCGGGCGTCAGCGCCGCGCGGCCGTCGATCCAGGACGAGCAGGAGCGAATCCAGAGCCTCTCGTATGGCGTGTTCGCCGCGCGGGCACTGCGTGCCTTACGCGAGACGGTGCGGCGCGCCGACGCCGCACTGCCACGCGTGGCCGCGCCGACGCTGATGATCCAGTCCCGGCAGGACAATCGCATCTCGGAGCGCAACGGCCAACGCGCCTTCGATCGCCTCGGCGCAAGTGAGAAGCGCCTGGTGTGGACCGAAGGAGCGGGACATGTGATCACCGTCGATCGCGGCCGGGAGCATGTCTTCGAGCTGGTGCGAGAGTGGTTGGACACTCATCGCCAGCGCCGGCAGGCCATCGCGTAGCACCAGGCGAGCGCGCCCCGCCGGATGCTGACCTGGCGGGGCCGCTCACCCGGGCCGACTTCGCGTTCGTCAGCCCGTAACCCGGTCCACGACGGCCTCCCCCATATCCTTGATGGCATCGACACCGGCCACCACCGCCGACTGGGCCTGCTGCGCGACTTCTTGCGCCACTCGGGCGACCCGTCCAAGCGGCGATTGCCTGGCAGTCTTCCGCGCTGAGGACGTGGACGCGGAATGCTTCTTCGCCGCGGCGCCGGTGCCGGACCGGCTGCGCGACCCGCTGCTCGCCGATTGCGAGCCCGCGGCGGCCGACCGCGATTTGGCCGGCGAGGACGAACGCGTGCTGGCGCCGGCCGACCGGCCAGTGGATGCCGAGCGAGAGCTCCCGTTGCGCGACGACCCACGCGTCGCACTGGACTTGCCGCTACCCGTCCGCCCGCGCGCGCTGCGCTTGCTGGTCCCCCGCGTGCTGCTGCTGCGCGTGGACGACCCGCGACGCGATTTCCCGCCCTTGGTCGCCATATACGATTCTCCTGGGAATCGAAAGTGTGGCACTGCTCCTCAGCAAGAATCGGGCACATCCGTGGGAGTAGGATCCCACGATCCAGCCGAATGGCGCGTCGCGGCCTAACTTTCAGGACGTTGCTTCGCCCCGTGCGGCTCCATACTATGATGCCGCCATTCTTCGGGAGTCCCCATGACATTCGGTGTGCTCATCCTGGTCCTCCTCGGGCTCTTCGCGCTGTTCGGCTTGACGAGTTCGTTCAAGATCGTTGGTCAGGCCGAGGTGATGGTCATCGAGCGGCTCGGCCGCTTTCACCGCCTGGCACGTTCCGGCTTCAACATTCTGATCCCGTTCGTCGAGCGTCCCAAGGCGATCGACGTGCGTTTCCTGGAAGCCGACATCGGCGGCCAGAAGCGGATCGCCGCGCGCACCACCACGCGCATCGACCTGCGCGAGCAGGTGCTCAACTTTCCCAGCCAGCCGGTGATCACGAAGGACAACGTCACCATCGACATCGACGCGGTGCTGTATTACCGGATCGCGGATCCACAGAAGGCGACGTATGCCGTGCAGAATCTGCCGTACGCGCTCGAGACGCTCACGCGCACCACGCTCCGCAACATCGTCGGCGAGATGGAGCTGGATCAGACGCTCGGCAGCCGCGACATGATCAACAAGCGCATGCGCGACGTGATCGAGGAGGCGGCGGTGAGCTGGGGAGTGGACGTCACCCGCGTGGAGCTGCAGGCCATCGAGCCGCCGCGGGATATCCAGCAGTCGATGGAACTGCAGATGCGCGCGGAGCGGGAGCGGCGCGCGGCGGTGACGAACGCGGAAGCGGGTAAGCGCGCGGCCATTCTGGAATCCGAGGGGCAGCGCGAGGCGCAGGTGCGGAAAGCAGAGGGTGAAAAGGAAGCCGCGATCCTGCGCGCCCAGGGCCTCGCCGAGGCCCGCCTCGCGATGGCCAACGCCGAGGCCGAGGCGATCAAGCAGATCACCAACGCGCTCCCCGAGGGACAGGCGGCGATGTACCTGCTCGGCCTCAAGTATCTCGAGGCGCTCCCCGCCATCACGAAGGGCCAGGGGACGACGATCTTCCTGCCCGCGGAGGCGACCGGTGTGATGGGCGCTCTGGGCGGGATGAAGGAGCTGCTGCGCTCCACCGCCGGCGTGGGCGGGCCGACCGGCGGCGCGAACCAGCCGGCGTACCAGCCGCCGGCGGCGCGTCCCGCCTTCAAGTCGCTCGCCTCGCCCGGCATGGACGACACGAGAGGCGACGACAGCGCAACCTGACGGGGCGACGACTTGGCGAAGAGCATCACCCGGGAGCGCGCCGAGCGGATCGCGCGCGGTCACGCGTGCGTGAAGTGCCAGGAGTACAGCTACAAGAAGCTGACGGTCAAGCCGGCGAGCGCGGAGCACCGGAAGGAGCTGGGTGAGGCCTGGCACGTCGTCGCC
>DATEPM010000016.1:0-30856 GCA_035273185.1 Gemmatimonadaceae bacterium
CGCGCCGCCCGAGCCGGAGCGCCGCCAGCGCGGCCGCGGGGATGTAGAACCCCGGCAGTCCCATGACCTCGATGGGGGAGAGCACGCGCTCCAGCAGCCGGCTGTAGCCGCGCGCGGCGATGTCGTGCAGCGCGCGGTCGATCGCGGCCGGTTCGTCGCGCACCACGGCCTCCGCGAGCGCGACGAACAGGGCTCCCGCGGCAGCCGCACCGGCGAGCTGCCGTCGCGCGATGGCTGGACCCCGCATGCGCGGTGCTCCGTGCACGCGCTGCGCCACGACGCGCGGCCGGTGTCCCCGTTTCAGCGGACCACGCGCCGCATCGGCCGTGCGTTCCACATGGTGTTGTGGACAACGCGGCACGCGCCATACGAGGAGCGTCGTACGCGTGAACGGCGAGCGCGCGACGGAATGTATGGGGAACAGATCGTGCATTGAGGCGCCCGCGAACCCCGGCACGGACTGACATCTCATCGCCGCGGCACGTTCGGCGTCGCGCGTCCGCCTCCCGGTGGCGCGCGAGGAGAAACGATGGCGCAACGTTGGCGGGCACTCGTTCCGACGACCATCAGTCGGAGCACGACACGCAGCGCAGTCGCGGCGATGATCGGCGTTCTGCTGATGATCGCCGGATGCACATCGGACCGGCGCACGGAGTCCGCCGGCGCGCTCAAGGTGCCGAAGGGGCCTGCCTCGGGGCACGGCGACACCACCACGGTCTACCAGGACGACGGCCTGTGGGTACGCCCGGCCAAGGACTACGCCTCCACGCGCTTCAGCGGATTATCGCAGATCACCAATCAGAATGTGCAGCACCTGGTGGCGGTCGGCACCATGTCCACGGGCGTGAACAAGGGACACGAGGCGGCGCCGGTGGTGGTGAACAACACGATGTACATCATCACGCCGTACCCGAACTTCGTGTACGCGCTGGACCTCACGAAACCGGGCTATCCGGCGAAGTGGGTGTACAAGCCGAAGCCGGTGTCCGCGTCGCAGGGCGTGGCGTGCTGCGACGTGGTGAACCGCGGGCTGGTGTACGACGCCGGCCGGCTCTTCTTCAACACCCTGGATGGGCGCACCATCGCGCTGGACGCCAACACCGGCGCGGAGATCTGGATGACCCAGGTGGGCAACATCAACCTGGGCGAGTCGATGACCATGGCGCCGCTGGTGGCGAAGGGCCGGGTGATGGTGGGCATCAGCGGCGGCGAGTTCGGGATCCGCGGCTTCATGGCGGGGCTGGACGAGGGCAGCGGGAAGATCGTATGGAAGGCGTACCACACCGGGCCCGATAAGGACGTGCTGATAGGCCCGAACTTCAAGCCGTTCTATGCGATGGACCGGGGGACGGACCTGGGCGTGACCAGCTGGCCCGCGGACCAGTGGAAGATCGGCGGCGCGGGGGCCTGGGGGTGGATCTCGTACGACCCGGCGCTCGACCTCATCTACTACGGCACGGCGAACCCGGGGCCGTGGAATCCCGAGGTGCGGCCGGGGGACAACAAGTGGAGCTCCACCGTCTTCGCGCGCCGGCCCGAGACGGGCGAGGCCATCTGGGCGTATCAGACGACCCCTCACGACGTGCACGACTACGACGGCATCAACGAGAGCATCCTCGTGGACCTGCCGTGGCAGGGGCGCACGCGCAAGGTGATGCTGCGGCCCGAGCGCAACGGCTACCTGTACGTCATCGACCGCAGCACTGGCGAGGTGCTCTCGGCCCAACCGTTCGGCTACATCAACACCACGCACGGGGTGGACCTCAAGACCGGGCGACTGCAGTACAACCCGGACAAGGCGCCGGTGGCCGGCCAGGTGGTGCGCGACATCTGCCCCGCGGCGCCCGGCACCAAGGACTGGCAGCCCTCCGCGTACTCGCCGCGCACCGGGCTGCTGTACATCCCGCATCAGAATCTGTGCGAGGACGTGGAATCAGTAGAGGCGAACTACATCGCGGGCACGCCGTACGTGGGCATGAACGTGAAGATGTACGCCGGCCCTGGCGGGTATCGCGGGGCGCTGGACGCGTGGGATCCCGTGGCGGCGCACAAGGTGTGGAGCGTCACCGAGGATCTCCCCGTCTGGAGCGGGGCGCTCGTCACCGCCGGCGACGTGGTGTTCTACGGCACGATGGACGGCTGGTTCAAGGCGCTGGACGCGCGCACCGGCAGGGCCTTGTGGAAGTTCAAGTGCGGCTCAGGGATCATCGGCCAGCCGATGACCTACAAGGGTCCCGACGGCAAGCAGTACGTGGCGGTGCTGGCGGGCGTGGGCGGCTGGTCGGGCGCGGTGGTAGCGGGCATGCTCGACACGCGCGACTCGTCGAGCGCGCTCGGGTTCGTGAACGCCATGAAGGATCTGCCGCAGAAGTCCACACCGGGTGGGATACTCTATGTTTTCGCGCTCCCCTGACCGCGTGACGCGCGGCCTCCGCGCCCTCCGCCCTCGCGGAGGCGCCCCGCTGCTGCTGGCGACGCTGCTGCTGCTCGCCGCCGCGTGCGAGCGCGAGCAGCGGCGCTTCGTCGAGTCGCCGCCCAGCGCGACGCCCACGGGGCAGCTGCTGACCGTGAGCCAGCTGCAGCCCGGGCCCGCCTACATCACCGCCGACGTCGAGGCCCCGTACGACGACAACGCCTGGGCGGTGAGCCAGGGGCAGACCCTCTTCACCTCGATGAACTGCGTGGGCTGCCACTTCCACGGCGGCGGGGGCATCGGGCCCGCCCTGATGGACGACCAGTGGATCTACGGCAGCGCGCCGGAGCAGATCTTCGCGTCCATCGCCGAGGGGCGGCCGAACGGGATGCCGGCGTGGAAGTACAAATTGAGTGATCAGCAGATCTGGATGCTGGTGAGCTACGTCCGCTCGCTGAGCGGGTTGATCCCCAAGGGCGCGCGGCCCGGCCGCTCGGATCACATGATGCTCACCACCCCGCCGACGTCCACGGCGCCGGCGCATCCGAAGATGACCACGGTCCCCTGACGATGCGGCGGGTCGCGCTCGCGGCGGTGCTCCTCCTGGCGGCGTGTGCCGGCCGCCAGAACGTGCTGAACCCGGTGTCCCCTGGCAATCGCCAGGTGAACACGCTCTTCTGGTGGATGCTGGGCGTGGGCGCCGCGGTCTGGGCGCTCGTGATCGTGGCGTTCCTCTGGGCGTCGCTGCGCGCGCGCCGGCGCACGCGCGAGGATCTCGAGGTGCCGGTGGAGCCGGTGCCGCCGGAGGCCAATCGCCGCGCCACGCGGATCGTCGGCGGCCTGGTGGCGCTCACCGCGATCATTCTCCTCGTCTTCCTCATCTACGATTTCACCGTGGGACGCGCGCTGGCCGCGCACCCGAGCCGCGCGCTCACCATCGAGATCATCGGGCACCAGTGGTGGTGGGAGGTGCGCTATCTGGATCCCGACCCGCAGCGGATCGTGGTGGACGCGAACGAGCTGCACCTCCCCGCCGGCGACACGGTGCAGGTGAAGCTCCTCTCCCGCGACGTGATCCACAGCTTCTGGGTGCCGAACATCATCGGCAAGCGCGATCTGATCCCGGGCTACGTGTCGTCCATCTTTCTGAGTCCGGACCGGCCGGGGGTGTACCGGGCGCAGTGCGCGGAGTTCTGCGGCCACGAGCACGCGAAGATGGCGCTGCCGGTGGTGGTGCACCCGCGCGACGGGTTCTCCCAGTGGCTGCAGCGGGCGCGCACGCCGGCGGCCGCACCCGCCGATTCACTGGCCCTGGCGGGGCGCACGGTGTTCCTGGCCGGCAGCTGCTCCAGCTGTCACGCGATCACGGGCGAGCCGGCGTATGCCAGCCTCGGGCCGGACCTCACGCATCTCGCCAGCCGGCGCACGCTGGCGGCGGGCACGCTGGTGAACACGCCGGGAAATCTGGCGGGGTGGATCGTGGATCCGCAGGCGGTGAAGCCCGGCGCGCTGATGCCGGCGAACGCGCTGGCGCCCCGCGACCTGCGGGCCCTGCTCGCGTATCTGGAGACGCTCAAGTGACGGATCCCGTCCGACCGCTGCCAGACGCGCCGGGCGTGGCGCCGGGGCCCGCGGCCGCCCCCTCGCCCCCGCCCCCGCTGCTCGACGCGGACGCGCTGGCGCGCGACGCCGAACGCCTCGAGGCGGTGTGGCGCGGCCCGCGCGGGTTCTGGGGCTGGCTCACCAGCGTGGATCACAAGTCCATCGGCAAGCGCTACATCGTCACGGCCTTTTTGATGTTCCTCGCCGGGGGCATCGAGGCGGCGATGATGCGCGCGCAGCTTTCCGGTCCCCTGCGCGGGCTGATCGGGCCGGATCGGTACAATCAGATCTTCACCACGCACGGCTCGACGATGATGTTCCTCTTCGCCGTGCCGATGATGAACGCGATGGGGCTGTACTTCGTGCCGCTGATGGTGGGCGCGCGGAACGTGGCCTTCCCGCGCCTGAACGCGTTCGGCTACTACACGTACCTGGTGGGCGTGGTCTTCCTGTACGTGTCGCTGTTCGTGAACACCGGGCCGGACGCGGGGTGGACGTCCTACGTGCCGCTGGCGGGGCCGGAGTTCTCGCCGGGCCACCGCGTGGACGTGTGGGCGCAGCTGGTGACCTTCACCGAGATCGCGGCGCTGGCGGCGGCGGTGAACATCATCGTCACCACCTTCAAGCTGCGCGCGCCGGGGATGTCGCTGAATCGCATTCCCATCTTCGTCTGGTCGCAGCTGGTGGTCTCGTTCATGATCGTGTTCGCGATGCCCGCGGTGGCGACGGCGAGCACGATCCAGCTGGCCGCCGACCGCGCGGTGGGCACGCAGTGGTTCAACCCGGCCACCGGGGGCGATGCGCTCCTCTGGCAGCACATCTTCTGGTTCTTCGGGCACCCGGAGGTGTACATCGTCTTCCTGCCGGCCCTCGGGTTCGTGACGCCGATCGTGGAGACCTTCGCGCGGCGGCGCGTGTTCGGCTACACCGCCATCGTGCTGGCGAACATCACCACCGGCTTCTTCGCCTTCGGCCTGTGGGTGCACCACATGTTCGCGACGCCCATCCCGGAGCTCGGGCAGAGCCTGTTCACCGCGGCCAGCATGGTGATCGCCATCCCCACCGGGGTGCAGATCTTTTGCTGGATCGCCACGCTGTTCCTGGGTCGCTCCCGTATGACGACGGCCATGCTCTTCGTGCTCGGCTTTCTGTTCACGTTCGTGAATGGCGGCATCACCGGCGTGATGCTCGCCTCCGTCGCGTTCGACAAGCAGGTGCACGACACCTTCTTCGTGGTGGCGCATCTCCACTACGTGCTGCTGGGCGGCGCGGTGCTGCCGCTCTTCGCGGGCTTCTACTTCTGGTTCCCCAAGATCACCGGGCGCATGCTGAGCGAGACGCTCGGCGCGTGGCACTTCTGGCTGTTCACCATCGGCGTGAACGTCACCTTCTTTCCCATGCACATCCTGGGATTGCAGGGCATGCCGCGGCGCATCTACACCTATCTCCCGGAGACGGGCTGGGGCGGCCTCAACCTGCTGGCCAGCGCGGGGGCGGTGGTGATCGCCGTGTCGGTGATCCTGTTTCTGATCAACGTGTGGGTGAGCTGGACCGCGGGCGCCGTCGCCGGCCCCAACCCCTGGGCTTCCTCGGGGCTGGACTGGGCCACCGCGTCGCCGCCGCCGGTATATAACTTCGTGCATCCCGTCGTGGTGGAGGGGCGGCATCCGCTGTGGGACACCGTCGGCCCGCTCGCGGTGCTCACGGGCCTGCGCACCGATCGCCGGGAGGAGCTGATCACCACCACGTTCGATGCCCTGCCCGACCACCGGCACCAGTCGCCGCGCCACTCCATCTGGCCGCTGTATCTCGCGCTGTGCATGGGCGTGGTGTGGATCGGGTCAATGTTCTCGCCCTGGTTCGTGCTGGGCGGCTTCGCGCTGTCGCTGCTGGGGCTCCTGGGCTGGGGATGGCAGGGCAGCCGCGCGTCGGGCCCCGAGCTGGTGGCCACGCCTCACGACCTGGTGGAGGCATCATGAGCCCGCGCGTGGACGAGCCGCTGGTGGAGCAGCGCGCGGTGGGGGATCTCTCGCTGCTGCCCACGGTCACCTTCGGGTCTCGCAGCCTGATGTGGTGGGGCACTCTCGGATTCATGGTGATCGAGGGGTGGACGCTCGCGCTCATCGTCGCGATGTACTTCTACCTGCGCCAGAACTACGACGCGTGGCCGCCGCTGCACACCCCCGCCCCCGGCATCGCGGTCGCAACCTGGAATCTGGCCGTGATGCTCGTGAGCTGCGTGCCCGCCTTTCTGGCGGCGCGCGCCGGCAAGCGGCTGGATCGCGGCGCGGCCCGGATCTGGGTGACCGTGCTCGCGCTCTTCGGGCTCGCCACGGTCATTCTGCGCTGGTACGAGCTGTGGGCGCTGAACGTGCGCTGGGACACGAACGCGTACGGCACCGCGGCGTGGACCATCGTGGGTGTGCACGCCACGCTCCTGCTCCTGGACGTCGCCGACACCATCGGCCTCAGCCTCTTCTACTGGATCGGCCGCTCACCGGTGAAGATGCTCAGCGACACGAACGACAACTCGTTCTACTGGTACTTCACCGTGGGCGTGTGGATCCCGCTGTACGTGATCGTGTATCTCGGGCCGCGGCTCTTCGGGTAAGCATGGCCGTGGAGCGCCCGACCGACCACTCGCATCTCGCCCGCTGGCCCGGATTGCTGAGCCTCTCGCTCGGCGTGCTGCTGGGGCCCGTGATGGTGCTGGTGAACCAGGAGGCGATCTACGCGGCCAACATGAATCAGGGGTCCTGCCCGGCGGACACGCCGCTGGCGATGCATCTGATTCCGCTGGTGTGCCTGGTGGTCACACTGGGGGCCGGCGGGCTCGCCTACCGTGAGTGGGACCGCGTGGGCCGCGGCATCGAGGACTCCCAGGCCACCGTGCACGGGCGCAGCCGCTTTCTCGGACTGCTGGGCATGTGGATCAGCGCGCTCTCCGCGCTGCTGATCCTGACGCAGTGGCTCGCCATCTTCGTGTTCAACCCATGCCTCCGCGGCTGATCCTGCTGCTGCACGCGGGCGCGCCGGTCGCCGCGCGGCACCTGTGGACCTCGTGGGAGTGGACCCCGGGAATCGTGCTGCCGCTCGTTCTCGCGGCGGTGCTGTACGCGCGCGGCACGCGAGTGCTGCATCGCCGGACGGGGAGGGCGCGCGGCGTCACGCGGCGGGCAGCCGCGTGCTTCTGGACCGGCTGGATCACGCTGATCCTGGCGCTGCTCTCTCCGCTCCACGCGCTTTCCGAGCAGCTTTTCGTGGCGCACATGATTCAGCACGAGCTGCTCATGGTGGTCGCCGCGCCGCTGCTGGTGCTCGGCCGGCCCATGGTGCCGATGCTCTGGGCACTGTCGCCCCGGGCACGCCGGCGCGTGGGCGCGGTGGTACGCGAGCGCCACGCGGCCGCCCTCTGGACCGGGCTCACCCTGCCCTTCGCGGCGTGGGCGCTGCACGCCATCGCCATCTGGAGCTGGCACACGCCCTGGCTGTACCAGGCCAGCCTGCGGAGCGACGCGATGCACGCCGGACAGCACGCGAGCTTCCTCATCACTGCCCTGCTCTTCTGGTGGGCGATGATCCATCCGCACGTGCCGGGCGTGGGCGGCGCGCGTGCTCGCGGTGCGGCGGTGATCTATCTCTTCACCACCACGGTGCACACCGGCGCCCTGGGTGCACTGCTCACCTTCTCGCGCAGGCTCTGGTATCCCGCGTATGCCGGCAGCGCCGCCGCTCTCGGATGGGGGCTCTCGCCCCTTCAGGACCAGCAGCTCGCGGGCCTCATCATGTGGATCCCGGCCAGCACCATCTACCTCGTGGCTGCGCTGGCGATCTTCGCGCGCTGGCTGCGCGAGAGCGAGTGGCGCGTGGCGCAGCGGGAGCTGGCCGGCCTCGTTCGCCCGGGCGCCACGGCGCTGGCGGCCGCCGTGCTGCTGGGCGGCACGCTCACGGGCTGCGCGGATGCCGGGCTCGACGCACAGTCGGCATGGGCGCTCACCGGCGGCGGCCACGCCGCGCGCGGCCGGCAGCTCATCCACCAGTACGGATGCGGCAGCTGCCACACGGTGCCCAGGGTGGCCGGCGCGAACGCGACGGTTGGGCCCGACCTGCGCGGCATCGCGGGCCGCGCCTACATCGCGGGCGTGCTCACGAACAACCCCGGCAACATGATGCGCTGGATCCTCGACCCGCCGGCGGTGGACTCGCTCACCGCCATGCCGAACGAGCACGTCTCGCCCACCGACGCGCGGGACATCGCGGCCTATCTGTACACGCTCAAATGAGGCGGCGGCGCGCCGCGCGGCGGACGGCCTGGTGGCACACGCAGGGCACACGCATGGCAGGTGGGGCGCCCGGGCACGCCAGGCGCGCCGGTCACAGCCGCGGAACGAGCCACGCCAGCCCCACCCAGATGGATGCGGCGGCCATGATGATGCCGGAGAGGGCCACCAGCGCATTCAGCCCCCAGCCGTTGCGATGCTCGCGCATGATCGCGCGATTGTTCGCGACGAGCAGCACGATGGCCAGGAGCGGCGGCGCGAGCACGCCATTCAGGAACGCCGATCCGATCAGCAGCTGCACGGGGCTCGTCCCCGTCATCGCCACGGCACCGGCGAGGAGCGTGCTCACCGCGATGGCACCGTAGAAGGCCTTCGCGCGCCGCCAGGTGCGCGACATCCCCGCCGGCCGGTCGGCGAGCGCCGCGACGGCAAATGCCGACGCCCCCGCGAGTGTGGGCACCGCGAGCAGCCCGGTGCCGATCATCCCCACCGCGAAGAGCACCGTCCCGGCGCCGCCGCCGATCGGGTGCAGCGCCAGCGCGGCCTCGCGCGCGGTGCCGATCGTCCGATGGCCTGCGGGATACAGCGTCGCCCCCGCCGCGACGATGATGAAGTACCCGATGAGCTGCGAGACAGTCATCCCCGTGATGGTGTCCAGCCGCGCATCCCCGAGCATGCGCGCGCCGCGCCGGCGTCGCGCGGCGGGCCCCGCCACGCCCGCGTTGCGCAGATCGTCCACCTCCTCCCCTGACTGCCAGACGAACAGGTACGGCGTGATGGTGGTGCCGAACACGCTCACGAACAGCGAGAGATACGCGAAGGATCCGTGAATCCCCGGCACGACGGTTCGCCTGAGCACCTCGCCCCACGCGGGAGCGGCCAGCACGCCCGCGGCGAGATAGGCGAAGAGCGCGATGGTGAGCCACTTCAACAGCCCCTCCAGCAGCGCGAAGCTGCCGAAGACGAGCACCGCCACGATCGCGAGCGCGACGATGGGGACGTACACCGCGGCATCCACGTGCGTGAGGAGCTGCGCGCCCGCGGCCACGCCCGCGATGTCCGCAGCGGCCGTCACCGTGTTCGCGACCACCAGCAGGATCACGACGCACCAGAGGAGCCAGAGGGGATAAAATCGGCGCAGCACGGCGGCGAGATCACGCCCGCTCACCAGACCGATTCTGGCGCAGGTGAGCTGCACGCCGATCATGAGCGGAATCTGCAGCAGGGCCGTCCACAGCAGCCCGTACTGAAAGGCGGCGCCGGCCTGGGAGTACGTGGTGATACCGGCAGGATCGTCATCCGCGGCACCGGTGATGAGCCCCGGTCCGACCACGCGCAGCAACATCCGCAGCGGCCTGCGGCGCCTGCCCTTTCCAACGCCCGGCGCTGCCATCTGGATGATCGTACGCTCCGAGTGGATCGACTCCCCTCCCCCTGACCTGCCGCTGCTCGTCGCCGGTGCCGGGCGATGCGCCCGGCCGAACGACGTCGAGCCCTGCCCCTCCCGTCTCGCACGATGTGTTCCGCGCACAGTCGTGCTCGGAACTTGCTTTCAGCGACGCCGGTCCCACTTCCATAGCGAGGCGCACATGAAGCTGGACGGCCCGGGGTCGTCACCGTGAGGCGGCAGCGGCTCGCACCGGCGGCGCGGGTGGCGGTGCCGTGAAGAAGCTCCTGCAGGTGGGCCTCGGCATCGTCACGAGCGTCGGCGGGTTTCTGGAGATCGGCTCCATCGCCACCGCAGCCGAGGCGGGCGCCGCGTTTCGGTATCAGCTGCTCTGGGCCGTGCTGCTGGGCACCATCTGCATCCTCCTGCTGGTGGAGATGTCCGGCCGATTCGCCGCCGTGGCGCAGCACACCATTCCCGACGCGATGCGCGCGCGCTTCGGCTTTCACTTCTTTCTCGTGCCGCTGGTGCTGGTGCTGCTGGTCTCGCTGCTGGTGCTCGCGTCGGAGATCGGCGGCATCTGCATCGCGCTGGAGCTGATGACCGGCATTCACTTTCCCTGGTGGGCCGTCCCGGCCGCGCTGGCCTCCTGGGCGCTGCTCTGGTACGGCACCTTCGGTCTCATCGAGAACGGTGTGTCGCTGCTCGGCCTCCTCGCGGTGGTGTTCGTGGTCGCGGCGGTGAAGCTCGGCCCCGACTACCACAGCGCGGCGTCGGCGCTCGTGCCCACGCTGCCGCGCTCGCAACCGTCGCGCTACTGGTTTCTTGCCGTGAGCATCATCGGCGCGTCCGTGTCCCCGTCGCTGTTCTACTTCTATGGATCGGGTGCCATCGAGGAGAAGTGGGACGCGAGCTATCTCGGGGCGAACCGCGCCATCGCGACGCTGGGGATGGGCTTCGGCGGATTTCTGTCGATGGCGGTGCTCGTGGCGGCGGCGCTGGTGTTCGCGCCGCGCAGCATCCAGGTGGAGCAGTATCAGCAGCTGCCGCAGCTGCTCACCACGCCGCTGGGGCGGTGGGGCTTCTGGCTGTTCGCGGTCACGCTGCTGATCACCTGCCTGGGGGCGACGCTGGAGATCAGTCTGGCCCTGGCGTATCAGGTGGCGCAGGGGTTCGGGTGGAACTGGGGCGAGGATCACCGTCCCGGCGGCGACGCCCGCTTCAGCCTCACCTTCTCGCTGGTGCTGCTCGCCGCGATGCCGCTGATGCTGGTGGGCATCGATCCGCTCAAGCTCACGATGCTGTCGATGGCCCTGACCTCGGCTTCCCTGCCGGTGGCGATCCTGCCCTTCCTCGTGCTCATGAACGATCGCGAATACCTTGGCGAGCACACGAACCGCCACGCGGGCAATATCGCGGTGCTGCTCATCAGCGTGCTCGCATCGGTGCTCGCGATCGTATCCATCCCGCTGGAGATCTTCGGAGGCTCGTGATGCGGAAGATTCACCTGGTGCGCGACCTGCTGGACAATCAGCTGCGCGACGCCGGCGGCCAGAACGCGGGCCGGGTGGACGGCATCGTCCTGGAGCTGCGCGAGGGCGAGCCGCCCCGCGTGGGCTACGCGGAGGTGGGGCCCATCACCCTGGCGCGCCGGCTGAACCACCGGCTGGGCGACTGGGTGGCGCGGCTGGACCGTCGCCTCGGTGAGGACCGCGGTGCGCCGTTCCGGGTGCCCATCTCGCGAATCAGCGGCTTCGGCACCGACCTGCGGCTGGACCTGCACGCGGACGGCACGCCCATCTTCGCGGTGGAGCGCTGGCTGCGCACGCACGTCGTGCGCCACATACCAGGATCCGAATGATCGCCCGTCCCGATGGCGCCCGCGTGCGCGAGCTGCATCTCGAAAGCATGGTGGGGAAGCCGGTGTGCGATGCGCACGGCGTGCGCGTGGGCCGCCTGGAGGAGGTGCTGGCGGAGCGGCAGGGCATCGACATCGTGGTCCTGGAATATCACCTGGGGCCGGCCGCCGCCCTGGAGCGGATCATCGACTTCGCCGGCGGGCTGCCCCTGCTTCGCGCGCTGCGGCGCTTCTCCGGACAGCGGTACACGGTGGGGTGGCGGGAGATGGACCTCTCCATCCCCGATCGTCCGAGAACCACGGTCCCGAAGGCGCAGCTGGAGCACTTCCGCCCTGGTGCCTGACGCACCGGCACGCCTCTTTCCGTGATGCGGCCCATGCCCACCCATCCGAACCAGGCTGACGACACCGAGCGACGGTTGCTCGTGCAGTATGCGATCAGCCGCGCGCTGGCCGCGTCTGGCTCGGACGAGAACACCATGCAGCGGGTGCTCGCGGAGCTCGGAACCAACCTCGGCTGGCGCTTCGGCGCCTTCTGGGTGGTGGAGGCCGAGCGGCAGGTGCTGCGGGCTGAGGCGGTCTGGCGGCGCGACGGCGGCCACGAGAGCTTCGCCGCCGCGACGCTCGCGACCGTCCTCCCGCGCGGGCGCGGGCTGCCGGGCCGGGTGTGGGAAACGGGAGAGCCCGCCTGGGCGGTCGACGTGCAGCAGCTCGAGAACTTTCCGCGGCAATCCATCGCCCGGGAAGAGGGGCTGCGCGGCGCCTTTGCCTTTCCGGTGATGACGCTGCGCGGCGGCGGCACCCGGGTGCTCGGAGCGCTGGAGTTCTTCAGCACGCAGGTCGAGGAGCCTGACGAGTGGCTGCTCCGCGCGGCGGCGGGAATCGGGTACCAGCTCGGGGTTTTCCTGGAGCTGCGCGACGCGCTCGCGGCGGAACGCAGCTCGCGCGTGCGGAATGCCGCGACGATCGAGGTGGCGCTCGACTGCATCGTGAGCATCGACCAGGATGGCCGTGTGCTGGAGTGGAACCCCGCCGCGGAGCGGACCTTCGGCTACACGCGCGCACAGGCGCTGGGGCGCGAGATCGGGCAGCTGATCGTGCCGCCCGGTCTGCGGCAGGCGCACTACCGCGGGCTGGCGCGTTATCTCGCCACCGGCGAGGCCCGGGTGCTCGGCCGGCGCATCGAGGTGGAGGGCATGCGCGCGGACGGCAGCATCTTTCCCTGCGAGCTCGCCATCACGCGCGTGCCCCTGGCCGGCCCGCCGACGTTCACCGCCTATCTCCGCGATCTCACCGAGCGGCGGCGGCTGGAGCGCTCTCAGGAGCTGCTGCTCCGCGCCAGCGTACTGCTCGGCTCCAGCCTCGATTACGAGCAGACGCTGCGCAATCTCAGTCATGTGGTGGTGCCGGCATTCGCGGACTGGTATGCCGTGCACCTCGCCGGCGAGGACGGCACGCTGCGCGCCATCGAGGTGGCGCACGAGAACCCCGACAAGACGCAGCTGGCGCGGAAGCTGGAGGAGCGCTATCCGCAGAACCCGCTGCTGCACCAGGTGCTGCGCACCGGCCGGAGCGCGATGGAGGCATCCATCACGCCGGAGCTCGTGGAGAGCGCCGCCCACGACCCGGAGCACCTGCGCGCGTTGCGCGAGCTGGGGCTGCGCTCGTTCATCATGACGCCGCTGCGCGCCCGCACCGCCGTGATCGGCGTGCTGAGCCTCGTCACCGCGGACTCGGGCCGGCGCTACGACACGCGCGATCTGGCCCTGGCCGAGGAGCTCGCGGCGCGCGCGGGCCAGGCGATCGAGAATGCGCGGCTGTTCAGGGAGGCGGAGGAGTCGCGGCAGCTGCTGGAGCAGCAAGCCACGGAGCTGGAGAGCCAGGCGACTGAGATGGAGGAGACGGCGGCCGAGCTGGAGCTCTCGAACGAGGAGCTCCGCGGTGCCAACGAGGAGCTGGCCAGGCGCACACAGGATGCCGAGCGCGCGCGGGCGGACGCCGAGCAGGCGCGCCAGGAGGCCGACGAGGCGAATCGCACGAAGAGCGATTTCCTCGCGGCCATGAGCCACGAGCTGCGCACCCCGCTGAACGCGATCATGGGCTATGCGCAGCTGCTCGAGCTCGGCGTGCACGGCGCGATCGACGACACCCAGCGGGAAGACGTGCACCGCATCGACCGCAGCGCGCAGCATCTCCTGGCGCTCATCAACGACATCCTCAACTTCGCGAAGCTCGAGCGTGGCCACGTGCGCTATCAGTTGCGGGAGATGCCGATGCACGACGTGCTCGCGCGGCTCGGGGATCTCGTGATCCCGCAGGCCCGGGCCAAGCACCTGCAGTACGAGGTGACCGACGACAGTGGGGGCGCGACGGTGTGCGGCGACGCCGACAAGATCGTCCAGATCCTCGTCAACGTGCTCTCCAACGCCGTGCGCTTCACCGCGGAGGGCGGCCGCATCGACGTGCACTGTGCCGCGACCTCCACCGCGGTGCTCACCAGCGTGCGCGATACCGGCGTCGGCATACCGCCCGACAAGCTCGAGGCGGTGTTCGAGCCGTTCGTGCAGGTGGATCGCACCTACACCAGCCAGCGTCAGGGCGCGGGGCTGGGCCTCGCGATCAGCCGCGAGCTCGCCCGCGGCATGGGAGGCGAGCTGACGGCATTCAGCACGGTGGGCCGGGGCTCGGAGTTCGTGCTCGAGCTGCCGCGGGAGAACTGATCAGCGGCTCCCATCCGAGCGGCTCATCAGCCGCTCCATCCGAATCGCTGATCACCGGCTGCCGTCCCAGCGATACACCCGGCCGCCCTTCATGACGAAGGTCACGCGTTGGAGCGCGGTGATGTCGGCGATGGGATCGCCGGCCACGGCGATGAGGTCCGCCTGGAGGCCGGGGGCCACCGCGCCGATCTCCCCGGCCAGCCCCATGGCCTGCGCATTGAGCGACGTCGCCGAGACGATGGCATCCATCGCCGGCACGCCAGCCTCGCGCACACGGCAGATGAGATCTTCCACGTTGCGGCCGTGCGCGCCCGCGACGGCATCCGTGCCCCAGACGATCTTCAGCCCGGGCGTGGCGCGCGCGCGCCGGAGCGTCGCCGTGGCGAGCGGGATCGCCTTCTGCATCGCCGCGAACCCCGCCTCGTTGTAGTTGCCGATACCCTCGTACTTCGCGCGGTTCTCCAGATAGTTGCGGAAGATCAGCCCGCACTGCGGATCGAAGTACGTTCCGTGCTGCGCCATCAGCTTCAGCACCGCGTCGTCGGCAAAGACGCCGTGCTCCACCTGGGTGCAGCCGGCGAGCGTCGCGAAGTGCACGCTCTCGGAGCTGTGCGCGTGCACCAGCGTGCGCAGTCCCTGCGCCCGCGCCTCGCCGCAGATCGCGTTCAGCTGCTCCTGGGTGAGCGTCGGTGCGCCGCCGTCGCGGATGCTCTGGGATGCGAAGATCTTGATGAAGTCCGCGCCCTCCGCCTTGCGCCGGCGCACGATGGCGCGCAACGAGTCGGGGGAGAGTCGGGGATTGCTGATGGGCTGAAGCGAGGTGAGGATCCGCGGCCCGGGCACGCGGCCGGTGGCGATGGCGTCGCGGAGGTCCCGGTCCTCCGGCGCGCCGGGGCTCTGCAGCGTCGTGACGCCGCCGCGCAGCGTGGCGTCGACATTGGCCACCATCGCGAGCATCGACTGCACCGGAGTGTCGCCGTCGCGCGCGGTGTGCAGCCGCCCCTGCGCGTTGAAGTACCAGCTGGGATGCGCGTGCGCGTCGATGAGGCCGGGGAGGAGCGTGACATCGCCGAGCTCGAAGGTGGCAGCCGGCGACCCGCTCGCGGCGGACGCCACGCGCACGATGCGGTCGCCCGCAATCGTGACGACCGCGTCGTCCAGGCCCCCGCCGCGGCCGTCGAGCAGCCGCCGGGCGTGAATGGTGATCTGCGGCGCCTGGGCGGCGGTCATCGGCGGAGTCTGGGCGATGATCATCTGCGGAGCGAGAAGCGCGGCGAGCACGAGCGGCATGTGACGCATGAGGACGGTCGCGTGGTGATCCAGAGGGGGAAGGCAGCGGACGCGGGCGCTAACATACACTCGCGCGGGCTGGAAGGAGAGTCCTCCCGCGGCGCTGCCACCCAGCCATGACGCGGCATTATTTCCCCATCAGCATTCTGGTCGCGGCGCTGGTCGCGGCGGCGATCTACTGGCGGCTGCGCGCCCCGCTGCATCGGCTGGGCCGAATCGGCGGCGCGGTGGCGGCCGCGATCGTGCCGCGGCTCCTCGCCGTCGCCACCTTTCTCGCCGGCACCATCCTGCTCTTCTCTGGCGCCACGCGGCCGGTGGGACGCCGGCTCTTCTGGCTGAACCACCTGCTGCCGCTGCCGATCCTCGAGGCGTCGCACTTCTTCGGGAGCATCGCCGGCGTCGCGCTGCTGATCCTCGCGCGCGGCATCCAGCGGCGGCTCGACGCCGCGTATCAGCTCACGATCATCGCGCTGGCGGGGGGCATCCTTTTCAGCCTGCTCAAAGCGTTCGATTACGAGGAGGCGCTCTTTCTCGGGGCGCTGCTGCTGCTGCTGATTCCCAGCCGCCGGTACTTCTACCGGACGGCGTCGATCATCGAGGAGCGGTTCACGCCCACCTGGATCGTCGCCATCGCCGTGATCGTACTCGGCTCGGTGCTGCTGGGCTACGTGTCATTTCACCTGCGGCCCACCGAGCAGTTCTGGCAGTTCGAGTTCGACAAGACGGCGCCGCGCTTTCTCCGCGCGACGGCGGGCGTGGTGGTGGTGCTCATCCTGTTCGCGCTGGCGCGGATGTTCCGGCCGGCCCGCCCGCAGCTCGTGCATCCGACACCGGAGCAGCTCGCGGCGGCGCTGCCCATCGCCGCGGCCAGCCCGGACGCCTCGGCGCAGCTCGTCGCGCTGGGCGACAAGGCGATCTTCACCGGCGAGCGGCGCGATGCGTTCATCATGTACGGCACCTCCGGCCGCAGCTGGATCACGATGGGCGACCCGGTGGGGCCGGTGGAGGCGTGGCCCGAGCTCGCGGCCAGCTTCATCGACCTGGCCGTGCGGCGCGGCGGCTGGCCCGTGTTCTACAAGGTCGGCGGCGACACCATCGGGCTGTACCTCGACTTCGGCCTGAGCGTGGTGAAGCTCGGCGAGGAAGCGCGCGTCCTGCTGGACGACTTCTCGCTGGAGGGCCCGGCGCGGCGGAACCTCCGGCGCGTGTGGCGCAAAGCGGTGGACGACGGCTGCACCTTCGAGCTGTTGGAGGACGCCGCGGCCATCGCGCCGGTGCTGCCCGAGTTGCGCGCCGTGTCCGACGACTGGCTGCACAGCAAGCACACGCGCGAGAAGAGCTTCTCGCTCGGACATTTTCGCGACGACTACGTGGAGCGCTATCCGGTGGGCATCGCGTGCCGCGGCGGTGCCATCGTCGCCTTTGCCAACGTGTGGTGCTCCGGCGCGCGCGAGGAGCTGGAGGTGGACCTCATGCGCTTCAGCAGGACCGCGCCGCCGGGTATCATGCGCTACCTCCTGGCGGAGCTGATGCTCTGGGGGCGCGTCCGGGGATATCACTGGTTCAATCTCGGGATGTCGCCGCTCTCGGGGCTGCGCAGGACGACCATTGCGCCGCTCTGGTACCAGGTAGGGCTCACCCTGTACGGCCGGGGCGAGCGCTTCTACAACTTTCAGGGGATTCGCAGCTTCAAGGAGTGGTTCCACCCGCAGTGGGAGCCGAAATATCTCGCGAACCCCGGCGGCGCGATCCGTCCGCTGGTGGTCGCCAACATCGCGGCGCTCATCGCGGGCGGATACGAGGGAGTGCTGAGAAAATGAGGGGGCATTGCGTGCAGCGGCCGTGCGCTGGTCGCGTCCGTGCGTTCGCCATTCGCGCGCTGAACGCCAATCGCTCCACGCTCGAGGCGCTCAACGTCCTTCTGGCAGTCGTACTCGCCAGTTGCCGCTCCGGCCCCGTGGCCCCGTACCAGGCGCGCGATGCCGCGCTGCGGCGGCAGCCGCTGCTGTTCTACCCGGCGCGGCACGTGCCGGCCCGAGCCTTCATTCTCCTTCTGGGGAACGACGTGGGCTTCTGGAAGCCGCACCAGGAGCTGGCGTGGCGGCTGGCGGGTGACGGCTACGACGTGGTCGGACTGGACATCAAGAAATATCTGGCACGGCTGCCGGCCGGGGAGCCGCGGCGCGACAGCAGCTTCGCGGTGAATATCGATCCACTGATAGCCCGGGCGCGGCACGAGCTGGGGGCCGACACGCTGCCGGCGATCGTGGGCGGGCACTCGTTCGGAGCAGAGGTGGCGTTCTGGATCGCGGAGCACCACCCGCCGCCAGGGCTGGTGGGCGTGCTGGCCATGTCGCCGCGCAGCACCGGCCACCTGATCGTGACGCCATTCGATCTGCTGAATCACGAGGCGAGCGGACCATACGCCTTTTCCACCATCGGCGCCGCGCGCGCCATCGCACCGGCGGTGCGCATCGCGCTGGTGCGCGGCGCGAGCGACCCGTTCGCCCGCTACGACACCGCCTTCGCGCGCGCCGGGGGCGAGCGCTTCCGCTACTATCACGTACCCTTCGCGGGCCACTCGCTGCAACGGCTGGTGATCGCCGGGCCGATGGTGGAGCACGCGGTGGGGTTTCTGCTCGAGGATGCGGAGTGCCGGAAGCGCGCGGTGACCCGCTGATGCAGGCACAGCCGCCCTGCCCTACAGGGTCGCTGACCACCAGGCAACGTCACGTGTGGTGCCGCGCGAACCGGCCCACTTCGCTCAGCGTTTCGTGGCCTTCCGCCGCCGGTCATCCGGGACGATTCCCAGCGCGGTGGCGAGGTCGATCTGATGATCCTGTTCCTGCTCCACGATGCCGCGCAGCACCTCGGAGAGCGCGAACTCGCCCAACTCCTCCGCCTGACGGATGCGCGTCCGGTAGTTCTCCACGGTGTCGTCCTCCGCGCGCAGGTCCGCGCGCAGCATCTCCTCGTTGTCCTCGGAGACCTCCACCGGCTTGGGCTCGTGCACGGGGTACGCGCCGAAGTAGTCCAGCTGCCGCGCGATGGCCAGCGCGTGGTCCAGCTCCTGATGCGCGTGCTGCGCCAGCTGATCCGCGATGTTCATGTAGCGCGCGGTGTCCAGCTTCTGGCTGAAGATGATGTACTGGATGATCGCCTTGTACTCGCGCGCCAGGTCCTCCTGCAGCCCCTGGATCAACGCGTCCTTGCCGCTTGCCGTGTGCTCGTTCGATTTGGGCATCGTGCGCTCGTTCGCGAGTTCGGGAGTTCGATGGTGTGGACGGCCGGTTTCTACCGCAGGAATGCTGCCGACCCACGCACTCTCCGAGCCCTGTCCTCCAGTCCCGATTCCCCATCTATCTCATGGCTGCCTCGATCTCCGCCAGCTCCCGCGGCGCGCGCGAGATCCACTCCACGCCCTGCGCCGTCACCAGGTAGTCATCCTCGATGCGAATGCCGATGTTCCGGTAGCGCTGCACCGCGGGGCGGAGCCTGGCCGCGAGCGTGCGATTGCCAGGGGTGTCGGGAAGCACGTCCAGCACGTCGGCGCGCACGTAGATGCCGGGCTCGATGGTGAAGGCGCTTCCAGGCGCCAGGCGCTGCGACCAGTAGTACTGCTCCGGATCGTGCACCTCCAGGCCGATGCCGTGACCGAGCCCGTGCATGTAATAGAGCATGTACTGCGGGCACACACCGAGGCGCCCGTCGGTGCCGCAGTCGTACGTGGCGCCGGGCGAGTCGATCAGCCCCAGACGCGCGAGCCCGGCCGCGAGCACGGCCGTGGCGGAATCGCTCATCAGCCGGGCTTCGGCGCCGGGCCTGGCCTGGCGCTCGGCCGCGGCCTGGGCATCGCGCACGATCTGATACACCGCGCGCTGCTCAGGCGAATAGATACCGCTGGCGGGGATCGATCGGGTGACGTCGGCGGCGTAGCCCGCGTACGAGGCCCCGATGTCCATCACGACGACGTCGTTCACCTCGATGCGACGATCGTCCAGGTTGTAATGCAGCGTCGTCGCGTTGGGACCCGAGCCGACGATCGTCGCGAAGGAGGGACGGTCCGCGCCGTTTCGGCGGAAGGTGTACTCGATGAGCGCCTGGAGCTCGTACTCGTACATCCCCGCCTTCAAGGCGCGCATGGCCTCGCGCTGGGCCGCCGCCGTGATCTCCGCGGATTTCCGGATCAGGGCCAGTTCGGCGGCCGATTTCGTGCCGCGGAGCTGCTCGACGCGCCCGCTCGCCACCGTCACCGCGAGGCCCGGATGCCGCTGCCGGAAGTGCATGAGGAACTGCTGATCGCGCGTGAGATTGTCAAGCGCGGAGCCCGGCTCCTCGCGGGGGAAGTCGCCGATGGCGAACAGCGGGAGTCCCGTGCCGGCCAGCGAATCGAGCACCGCACCCAGATCGGCGATCTCGCGGCCAGCGAGCCCGGTGCGCTGGCGCACGCCGTCCACCCCCAGGCGCGCGCCCGTCCATACCTCCCGCGCCGGATCTCGCGGCTGCACGAAGATCGTGCTCGCCACCGCGCCGCCGCGCTTCACCATCACGAGCACGGCGTCCGGCTCGAGCACGCCAGTGAGATAGTTGAAGTCCGGCGTCTGGTAGAAGGAGAGGTAATCCTCCACCGGCTCGTGCCCGCCGAGGGCGAGCACCACGCCGTCGGGCAGCCGCGCGAGGAGCGCCGCGCGCCGATGCTGGTACTCCGCCGGCGAGACCTGGGCGTGCAGTAGCGCCGGCAGCGCCTGCGTGAGCATTGCCGCCACGACCCTTGCGCGGACGGCACCGAGCACACGACGACTCACCGGATGCATCTCGAGGGATGGTCTGAACGGCAGTTGGGACGCGCGTTGAACACCTGTTAATTCCGACGTACCTTCAGGCCCAACAACGCGCCGAGCAGTGACGTGCCGGTGCTGGTCGTCGTGATCTCCTCGTGCGGCTGCATGCTGACGTCCAGCACCGCGTCCACCCGCTGCTCGAACTCGCGCAGCCGGCGCTCCTCCTGCAGCTGCGCCAGCTCGCGCGCGCGCGACTTCTCCATGCCGCCACCGCGCACGAACTCGATGACGCGGCGCAGCTCGTCGGCGTCGAACCACACGCCGTGCGGCTTGCAGGTGTCGATGATCACGCCGGAGATGCGGCCGAAGTTCGTCCGGTTCATGATCTTGGAGCAGATCGGGCAGGGCACGTAGTGCACGGTCTCGCGCGAGCGCGCGGGGACATGCGCAGTGTCGGGCGCGCCGTCGCGTGCGGGGCCGGCGGTGTTCGCCTCGAACAGCGCCGGCGCGGTGTCCTCCTTCTGGGCGCAGAGATGCTCGAAGGTATCCGGATCGAGCCACACCCCGTTGCACTCGGGGCACTCGTCGAGCGTCGTCTCGCCAAGCTTCTCACGCTTCATGTCGCCGCAGCCGCGCGGGCACCTGCGCCGGGTGTCCTCGGCATCCTGCGGTGCCGCCACGGCCGCGCCGCAGTGCTGGCAGAAGCGCGAGCCCAGGAACACGAGGCCGAAGCACGCGGGGCAGCCGATGGTGGCGAGCTTCGCGTGGCAGAACGGGCACTCGGTGGCTTCGGCCGGGGCGGCGGCGCCGCAGCTGGGACAGTTGAGCATCGACGCGCGGGCTGGTCGGTGGACTATGGACGAGGTCGGACGGCCCTGCAGCCCGGGAGAGGCAGGGCTGTGAATCTCCAATCCAGCTGACGGGCGAGCGCGCACGCCCGCAACGTGGCCTCGCGCGTGCCGCCACCGCGCTACCGGCTGATGGAGCTCTCGTTGCGCGTGGACTTGCGGGGCCGGCCCGTGCGGGGGCGCACGCGCCGGATTCCGCGCCACCGCTCGAGTACCTCCCGGTTCCCCATGAAGGCCGCGTTGATCTCGCTGTCCAGCGCGAGGATCAGCGCGCGCGCCGCCCGCAGCTCGCGGCGCAGCTCGGAAGTCGCGACGGCGCGCGGGTTCAGCCCGTGCCGCGGGTCGGTTGCGGCCTGCTCGAGTGCCTGCGCGGCATGCTCGGCGCGCGCGACAAAATCAGGCGCGAACTTCGCCTCGAGGAAAACCGCCGCGTGCGGCCGCACTGCGGCGAGAATGCGCGCCGACGCCGCGAGCAGGCGCTGGTCGCCGCGGCGCACGTGCGGCACGCGCAGCTCGTCCATGATCCCCGGCATGCCGTCCAGGAGAAGCTTCCCGCTCCGCGAGATCCGCAGCAGGTGACCGACACGCAGCTCGTCGCGGAGCCGCCTCAACTCGAGAGCTCTGGCGCGGCGAGCGAACGCCGCACTGTGCTGCTCCGCCGCGAGCTGCTCGATGCGGGCGATGGCCTGCGCCAGCTGCTCACGGATCATGATGAAGCGCGGGCTGTCGAACCCCGGTTCCTCGAGGTACCGCTCCACTTCCCGGATGGAGGCCAGCACCCGCCGCTCACGGCTGTTCATGACGAATCCCTCCGGAGGTGAATCGAAGGAGCAGCAGCGAGGTACGGCCGGAAGTCTCGGCATCATCCGCCGCAGCCCGCTGCTACGGTGATCGCGGGTGTCCGGTGGCGCGATGTCCGTGGGCGAATATGATGTGTGCCGTAGGTGCACCGCGAAAGGGGGTGCGTGCCGCCAGGCCGCGCGAGCTCCCGGCACGCCGCGGCGTGCCCCGATGGCAGCATCGCGTGCTCGGCGCCCGTCGTCGGGTGCTCGGGAACTGGCATTCGCGTGCTCGCTGCGCGGCTCGAGGTGAACGCGGGACCGCGCCGCGTGCGCTCGGCCTGGCGATGCGCTGCCGCGGCCGTGCAGGGCGTGGTTCCCGATCCGGGTTTTCGTGCGCCGGCCCTGGCGCTGCGTGCGGGCGCGCGCGCTGCGCGTGCGTGCTGCGCGACATGCGTGCGAGCACGGTGGTAGATGGTGGGTGGTCCGATGCATTTGCATCCGCGCCGGCTCGGCGTCCGTGCGCCGCCTGACGGGGGGCATCACTCGATGGTAGCAGCAGGTGCTGGCGCGTCAGATTGGCAGCGCTACTGTGTTGGCGATGGGCGAAAGTGCATGGGCGCGGGCGCGAAACAGCGATTCTCCGCACCAAAGTCGACAGGTTCCGTTCGAAACCAACCGTTTGCGGGCTCCAACTCGCCGCACCGGTGAGGAAAGTGGTGGCGTGTCACGCGCGACCCTCGCGGACCAGCCGATCTGCCTGCCGGCGGTCCGATGGAAAGCGTGGCTTGTGCATGAAAACCTTCGCGACCCCGCGCCGGATCTCACTCGAGGAGATGGCCATGGCTCGCGCAGCCGCCAAGAAACGCAGCGGAGCAGGAGCAAAACGTGCCGTCGCCGGTCAGAAAGCGATCGTGGCACGACGGATTCTGTGTGCTGGCGCTCGCATTGGTCAGGGCGAGGGCCGGTAAGTCAGCGAAGCACGAGCAGTTATCGACGGGACAGCGGTGCAAGGACGGCGGTACCGGCGTCGATTTCGCCCGCGCGGACACCCGTTGTCGTCGGGCCGCAGAAGGCAAACGCCGGCGCACGCCTCGCATTCGAAGGTGCGCGCATTCGACTCGCCTACCAAGGCTAAGGGTACACCTCGAATATTCCTGCCGCGCCCATGCCGCCGCCGACGCACATCGTCACCAGCCCGGTGCCGCCGCCGCGGCGCCGCAGCTCGTGCACCAGCTGGGTGGTGAGCTTGGAGCCCGTGGCGCCCAGGGGATGACCCAGGGCGATGGCACCACCGTTCACGTTCACGCGGTCCTCCGGCATCTCCAGCTCGCGCACCACCGCCACTACCTGCGCGGCGAAGGCCTCGTTGAACTCGATGAGGTCGATGTCCTTCATGGCGAGCCCCGCGCGCTTCAGCGCCTTCGGCACCGCGCGGATGGGTGCGATCCCCATGACATCGGGCTCCACGCCCGCCGTGGCGAAGGTGATGAAGCGCGCGAGCGGCGTGAGCCCGAGCGACTGCGCGCGCTCCCGGCTCATGAGCAAGAGCGCCGCGGCACCATCGGAGTACGGGCTGGCGTTCCCCGCGGTGACGGTGCCGTTCACCTGGAAGGCAGGCTTGAGCTTCGCGAGCCCCTCCATCGACGTGTCGGGGCGCGGCAGCTCGTCGCGTGCGAAGTCGGTGGTGCACTGCTCCTTGGCCGCGCCGCGCCAGGTGGTGCGGGTCACGGGCACGGGCACCACCTGATGCGCGAACCGGCCCTCCTGCCATGCGCGGGCCGCCTTCTGCTGGCTGCCCAGTGCCCAGCGGTCCTGGTCCTCGCGCGTCACCTTCCAGCGTTGCGCCACCCGTTCGGCGGTGAAGCCCATGCCGATGTACGATTCGGTGAGCTCGGGGGAGAGGCGCGTGTGGTAGCCCGACATGGGCACCTGGCTCATCATCTCGACGCCGCCCGCGAGCACCACGTCTGCCATGTCGGTCAGGATCGCCTGCGCCGCCAGCGCGATGGTCTGCAGCCCGCTGGAGCAGAAGCGGTTGATGGTGGCCGACGGAACCTCGACGGGGATGCCCGCGCGCAGCGACGAGAGCCGGGCGACGTTCAGTCCCTGGGACGCCTCGGGCATGGCGCAGCCCCAGTAGATGTCGTCGACGATCGCCGGGTCCACCCCCGCACGCTCCAGCGCCGCGCGCATCACGGTCGCCGAGACGTCGGTCGCCGGCACGTCCGCCAGGGCGCCGTCCCGTTTCCCCTTACCGACGGCAGAGCGCACCGCCGATACGATCACAGCTTCTCGCATCCAAGACCCCCGGCCTAGTTTCTCAACGGCTTGCCCGTCTTCAGCATGTACGAAATGCGCTCCTGGGTGGGCGCGTTGCCGAGCAGCTTCAGGAAGGCCTCGCGTTCCAGGTCCAGGATGTCCTGCTCCGTCACCGTGCGGCGGCCGCCGTCGCCGCCGCTCAGGACGTACGCGATGGTGTGGGCGAGGGTCACCTCGTAGTCGGTGATCTGTCCCGCCTGGCGCATCGCGAACGCGGCGTATTTGAGATTGCCATATGCCTCGCCCCCGAGTGCGACGATCGTCCGGGGGAGCGGCGCCACGTACTCGGGCGCGAGGTCCAGCACGCGCGCCTTCGCATCGGCCAGCAGCTGGTCGCGGTTCATCGTGATCTGGTCCGCGTCGCGCAGGTAGCCGAGCCGGCGCGCATCCAGCGCGCTGGTGCTCGTGGTTGCCATGGCTATCAGCTTGAACGCTCGCTTCACCGCCTCGAAGGGGTCGGCCTCGTCGTACGGCTCCAGCTCCCGCGTGAAGCGGAAGAGCAGCTCCTTCGTGCCGCCCCCCGCGGGGAGCAGCCCCACGCCTGCCTCCACGAGTCCGATGTACAGCTCCGCGTGGGCCTGCACGCGATCGGCGTGGAGCGTGAACTCGCACCCGCCGCCCAGCGTGAGACCGAAGGGGGCGACCACCACGGGGAAGGGCGCCTGGCGCAGACTCATCGAGCAGGACTGGAAGATCCCCACCGCCTCCTCCAGCTGCGGCCAGCGCCCGTCCTGCACCATGCGCATCACCCACGAGAGGTCGGCGCCGGCGGTGAACGTGCGCGGATCGTCGTTGCCGATGACCAGCCCCAGGAGCCCCTCGCTGCGCACGCGGTCCAGCGACTGGCGGAGCGTATCCAGGACGCCCTCGCCCAGGGTGTTCATCTTGCTGGTGAACTCGAAGGCGGCCACGCCGTCGCCCATGTCGACCAGCGTGGCGTCGGCGGAGCGCTCCAGCACGCGTCGCCAGCGCTTCTGCGAGGCCAGCTGAATGGCGCCAGGAATCTCGGGCACGCGCGCGTAGCCGCCGTCGTTGGTGAGATACAGCAGCTCGGCGCCCGCCTCGTGATAGAAGCATCCCTTCGCGCGGCCGAGCATCGCGGGCGCCTCCAGTCCCAGCCGCGCGAGCCCGCCGCGCAGCGCGTCGAGGCCGAAGAGGTCCATCTGCTGGAAGGGGCCGGCCTCCCAGGCGTAGCCCCACTCCATCGCGCGGTCCACGCTCACGAGGTCGTACGCGATGACCGGTGTCTTCTCGAGCACGTACTGCGAGAAGCGCAGCAGGTATTCGCGAGCGAAGTCGCCGTGGGCGCCTTCCAGCTCGCGCACGGCCGCGAAGCGCTCCCCCAGCGGCAGCCGGGCCACGCGATCGAGCTCCGGCGACTCCGGCCGACGCTGCGGGGCATACTCCAGCGTTTTCCAGTCCAGGGTGAGGATGTCCTTGCCCACTTTCTTATAGAATCCGGCGCCGCTCTTCTCCCCCGCGCGGCCGCTCTGCACCAGACGGTACACCCAGTCGGGCAGCCGGAAATCCTCCCCCGTGGCCTGGCTCAGCTCCTCGGTCACGTGGATGAGCACATCCAGACCGGTGAGATCGGCGGTGCGGAAGGTGGCCGATTTCGCGCGGGCCAGCAGCGCTCCGGTGAGCACGTCCACCGCATCGATGGACAGGTTGTAGCGCTCCATCATGCGGATGGCCAGCGCCATCCCGAACACCCCCAGCCGGTTGGCGACGAATCCCGGGACATCCTTCGCCAGCACGATTCCCTTCCCGAGGATGCGTTCGCTGAAGTGGCGGGCCCGGTCGAGCGTCGCGCGCGAGGTCTCGGCGGTGGGGATGATCTCGAGCAGATGCAGATAGCGCGGCGGGTTGAAGAAGTGCATGCCGAGGAAACGCTGGCGGAACGCCTCGGAGCGTCCCTCGGTGAGCACGGCCATCGGGATCCCGGATGTGTTGCTGGCAATGATCGCGTCGCGCCTCACGACGGGCTCCAGGCGAGCGTACAGCTCCTGCTTGGGACGCGGCTGCTCGATGATGGCCTCGAGCACGAGATCGCAGTCGGCCAGGAGGCCGAGGTCGTTCGCGGTGTTGCCCGTGCGAATGACCGCCGCGCGGCTCGGGTCCATGAACGCGGCGGGGCGCGCCTTCTTCGCCCGTTCCACCCCCTGTTGGGCCGGCGCGGCGTGGTCCGGGGTGTCGCCCCCCGGCACATCCAGCAGCACCACCGGCACGCCCGCCGATGCCGCCAGCGCCGCGATGCCGCTGCCCATGGTACCCGCCCCCACCACCCCCAGCTTCGTGATGCGCATCCTCTCTCCGGAAAGGCTGGCCTCGTGCCGCCGGAGCGCCAGCTGTAGGCCGCGCCGGCGCCTCACCCCTGGAAGCTAAGCGGCTGCCGAAGCCTGGCCGGCGCGTCCTGAACGATGCGCAAAAAATGCCGGATGTGCGTGCAATACCAGAACTCTTTGCGCACTCGTGAGAGTACACGGGTCCGGCGCCCATCGGTAAGTGGCTGGCTGGCAACGCGATGGACGCATCGGCACCGGAGGTTCGGTTCCTGCCCTTGAGGCCGGCCATGAGCACCTGCCCCTCGACGCCGGAGCCGTCATGACACGCCTGCAGCGCTCCACATCGCTGGCCTCCCCATCCCGTCCGCGCCCCTCGCGGCGCGGCTTCACCCTCATCGAGCTGCTCACGGTCTTCGTGATCGCGGGGCTGCTGATGGGGATCACGGCACGCGGGATCGGCCCGATGATCATGCAGCAGCGGCTGGACAAGGCGGCCAACGCGATGACGAACGATCTGCGCGTGGCCTTCGCGATGTCGGCCCGCAACCGCCACCCCATAAGGGTGACGGTGGACACGACGCGGATGCTGCTGAGCGTCACCGACCGCGCGCAGGGGATCGTGCTGCGGAAGACCACCTTCGGCAGCGACTTCGGGCTGAAGAGCGCCAACGTCGCGTCGATCTATCCCACCAGTCCGGTCGAGATCTATCCGAACGGCCTCGCCTCGGACTCCCTGGTCATCAGCTTCCGCTCGGGCTCCTATCACCGGCAGGTGTGGGTGTCGCGAGCGGGGATGGTGCAGGTGCGCACCCGATGAACATGCCGATGCTCTCCTCCAACTGCGCCCCCCGCTCCCCGTCGCCGCGCCGCGGACTCTCGGTCATCGAGATCATCGTCGCCATCTCGGTGCTCGGCATCGTGATGGCGGTGGTGGGTCGGCTATCGATGACGGTGAACCGGTATGGCCAGACCAACGACCTGCGCGCGCGGCGCAACTTCGCCATGCAGCAGCAGGTGGACTTCGTGGGCGGGCTGGCATACGCGAACCTGAATCCCACGACACTGCCCGCCAGCAAGATCTTCACGAGCGGCGACTTCAGCTACACGCGCCGGATGCGGATCGACAGCAGCGGGGCGGGCCGGCGGGTGCTGACCGTCACGGTCGTGCCGCGCACCAGCGCGGCGCGGGACACGCTACAGAAGGACACCTTCGTCATCGTGCGCAGCAACCCGTCGTGCGCCACGGTGCTGAACACGGGCTGCTGAGAGGCCACATGCGAATGCCCCCTCGATCCGCCGGCCGGACCCGCGCGCGCCGCGGATTCTCCCTCGCGGAGCTGATGATCTCCATGGTGCTGGTGGGCGTGATCGGCGCGGCAGCCACGAAGCTGATGCTGTCCGAGTCGCGGCTGTACAACATCCAGAAGGCGCGTCGTGAGGCGCGCGCGGTGTCGCGCAGCTCGACCAACGTGCTCTTCTCCGATCTGCGCATGGTGAACCTGGGCGCCAGCGCGCCGGGCAGCGTGCTCATCGCGTCACCCGAGACGCTCAAGGTGCGCGTGCCGTACGCGTTCGGCATGGTCTGCGGCTCGGGGGCGGCGACCACGGCGAGCATGTTCGCCGCGGACTCGATGGTGAGCGCGTCGGCGGCGTTCGCGGGGTATGCCTGGCGCGACCGCACGACCAGCCGCTTCACGTATGTGCCGGTCGGCACGGCCCTCACGCCACTGGTGCACAGCGCCAGCACGTCCACCTGTCTATCGACGGCGCAGATCCGCGTGGACACGGTGAACGGGCGCACCTTCCAGGTGAACGGCCTGGCCGGCCCGGTGGATCTCACGCCGGCGGCGCCGCTGGCGCAGCCCGGGGCAGCGGTGTTCCTGTATCAGGAAGTGATGTACTGGTTCGCGCGGTCGGCGGTGTACCCCGATTCCACGCGCGTGGGTCTCTGGCGCCGCGCCACGGGGGCTGATTCGGTGGAGCTGATGGCGCCCTTCGACCGCTCGGCCAAGTTCACGTACTATCGCCGCGGCCTCGACGCGGCGGACATCACCACGGCGACGTCCACCACCACGCCGCCGCTCGACAGCATCGTCGGCGTCGCGATCGCGCTGAACGGCTCGAGCCCCACCAGTACGATCACGCGGACGCCGGTGCGGACCAGGGTGGTGACCTCGGTCTTCTTCCGGAATCGCCGCGGCTTCTGATTCCCTCTGCCCGCCCTCAGCGCGGAGACTGCTCATGACTCGCTCCCATTCGCACGACCGGCGCCGGCGCACGGTTCTCGGCAATCGCCCGGGGTTCGCGCTGCCGCTCGTCATCCTGATCATCGCCGTGCTCACCGCCGCGCTGGCCGCGAGCTTCGCCGCCGCCTCGGCGGAGATCGGCAGCAATGCCGCGCAGCGCGGCCAGAGCCGCGCGTTCAATATCGCGGAGTCTGCGCTGGAGCTGTATCTCGTGGCGCGCGACAGCCTGTGCACGAGCGTGCCGAACGCACGCTGCATCGGCAACCTGTCGAACGACCTGACCCAGAGCAACGTGGCCGTCCGCGCGGACTCGCTGCGCGTGGCGCTGCCGGGCGGCTATGCCGTGATCGTGGCGCACCAGCTGCGCTACGAGCTGCGCGACACCGTGCCGGCGATGTACTTCATTCGGTCGCGCGGCATCGACACCGCCAGCCGGATGAGCGGCCGCGACACCACGGCCAGCCAGCGGACCGTGGGGCTGGTGGCCAGCTGGAACACGAACACGGTGAACGTGCTGAGCGCGTGGACGAGCCTGTCCGGCATTCAGAAGAACGGCACCGCGGGCACCGTGAGCGGGGTGGATCAGTGCGGCAAGAGGGCCGACGTCGCCGGCATCAGCACACCCAAGGGCGATTACATCAAAAACGGCGACTGGCAGGCGCAGGGCACGCCGCCCACCGACACCTTCAGCACGCTCTCGCAGCTCGAGGCGCGCTCGGAGATCGACTGGAATTCGATCATCAACAACAACGCGATCCCGGCCGACATCGAGATTCCGCCCAGCACCTTCCCGGACGCGAACTGGTTCCTGGCGGATACGAGCCGCTGGCCGGTGATTCGCATTCACACGAACGGCTTCGCGCTGCCGAACGCGGGCCGCGGCATCATCATCGCCGACGGGGATTTCTCGATCTCCGGCAGCAACATGTGGGACGGGATCATTCTCGTTGGCGGGAAGCTCACGTCGGACGGCAACAACACGACAGCGGGCGCGACGATCAGCGGTCTGAACGTGCTCCTCAAGAACGCGCCGCAGCCGCAGGCGGGGTACGTGTACGACGACGCGAGCCTGAACGGGCAGAAGAACTATCTGTACGACTCGTGCAAGGTGGCGCGCGCGTCGCAGCGCATGCACAAGTTCCTGCCGATCGCCAACACGTGGATGGATGATGTGCCGACGTGGTAATTCGAGAAGGGCGGGAGTTGCGAATGGAGCGGGGACTGCGAATAGAGCGGGACCTGCGAATGGAGCGGGAACTGCGAGAACGACGGTACTGACGTGGAGCGCGCGGGGCGGCAATGCCGCCCCGCGCATTCTTTTCTCCCGCAGTTGCGGTTCCGGATGTGTTCCGCGTTTCACGCGCTGCTCGCTGTTCTCGTAGGTCCCGCTGTTCTCGCAGGTTCCGCTCCTCTCGCAGGTTCCGCTCCTCTCGCAGGTTCCGCTCTTCTCGTAGGTTCCGCTCCTTTCGCAGTTTCCGCTCGGCCAGGGCGCGCTGCATCACGCGCTGGAGGGCGGCCAGCTTCGCCGCGGCGGGGGAGGGGCGGCATCCACCAGTAACCGGCCGTTCTCCGCGGCCACCAGTGACGACGAAGAGGGCCCGCGCGGAGTCGCGCGGGAGCTCCAGCAGGAGCCGGCCCTGGCCCGCATCGAGGTAGAGGGGCATGAACCCGTCGCGCTTCTCCAGGCCGGCGGTGCTGGCCGCGATGGAAGCCCCAGTGCGGTGGGCGGCACTGCGGCGCGGGCGGCTGCCACCGGCTGCTGCGCGGTTATCCCACGCGCGAGCAGCAGGTTGGGCAGGACGAGCACGAGCGAGACCGGGAGAACGGGCGCGGTTTGCGCCCGGGAGGGAGCGTCGGAAGGGTCGAGCAGGGCGAGGAGTGGGGAGGGTGGAGGAGAGGCGCGAAGATCCCGCAGGAATAGCGCGAGACGCAAGCGTCAGGGCTGCTGGCTAGATTCTGGCGTGTCCATGCCGGCGAGACCACGCCGGCGAGTCCTCGCCGTCGCGATCTCACTCGAGCCGAACCTCGACCGTCCCATGCCGACG
>DATEPM010000017.1:0-7495 GCA_035273185.1 Gemmatimonadaceae bacterium
GCTGAGCATCACGATCCCCAGCCCCGTCGTCAGGCGGTGGTCGCTGCGGCCCGGACTGCGCCTGGCGGTGCGCAGCACCGTGCACGGTATTCTGCTCTGGCCCGTGTTCCCGCCACGGCGCGAGAACGAGGAGTATCCACCTCCGCCGTGGCCGCCCCCCTGGCCCGCGCCCCCGGCCAACGGCCCTACGCCACCCTGAACTGCTCGAATCATTCGGCGAGAAAGTCCCGGTTGGGGCGCCGCGGGCGCTGCCAGCGCATGGCCCCCACTTGACCAGGATGTTACCGGTCGGTAACATATCCGGTGTTACCGGTCGGTAACAATGCTGCCGTGGGATGTACGCGCGCGCACGGTGGCTCGCTGGTCGGAGTTCGCAGCACCCGAGTCGAGTGGCAGGACGAGCGGATGCCATCGACCTGCCACACCCCTGTTCCACCACGGTTCAATCACGAGCAAAAATTCCATGTCTATGAGCAGAGTGATATCATTGACGACCAGCACGCCGCGCGGCCGGATGGCGCGCCGGGCGTCGCTGGCCACCTTCGCCGCGCTCGCCCTGGCGGCGCTCGCCGCTCCCACCCACACCGCGGCCGCGCAGCAGCTGGAGCTCCGGCCGTTTGTCGGCGCCTACATCCCCACCGGCGACCAGCGGGACTTCGTCAAGGACGCCGTGCTCGCCGGTGCGCAGCTCTCGGTGCGCGTAATCCCGGCGGTCGCGATCACCGGCACCTTTGGATGGTCGCCGAGCAAGGACCGCGTGACGACCGGCAACCAGACGCTCGACATCTACCAGTACGATGTCGGCGCCGAGTTCCGCCCCTCGCCATGGCTCGACGGCGGCATCTGGCAGCTCACGCCGTTCATCGGCGCCGGGATCGGCGGCCGCACCTACGACTACCGCGACCTCGACGTGGACGCGAAGACCAACGTCGACGGCTACGGCGCGGTGGGCGGTGACCTGGGCTTCGGCCCGGTCGGCGTGCGCCTGGAAGCGCGCGACTACGTGTCGCAGTTCAAGCCGCTCACCGGCGGCGGCGACACCAAGACGCGGAACGACGTCGGCCTCGCGGTTGGCCTCACGTATCGCTTCTGACCAGAGGGACCCGATCACGACGGCGCCGGCTGCCAACGCGGCGCCGTCGTGGTCAGTGGTGAGCGAGCCGCGCTGTCCGCGAGTCGTCAGCCGCGCCGCGCGGCCGGCGCGGGCGTGTTCGCCACCATGCGGTCGACGAGCCGCACCAGATCCTCGCCGAAGCGCTTCATGCCGGTGCACTGCACGCAGCTGTGCGCCCCCTCGATGAGCAGCGAGAAGAGATTCGCGTAGAGATCAGGATCCTGGAAGCCCGCCTCCCGGCACAGCTTCAGCACGCGCCGGTGCTCGCGCTGCTTGTGCTCCTGGATCACCACCCGCGCCGGGTGATCGGGATCGGGGAGCTCGGCCAACGCGTTGAGCAGCATCGAGCCGCGCTGCTCCAGCGCCGCGAGCTTGGCGGCCGTGCGCCGGCTCCACTCGGAGAGCACGCCCGCGGCATCGTTCGGGTGCCGCGCCGCCAGCTCGTCCCATTCCGCCTCCTTCCGCCGCACGATGCCGCGCGCCCACTCCGCAATCAGCTCGTCCTTCGAGGCGAAGTGCCGGTAGAGCGTCATCTTGTTCGTGCCGGCCGCCTCGGCGATGGCCTCGACGCCGACGCCGCGAATCCCCTGTCGCTGAAACAGGTCGGCGGCGGCGGCGATGATCCGCTCGCGGGGGGGGAGGATCGGTTCAGTCTGCCTCTTCGCAGTCATAGGAGTCCCTTTCGTCCCGGAAAGATGGCTCGCGCCGCTGCCGATGTCGATCCGGCCGGCCGCCGAACGACGTCTAGGAAAGCACCCACGTCGCTGATCGTGCTACCCCCACTTGACGGAAAAGTTACCGACCGGTAACATCCCGGGTGTGACCGGTCAGTAACATACGTCCGGATGTTCGATCCGCGCGAGCCCGCGTCGCTGAACGGAACCATTGCCAGGAGTCGTGCCGCATGAATACCACGCCGTCGCGCCATACCCGCAGTGCCCTGTCGCAGCTGTATCGCGTACCCGTTGCCCGGGTCTATCGCGCCGCGCTCGCCGTCAGCGCCACGGCGCTCGGACTCCTGCTCGGCGCCTGCCGGCAGCCACCCCCGCCCCCGCCGCCGCCGCAGGTGACCGTTGCCCCGGTCGTCCTCCGGACCGTCGACGACGCTGCCGACTTCTCCGGCACGTTCGAGGCCGTGAACGCCGTGCAGGTGCGGCCGCGCGTCTCGGGATACGTCGAGCGCGTGGCGTTCACCGAGGGGGCCATCGCCCACGAGGGGGATGTCCTCTTCGTCATCGATCCCCGTCCCTATCAGGCGGAGGTGGAGCGCGCCGAGGCCATGCTGGAGCAGGCCCGCACGCGGAAGCAGCTCGCCGATCTGGAGGTGGAGCGCGCGCAGCGCCTGGTGAGCACCCAGGCCATCTCGCGCGAGGAGCTGGACGCCCGCACCAGCGGCCGCGCCGAGGGGGACGCGGCGATCCGCGCCGCCGAAGCGGCGCTGCGCACGGCGAAGCTCAATCTGGAATGGACCGTGGTCCGCGCGCCGATCACCGGCCGCGTGGGCCGCGCCGAGATCACGACGGGCAACCTGGTGCAGGCTGGTCCCGCCGCCACGCCGCTGACGACGCTCGTCTCCCTGGATCCCATCTACGTCTACTTCGACGTCGACGAGCAGGCCTATTTGAAGTATCTGTCCACCGCGCGGGCGAAGGGACGGCCGGTGTACGTCGGCCTGGCGAACGAGCCGGCCTTCCCGCACGCCGGCACCCTGGACTTCGTGGACAACCGCGAGGACCGGAGCGCGGGCACCGTCCGCGCCCGCGCCGTGCTGCCGAACCACGACCAGCGCTTCGCGCCCGGCCTCTACGCGCGCGTCCGGCTCGTCGGCGGCGACGCGCATTCCGCCACGCTCATCCAGGATCGGGCGATCGGCACCGACCAGGATCGCAAGTTCGTGCTCGTGCTGAGCCACGACACGGTGACGTACCGCCCCGTAACGCTCGGCCCGGTGGTGGACGGACTGCGCGTCGTGCAGTCGGGGCTCGCCCCGGGTGAGCGGGTGGTGGTCAATGGCCTCATGCGCGTCCGCCCCGGCATGAAGGTCGTCGCCACCGCCGCGCCGGCGAACGACAAGGACGTGGCCGCACTCACACCGCCAGCGAAGTAGAGCTCCTCCCAACCTCCCGGAGCACTCCCGTGCGCTTTTCGCGTTTCTTCATCGACCGCCCGATCTTCGCCGTCGTCCTCTCGCTCGTGATCCTGGCCGCGGGCCTGCTCGCCATCCGCGTGCTCCCGGTGAGCGAGTATCCCGAGGTGACGCCGCCGACGATCACCGTGCGCGCCGTCTATCCCGGTGCCAACCCCACCGTGCTCGCCCAGACCGTCGGCACCCCGCTCGAGGATGCCCTGAACGGTGTGGAGCACATGCTGTACATGTCGTCCTCCGCCACCGCGGACGGCGTGCTCAATCTCACTGTCACCTTCGAGATCGGAACGCCGGTGGACCTGGCGCAGGTGCAGGTGCAGAACCGGGTGAACCAGGCGCTCGCGCGTCTCCCGGCGGAGGTGCGCGCCCTCGGTGTCGTCACCGAGAAGCGCTCGCCGGACATCACGATGGTGGTGCACCTGGTGTCGCCCGACGGCCGCTACGATCCGGTGTACCTTCGCAACTACGCGCTCCTCAACGTGCGGAACGAGCTGTCGCGCATCCCGGGCGCGGGCCAGGTGATCGTCTTCGGCGCGGGGGACTACGCGATGCGTGTGTGGCTGGACCCCGACAAGGTCGCCGCGCACGGCCTGTCCGCGAGCGACGTGGTGAACGCCATCCGCGAGCAGAACCTGCAGGTGGCCGCCGGGGTGGTCGGCGCGCCGCCGATGCCCGATCCCGTTGCCTATCAACTCACCGTGACGGCGCACGGCCGGCTCGCGGACACGAAGGAGTTCGGCGACATCATCGTCCGCACCGGCGCCGAGGGCCAGGTGACGCGGCTCCGCGACGTCGCCCGCATCGAGCTCGGCGCGGGCGACTTCGGCCTCCGCGCGCTGCTCGACAACAAGCAGGCGGTGGCCATCGTCGTCTTCCAGGCCCCCGGCTCCAACGCGCTCGCCCTCTCCAGCGGCGTGCGCGAAAAGATGAGCGAGCTCGCGACCCGCTTCCCGCAGGGCGTCCAGTGGTCGGCGGTGTACGATCCGACGCTCTTCGTGCGGGATTCCATCCACGAGGTGATCCGCACCCTGCTGGAGGCGACGCTCATGGTGGTGCTCGTCGTCGTGCTCTTCCTGCAGACCTGGCGCGCCTCGATCATCCCGCTCGTCGCGGTGCCCATCTCCATCGTCGGCACCTTCGCGGTGATGCTCGCCGCCGGCTTCTCCATCAACACCCTCTCGCTGTTCGGGATGGTGCTGGCGATCGGGATCGTGGTGGACGACGCCATCGTCGTCGTCGAGAACGTGGAGCGGCACATCGAGGAAGGCCTGTCGCCCCTGGATGCGAGCCACCGCGCCATGGAGGAGGTGAGCGGGCCGATCATCGCCATCGCGCTCGTCCTCGCCGCGGTGTTCGTTCCCGTCGCCTTCATCAGTGGTCTCACGGGACAGTTCTTCCGGCAGTTCGCGCTGACGATCGCCTTCTCCACGCTCATCTCGGCGTTCAACTCGCTGACGCTCTCGCCGGCGCTGGCCGCCGTGCTCCTGCGTCCGCGCGGCGCCCCCGACGACGCGCCCACGCGGGTGATCAACCGACTCTTCGGCTGGCTGTTCGGTCCCTTCAATCGCCTCTTCGGCCGCGCGTCCTCGCGCTACGGCAACGTCGTGCGGCGGGTGAGCCGCCGCGGCGCCGTCGCTCTGGCCGTGTACGCGGGGCTCGTCGTGGTCGGGATCCTCGGCTTCCGCAGCGTGCCGGGCGGCTTCGTGCCGACGCAGGACAAGCGCTATCTCGTGGCGATCGCGCAGCTCCCGGATGCCGCGTCGCTCGACCGCACGGAGGCCGTCGTCAGGCGGATGACCGACATCGCCCTGCATCAGGACGGGGTCGAGCATGCCGTGGAGTTCCCCGGGCTCTCGGTGAACGGCTTCGCCAACAAGCCCAACTCCGCCGTGGTCTTCATCGGCCTCGAGCCGTTCGAGGAGCGCACGGGGAAGGGCGAGAGCATGGGCGCCATCGTCCAGGCGCTCAACAAGAAGTTCTCATCCATCCAGGACGCGTTCGTCGCCGTCTTCCCGCCGCCGGCGGTCAACGGCCTCGGCGCGGTGGGCGGCTTCAAGATCGAGGTGGAGGACCGCGCTGGGCTCGGCGACTCGGCGCTGTACGCCGCGACCCAGACGCTGCTCGGCCGCGCGTACCAGACGCCGACGCTTGCCGGGGAGTTCTCCGGATTCCAGGTGAACGTGCCGCAGCTCTTCGCGGACGTGGACCGCGAGAAGGTGAAGCAGCTCGGCATCCGCCTCGACGATCTGTTCCAGACGCTGCAGATCTACCTGGGCTCCGCCTACGTGAACGACTTCAACAAGTTCGGCCGCACCTACCAGGTGATCGCCCAGGCGGACGCGCCGTTCCGCGCGCGCGCCGAGGACATCGCGCAACTGAAGGTGCGGAACGACCACGGCGAGATGGTGCCGCTGGGCTCCGTGCTCACCGTGCGGCAGTCGCACGGTCCCGACCAGGTGACGCACTACAACGGCTATCCCGCGGCGGACATCAGCGGCAGCCCGGCGCCGGGGGTGAGCTCCGGCGAGGCGGTGCAGGTGATGGAGCGGCTCGCCCGCGAGACCCTGCCCAACGGTATGGGATTCGAGTGGACGGAGCTCACCTATCAGCAGAAGCTCGCGGGGAACACGGCCGTCTTCGTCTTCCCGCTCTGCGTGCTGCTGGTGTTCCTGGTGCTCGCCGCGCAGTACGAGAGCTGGTCGCTGCCGCTGGTGATCATCCTCATCGTGCCTATGTGCCTGCTCTCGGCGATCGCCGGGGTGTGGCTCACGCGCGGCGACAACAACGTCTTCACCCAGATCGGGCTGCTGGTGCTCGTGGGTCTGGCGTGCAAGAACGCCATCCTGATCGTGGAGTTTGCGCGCGACCTGGAGGAAGCGGGGCACGACCGCTTCACGGCGGCGCTCGAGGCAGCGCGCATCCGGCTGCGGCCGATCCTGATGACGTCGTTCGCCTTCATCATGGGCGTGCTGCCGCTGGTGTTCGCGCGCGGGGCCGGCGCGGAGATGCGCCACGTCATGGGAATCGCGGTCTTCTCCGGGATGCTCGGCGTCACTTTCTTCGGCCTGGTCTTCACGCCGCTGTTCTACGTGCTCATTCGCGGCATCGCCGCCCGGCGCTCCGCCGGCGCCGCGCCGCAGGTTCCCGATGTCCAGCCACTGCACCCGTGGGCCGGCCGGCAGCTCGCCGTCGGCAGCGAGGGAGGCTCGCATGCGTAAGCGCGTTGTTCATGGTTCACTCATACCGCTCGGCATGCTGATGGCCGGCTGCGTGAGCGCCCCTGGCTACCGGCCGCCGGATGTCGCCGTGCCGGCCTCCTTCACGCTGGCAGGGGGCAGCGAGACCGCCGCGCCGGCGCCTGACAGTTGCCCGCCGGTGCAGTCCGACAGCCAGTCCGGCCGGCCCTTGCTCGTCATCTCGCAGGCCGGCCCCCACGGCGCCAGCGCTGCCTCCATCGGCAGCCGTCTCTCGGATCTCCTGGGCGACAGCGTTCTCACGGTGCTCATCCAGGAGGCGGAGCGGGCGAACACCGACGCCCGCATCGCCGAGTCGCGCCTGACGAGTGCGCGCGCGGCGCGACGGCTGCAGGCGTACGACCTGGCGCCCACGATCACCGCGTCCGGCAGCTCCATGCGGCAACAGCTCTCGAGCGCGCAGGTGCCCGGGCTGGCGTCGCAGCTTCCGGCGCAGCAGCTCTGGGACGTGGGCTTCGACGCCTCCTGGGAGCTGGACCTCTTCGGCCGCGTGAGTCGCGGGGTAGCGGCGCGGAGCGCGTTCGTCCAGGCAGCGGAGCACGGGCTGGACGACGTGCGCGTGAGCATCGCCGCCGAGGTGGCGCGCAGCTACTTCGAGCTGCGCGGCACGGAGCGGCAGCTCGCCGTCTCGCGGCGCACTGCCGAGAACCAGCAGCGCACCGTGAAGCTCACCGAGGACCTCCTGGCGGCGGGGCGGGGAACCGCCTTCGATCGCGAGCGTGCGCGCGCGGCGCTGTATCTCACCGAGGCCACCATTCCGGATCTGGAATCTCGCATCGCGCAGCGGCGGCTGCAGCTCGGCGTCCTTCTGGGGCGGGCGCCCGACGCGCTGCCCCTCGCGCCGAACGACAGCGGCGCGCTGCCACGGCTCCCGGACACCCTCGACGTGGGCACGCCCGCGGAGCTCGTGAGGCGGCGCCCGGACGTGCTGGCTGCCGAGCGGCAGCTCGCCGCGCGGTCGATGCTGGCGGGGGCGGCGCA
>DATEPM010000018.1:0-46050 GCA_035273185.1 Gemmatimonadaceae bacterium
GGGCCCATCCTCCGCGGCGCCAATTCGGGACCCGTGCCGAACCGCTGCCGGTGCTGCTCCTCGACCCGGATCTACGCGGCGCACGGGTGTCGCTGACGTCGAAGCCTGGCTCAGCCGCATTCGTTCGCCTTGATCTGGAGCGGCTCCAACCTCCTAGCATTCGGAGCGCAACACTGCATCGGCAAAGCCCAGGAGGAAATATGGTTCCACGCGAGAATCAAGGATGCATCGACGCATGCAACAGATGCATCTCCGCCGCCAACGCATGTCTCGCTCGTCACGTCGGCGAACAGGCGATGGAACGGTGCCTCGTGCTCTGTCTCGACTGCACGAGCGTCTGCAGTACGTGCGTGCAGCTCCTGAGCAGAGACTCGGATTTCGCGGTTCCGGTCTGCGGCGCCTGTGCCGACCTCTGTGCTCAGTGCAGCACGGAGTGTGGTCGCTTCGACTCGCCGGAATGCCAGGCCTGCGCTGACGCATGTCGGCGGTGCGCCGAAGAGTGCCGTCGCATCAGCCACGCCGCTCACAGCGGTTGAGTGATTTAGGCGGCCGTGGCCGAGGTCAGGTTGTGGGTCGGCCCACGACTCGCAGGCGTCCGGTCTTGACCTTGGAGCTGACTCAAAGGTTAGCTTTGGCTCATGACGTTCAAGATCGGAGAGCTCGCGAGGCGGTCGGGCGCGGCGCCTGACACGCTGAGATACTACGAGCGCGTCGGCCTGTTGGCGCCAAGTGGCCGAACCGAGGCCGGATATCGGCGCTACGACGAAGCGGCGCTGGAGCGGCTGGCGTTCATTCGCCGCGCCCAGGCGCTCGGGCTCACGCTCGCGGAGGTGCGCGATATCATCGCCATCGCTGACGAGGGCCGGTCGCCATGCGAGCACGTCCAGGCGGCGCTCACACGTCACCTCGACGAAGTGGACGCGCGCATCGCCGAGTTGCGCCTCCTCCGGCAAAGCATCGCGGAGCTTCTCGCAGCTGCGCCCGAGCCGCGCGCTGGCAAGGCGTGTGTCTGCGGCATGATCGAGGCAAGCGAAAGTCCCAATCGTCAGGCGGCCGCCGCTCGCAAACGCGAGCGTCCTCGGTCGCGTCAAGCACCCATTTCCAAACACAGGAGCGCATCATGAACACCTCACCCAGACAAGTCGTCTCCCTCTGCCCGGCGTGCGATGCATGCCCGGCTGTGGAGATCTACGAGAACGGCACGGTTCGCGTGGGCGAGAAGCCGAATATCGTCACCCTCGCGGCGGCCGAGTGGAATGAGCTTGTCCGCGCCGTGAAGCGCGGCGATCTCACGGAAATCCCGAGTATCTAGACACCCCGCTCGCTTTGCGGCGCGTGTCTCCAGCGCTTTGGGCCGACAGCTCGTCGACCCAAAGCGCTCTTGCAAGGTGCCTTGACGGGCAGTCTCGCTTGGCGGGCGCATCGTAATTCGTTGGCACGGCGCGGATCTCGTAGCTTGCCTCGGCCTTCGCCACGCCGGTGGGCCGTCGGGCTGAGCGACGCGGGAACGTGCGCCGCTGCCCGTTGGAGGGCGCTGAAGCTCGCCGGAGCTCGCCGGAACTCCTGCAGTGGGCTGTGACTTGCCCCTCGCTCCCCGCAGCCATGCGCGCCGCGGAATGGACGAGTCCTCCTCACCGACCCGGGCTGACCATGTCGTCTACGACCTGCATCGTTCCACCGGAATGAGCGAGAATGACGCGCGCATTCGCCGCGCGGCCGCGCCACCCCCGGACGGCGCCCTCGCCGAGGAGGTGCTGCGTGGACTGTGCGCGACGGCGAAGGCGCTGCCGTCGAAGCTGTTCTACGACGCCGCCGGCGCCACGCTCTTCGAGCGCATCTGCACACTGCCGGAGTACTATCTCACGCGGGCGGAGCTGGAGATTCTCCGCGCGCGCGTGCACGAGATCGCGGCGCTTGCCGGCCCACGGTGCGCCCTCGTGGAGTATGGGAGCGGCGCGGGGGTCAAGGTCCGGCTCCTCCTCGGCGCGCTCGAGCGACCGGCGGCATACGTGCCGATCGACATCTCCCGCGAGCAGCTCGCGCGCGTTGCCGGGGAGATCGCCTACGAATACCCCGAAGTCCCTGTGCACCCAGTCTGCGCGGACTACACGGCGCCGCATCATCTCCCGGATCTCCCGCAGCGCGCGCGGCGCCTCGCCTTTTTCCCGGGCTCCACGATCGGCAACTTCCACCCCACCGAGGCCGCGGCCTTCCTGCGGCGCGTCCGGCGCACGGTGGCGGACGACGGCCTCCTGGTGCTCGGCGTGGATCGCCGCAAGAACGCCAGCGTACTGAACGCCGCGTACAACGACGCGGCAGGCGTGACGGCGGCGTTCAACGTGAACATGCTCCACCGTCTGAATCGCGAGATGGGGGCGGACTTCGATCTCTCGCGCTTCGAGCACCGGGCCTACTTCAACGATCCCGCGAGCCGCGTCGAGATGCACCTCGTGAGCCTCACGCGCCAGACGGCGACCGTGGCAGGCGTGCCGATCGTGTTCGAGCGCGGCGAGACCATCTGGACGGAGTCGTCGTACAAGTACGATCGCGCCCGTCTCGAGCAGCTCGTGACCTCCGCCGGCTTCGCGGTCACCCGGCTCTGGAGCGACGCCGCCGAGCGATTCTGGGTCGTGTTCCTCTCGGCGGCATGAACGCGGACGTCCGCAACCACCTCCACGATCCAATCGACGACCCGCTCGATCATTCCGACGCATCCTGCCCCAGCGCTGAGCATCGACACCGTGGCCGGCGGCACATCATCATCGCGCGGAATTATCCGCCGCGCGGCGAGGCGTAGACCTGACGGTCAGCGTGGCTCCACGATCAGCAACCCCCGCATCATCGGGAGGCACTGCTGCGAACCGCTTGGTTGCCGCGCGCACGGCGACCGGCGCGATCCAGAGCGTGGTCGCCGCCACGAGCCCCCAGAGATTCACGCCGAGGAGCGTGGCGTAGGTGCCGTCGCCGATCGTCAGCGCATGCGGCACGAGCCCGAGGAGCTCGAGCAGTCCCACGACGATGCCCGTCCAGAAGGCGAGGTGGAACGAGAGCGGCGGCGCGTCGACGAAGAGGCCGAGGATGAAGATGGGCGCGAGGCCCAGGACCATCGTGCCGCTGATCGTCGTCGCCTTGAGGATGCCCGCGCCGAGGAAGAGGGGAATGTTGCCGAAGATCGCGACGCCCACCATCGCGGCACGGCCGAGGCTCACCCGCCGGTCGCGCCCGAACAGGGCGGGAAGATCGGCGCTCACCGCCTTCGACGTCGAGCTGAACGCCGAGTCGATCGTCGAGCCGGCGGACGTGAGCATCACGACGTTGACGAGCACGAGGGCACCGCTCCCCAGCGCCGCCGCCACCACCCGCGGCGCGTCATCGTGCACGGGGGTGCCGGCGACGAACGCGCTCACGCCGACGAGCCCGAACAGCGCGATCGAGAGCGCGCCGAAGCCACCCGCCATGAAGAAGGCGCGGCGCGTGGTCTTCGCATCGGCCAGGAACGCGCGGTCGGTGAGCACCGGATCGTGGAACGGATACGAGAGCGATTGGAGCAGCGCCACGAGCAGCAGGTCCACCCCGCCGGCGAGGGTCCACGAGCCCGCCCCGAGCAGGCGGCCGACTCCGGCCGCACCACCGGCCGTCGTACCGGCGCGTGGCACCACGAGGAAGAGCACGAGCGCGAGGAACACTGCGAACACCGCCGCCTGGATGGCGTCCGTCCAGATTGAAGTCCGGAGCCCGCCCTTGAGCGTGTACGCGAGCGTCAGTGCCGTGAACGCCAGCGCCGCGGCGTAGTACGAGACGCTCCCCTTCGCCCCGAAGTACGACCCGATCACCGCCGTGTTGCTCCACACCTCGTTGTAGAGGCGGATGAAGATCGCGAGCATGAACGTCGCCGCCGCGCCGCGGCCGTAGCGCTGCGCGAGCCAGGCGGGGAGCGTGCGCGCGCCGAATCGGGAGCGGAGCCCGAGAATGACCAGACCAGCCACCGGGATCGAGAGCCAGTAGGCGGCATACGCCACGGCGCCGGGCATGCCGAACGTCGCGCCGAGGTTGGCCGCGTTGGTGACGGACTTGGCGAAGATCCAGGCGATGAACAGGCTGCCGAAGAGGAAGCCGAGCGTCGGCTCGCGACCACGGGCGTCGCGGCCCTCGTAGAACCCCGCCGCGTCACGGGCGGCCGGCGCGAGGACGAGGAGAACGACGCCATACCCCACGAGGAGGACCCACGGAAGCAGGCCGACAAAGGTCGCGGGGCTCGCTGCGGTACTGATCGCGGTACTCATCACGGCACGACGAGTTGGAGAACGAAGTCGAGGCTCTGATCGGTGGTGGCGGTGCGCCCTCCGGCGGGACCGCTCAGGCGCGTGCGCCACTCGTCCAGCTCGAGGAGCGCGTGCACGTCGCGCGCGAGATCGATCGTGATCCCCGGCTGGTGAATCCAGTCGCTGCGGCCGATGTCGTCGTATCGGCCGCGGCTGAAGTTGTAGCGCAGGTGCAGGACGCCCTGATGCCACTGCGCGCCGGCGAGCCAGTACTCCGCGCGGGAGCCGGCAAAGCTCGCGCGCAGCGACGGCGGCAGGTCGCCGGCCTGGCGTCGCATCCACTCGGCGTAAACGACCGCGGGACCCGCGCGCCATTCTCCGTCGATCGCGACGTGAGGGACACGCCACGTGCGGCCGGTGCTGTCGGCAGTGCCCCGGCTCAACCCGGACAGGCCCACCGTGAATCCCATCCGGCCTACGGGGACGGCAAGGGTGCCGCGTGCGCCGACACCGTCCCGGTCGCGAAAACCCAAGAGCGTCTCGAAATCGCGGCCCGCCAGAGCGCCGCTCACCCGGTCGGAGTTGGCGACGTACTGGGCCGTGTAGCCCACGGCCACGCCGCTCGTCGCGCGCCACGTTCCCGAGGCTTCGACCGCGAACTGGGGGTTGAGCTTCAGCCCGTCGAAGTACTGGACGTTGCCGAAGAACGAGCCGTCCCAGAAGCGGCCGAGCGTCTGATAGAGCTTCCCCGCGCGGATGGTGAGGCGCGAGCCGTCGATGGAGGGCGCGGCGTCGTACCCGACGAACGCCTGCTGCACCCAGGTCGTCCCGTTGAACCACGGCCGGAGCTTCGAGTCGCGGGCGCGCGCCTCACCGAAGAGGTGCCAGCGGCCGTGCCGCACGTCGGCGGTGGCGTACGCCGCGTAGATCTCCGTGTTCGCCACCGCGCCCGGGAGGTCGAACGGCCGGTAGTGAAAGAGGTACACTCCCCCGCCGAACGAGCGCACCGTTGTGTCCCGCGGCGCTGCCCCTCCCTGGGCGCGCGAGACGCGTGCGCAGGAGAGCAGCAGCACACCGAGGATCGCTACTACGAGGCCGATCCGCGTCGCGCGCACCTGTGTCACGCTCGCGTGATACGCATTTCAGAACTTGCCTCGTGCGCGTTCTTTGCCCGGCAGGATCTCCAGGCAGGTGGTCCACCACCCGGTGCGGATGGTCTCGATGAACTCCTCGGGCAGCCGCTCGCCGCGCATCTCGTCGGCGAGCGCCTCGTGGGCGTAGCGCACCGGGACGAACTCGATCGACAGCGGACGGCCATTTGGCCCGCCCGCCTCGAGGAGTGTGTACCACACCTCGGTGCGGCCGTCGTTAGCGGGGCGGCCGAGCGCGCCGACGTTCACGTGCCAGGCGGCGGCGCCGATCCGGCGCTGCCAGTGAATTCCCGTGTGCGTCGCGAGCGTCACGTCGCAGGCGTGGTCGCGATGCAGCTTCTGCAGGAAGTGCGTGGGGGTCGCGCTCTCCCAGAGGAACTCGTTCATCTGCCGCGGGCTGCCGTGGCAGCAGAGCACGCGCAGGCCACCCAGATCGAACCGGAACTCCCGCGGAAGCGTGTCGAGCCACGCCCGGTTGACCGGCGACGTGTTCGCGAACGTGTACTGGTACGACAGCCGCCCGTAGTAGTTGTCGCGCGGGTCGGTGTAGCCGCACTGGCAGTCGTCGAGCCCACGCGCGATCGAGTCGTCGTAGTTGCCGCGCATCACGCGCACGCCGTGATCGCGCAGCAGCGGGAAGACCTTGTCCGGATTGGGCCCGAACGCCCCGAGGTCGCCCAGGCAGTACAGCGCCTCGGCGCCCCGCTCTCCGGCGTCGCGGATCGCCTCCGCGAGCGCAAGGTGGTTGGAGTAGACGCCGCCGAAGACCGCGATGCGCCTCACGCGAGCCCCTCCGGCGACGACGGCGCGTTGGCGCAGATGGCGCCGCTCACGTAACAGGTGTAGCACGCCGGCTCCGCGAGCGAGGCCGGACGCCGCACCGCCTCGGCCAGGGTCATCCCGAGCCGGGCCGAGGGCCGGTCGAGGAGAATCGGGCACGTGTACACGCCCTGCGCGGTCACGAGGCGGGCGCGCGAGCAGAGCAACTGATCGAGATCGAAGCCGTGCAGCATCTCGTGCGTGACGCGCTCCTCGGGGGCGTAGCCGTGCGTGCGCTCGGCCTCGGCCCCGATACGCAGCGGCGGGAGGATCTTCAGCCGGGGACGGTGGTAGCCGACGCGCCCGAGCACGTCGCGGAATCCCCGGAGCATCGACAGCCCCGCCTCGTCCGGCCAGGACTGCATCGCCGTGATGATGGGGAGGAAGCCCGTCGCCGTGAGGTGGCGCACGCCCTCGAGCGCGCGCGCGAAGCTCCCCTCGCCGCGGATGGCGTCGTTCATCTCCGGCGTCACGCCGTCGAGCGAGACGCGGATCTCGAGCGTGTACGGCGACGCGGCCGCCGCATCGGCCAGCGCTCCTGCGGTGCGTGCGCGGATGAGCGTGGCATTCGTGAGCACCGTCGCCGGGCCATGGGCCAGTGCATCGCGCAGGATCTCCACGATCTCCCGGTGCATGAAAGGCTCACCGCCGGTGAAGTAGTACTCCTTCACACCGAGCGTGACGGACTCCTGGAGCGCCGCCTGGACCTGCTCGCGCGTCATGAACCAGAAGGAGTGGTTCTCCGGCGAGCAGCTGATGAAGCAGTGGCGGCAGCGCAGGTTGCACACGGTGCCACTCACCTGGAACCAGAGCTGGTCGAGGGCGGTGAGCGGGACGGCCGGTGCGGCATGCGCGCGCGCGATGTGCACGAGTGGCGCCGCGTGCGGGTCTGGCCGCTGCTCGTCAGCAGTCAGCGCGAGATTGCCGATCGTCTTCGTCATGCTGGCTTTCACTCCCCCGCTCCGTCAGCGCCACACGTACCAGTTCACGGCGCGCTTCATCGCTCCCCTTGTCCCTCGCAGAACGCGCCCGCCGCTCGAATCGGCGGCATCACCCGGTCGAGCGGACAAGACACGAGGCAGGATGGGAGTTCCCGCAGACTGCGGACGAGATCACCGCCGCCGCGACGCGTCGGCTATTCGATCTCCTCCGTCGTCCGCCTCCACGTCCGTCTGGTGGCCTCAGCGTCCAGCACGAGCGCGACCGAGACGGCCATGATGATAATCGACGCCAGAAAGAGATGCGTCCCGCCCGGGCCGATGCCGAGCTTTCCCCACGGGTCGATTATCTCCCGCCAGCTCGCCAGCATCGACACGGTGTTGAGCACGAGCACCGTCCACGCGACGGGGCGGCGCAGCACACCGACGGCGAGGAGCAGCGCGATGACGATCTCCGCGACACCAGCCGCCTGCACCAGCGACGGACCTGCCGACAGCCTGTAGAACCGATCGAAGATCCGCTGCGAGCCCTGGACCGCCAGCAGCTTGTCGAGCCCCCACGCGAGAAGGAAGAGAGCCATGCCGACGCGCAGCACCGGCATCGTCCACCGGGAGGTGACGCCGGCACGCGCGTCCACGACGCGTGCTTCGAGAGTGCCCGGACGGGTCGACGTCATTCTTCGCCTATGCTGCCTACACTTCGCTGAAGCCCTGCTCCTGGAGCGCCACCATCAGCTGCGTGCGCAGCCGCTCGGGGTCGGAATGCTGGCGCCGGCGAGCCGCCAGTGCGCCAAGGAACGAGCGCTCGAACTCGTACTGTGGGTAGCACCGCTTGCACATCGCGATGTGCTCGCGGATCTGCGACATGCGCTCGGGCGTCAGCTCGCCGTCGAGGTAGTCCCACAGCCGGCGCATGACGGACTCGCAGTCGAGCATCGGCGCGTGCGACATCGCGCCGGGTGGCAGCGCGCCGTGCGCAGCGTGTGCGTCCGCCGGCGGACCGGCGTGCCCGTCAGCCGACGGCGCTCCGGACTTCCGGAACCAGCGCGAGTACAATCGCGCGAACCACGCCGAAAAGGACCGCTTCATCATGACTCCTCGGCCGACGTCGCGGCGCCGAACTGCCGAGCCACGAGCCCCGCGTCTCGCGCATGATCGATCAGCGCCTCCTGCAGGAGACGCCGGGCGCGGAAGAGGCGCGAGCGTACCGTGCCGATCGGGACGCCGAGCATCGCCGCCGCCGCCTCGTAGGATTGATCGTGCACGTCCACGAGCAGCACGACCTCCCGGAACGCCTCCGGCAAGCTGTCGATCGCCCGGTCGATGGCATCTGACAGATCGAAGCGAGTGAAGATCTCGCCGTACCCGCTCTGGCGCGCCGCGTCGTGCACGGCGACCGCACCCAACGCCTCGAGCTCCGGGTCCTCGCAGGTCACCTGCCGCTCCTCCCGCCGTCGGCGGCGGTAGAATGTGTTGCGACAGATGGTGAAGAGCCAGCCCCGGCACTCCGTGCCCGGCGTGTACGTGTCCCACGCCTCGTAGGCCTTGAGGAAGGTCTCCTGGACCAGATCGTCCGCATCGGCCTCGTCCCGCTCGAGGGAGAGCGCGAAGCGCGTGACTTCCGGCAGCCAACGCAGCGCCTCCGCCCGGAACTGGCGGTCGCGCTTCGCCTTCGCCTCGTCAGCCGCCATGGCGGCATTCATCGCGCTGCGGCAAGTCACGAGCGCCGGGAAGAGTTCCCGGCCCTCGCGCTGCACCATTTCCTGGGCGATTCCGCATCATCTCCCTCTCGGTATACGCCGATCGCTTCGCGTTCAGGCGTGCGCGGCCGCGAGAACGACCGGCTTCATGCGGTATCGGCCGCCGTCTGCAGTGCGGCCAGCGTGGTGTTGGCGACCGAGCCGAAGACGAGGTGCCCAGCGAGCCCGCGCGCGTGGGTCTGCCAGGGGAACGCCTGCGGCCCGGGCGTCAGGCCGAGTGCCGGCGTCACCGTCTCGTCCATGAGCAGCCAGAAGCCGGCGCCGAAGAGTAGTCCGCCTGCCGCCGAGGCGGCGTTGAGGCGTGGCCGCAACGCGCCGTACAGCGCCCCGGCGCCGATGCCGAGCGCCCAGTGAATCGCCTGCCCGTACTGCTTCCGCTCATCCTCGGACAGGTCCGTTCCGACGAGCCTCGCCGCCTTCTCGGCCGCGACCCCGTAGGCTGTCTTGCCGTGGCGCGCCTCGTCCTCACGCTGGCGTGCGCTCTGATTCTCCTTGTCGTATAGGACCGCGGTGGTCTTGCCCATCACCCAGGTCGCGAGCGCGCCCGCGATGGCGCCGTCGATCAGATCCGCGAGTACTGACTGCTTTCCCATTGTCCACCCCGTTCCCCATGTGTCGGGTGTCGTGATCACACCGCGTGGCCCACATCCGCGGGCACGGAGGGCCTGCACGGTGCAGGCCAAGCTGGTGATCGGCATTTACACCAGTTTGTGACCATGCGTATAGCTGATGCACTCCCAATGCGCAGCCTGGCACGCCTCTGGCACGCCGCCCGACGAGCGGCTCGGAGCGCCGGGCCGGGAGCAGATGAGGAAACCGCGATGGCTGACACCGCGACGAGATCCCACCCGAAGCACCCGCCCGCATCATGGACCGGACGCACCGACTGCCTGGCGACGAGCCGATCGCGCGTCGTCTGACGCCAATTCGCCGCGTCTTCTCGCGCGAGATGGCGCGGGACATCCTCACCTTCGTCGTCCGCGCGAACATCGCCGCGATCTCGGCCCGTGCCGCCTCATGACCCCGCGATGAGCGGGATTGCCGCGGCCGTCGCGCGGCACTATGACGAGCTCGACCCGTTCTATCGCGACCTGTGGGGCGAGCATGTGCACCACGGCCTCTGGCAGACGGGCTACGAATCCGCTGAGCGTGCGGTGGAGCAGCTCATCGATCATGTGGCGGACGCGCTCGCGCTGCGCCCCGGTGACGAGGTCGTGGACGTGGGCGCGGGCTATGGCGGGACGGTGCGGCATCTCGCCGCGCGGTACGGCGCCCGGGTCATCGGTCTGACGGTGAGCGCGGCGCAACACGCGTACGCCAGCCGTCGAGGCGAATCCCGCGATGCCCGCGTGGACCTCGGCGACTGGCTCGCCAACGGACTGCCGGCCGCATCGGCCGATGCCGTGATCGCGATCGAGAGCACGGAACATATGGCCGACCTGCCGCTGGCGCTCGCGGAGATGCGCCGGGTGCTCCGGCCCGGCGGGCGCATCGGCGTCTGTGTCTGGCTCGCCGCCGATGCCGTCGCGAGCTGGCACCGCCGGGTGCTGCTGGACCCGATCGCTCGAGAGGGACGACTCGTCACGCTCACGACGGTCGATCGCTCCGCCGCGCTGCTGCGCCGCGCCGGCTTCGAGGCCATTCGCTTCGAGGATCTCACCGCGAGCGTGCGCCGGACCTGGACCGTGTGCCTGCGGCGTCTGGCGCGGCGAGCGGCGACCGATCCGCGGTATCTGCGCTACGCGTTCGGGCGCGGCAATGGGGAACGCGTCTTCGTCGGCGCGATGTTGCGCATCCTGACGGCGTACGCCACCGGCGCGATGCGCTACGGGCTGTTCACCGCGCGCGCCGCGGGAGCGCCGCAGGCCGCGGACTCTCAAGAGCTGTAACAGATGAACACCGTGTTGAAGCCGATCAACGAGCAGGTCATCGTCATCAGGCGTGTCAGCTGGAGCAGGGGCAGCAGCATGCCGGTCATCTTCGCTCGTCGTGAGCGTCGCCGCTACGCGCCGCTGCGGCGCTGTGCCCCACCACCCCTCGCGCGAGACGTGTGGTCAGGTGTCGCTTCACGTCCGGCCACTCGGTCGCGAGAATGCTGAAGATCACGCTGTCGCGCACCGTGCCGTCCCGCCTGGCCTGGTGATGCCGCAGCACGCCTTCCTGCTGCGCGCCGAGTGCGGCGATCGCCCGCTGCGACGCGAAGTTGAAGCGGTCCGTCCGGAGCACCACCACGCATGCTCCGACAGCCTCGAACGCATGCGTGAGCAGCAGCAATTTGCACGCGGTGTTCACGTGGGTGCGCTGCCAGCGTTTGCCGTACCAGGTGTAGCCGATGTGCACGCGGTCGATGTGCGGTTCCACGTCATGGTAGCGTGTCGTGCCCACTATCGTGTCGGTTGCCAGCTCGCGCACCGCCCAGGCGAGCGCACCACCGTCGCGCTGTGCCGCCAGCGCATCACCGACGTACGCGCCCATCTCGGCCGGCTCCGGCACCGAGGCATACCAGAGCTCCCAGAGCTGCCCGTCCGCCGCGGCGTCACGCAGTGCCGCGACGTGCTCGGTGCCGAGAGGCTCCAGTCGTATCCCGTGGCCTTCGAGCGTCACCGGTTCAAGTGTGAGCATCGACGTGCTGAGTCAGCTGGTGAGGGTGGCGCGCTTGCAACCGCGTCGAAGTGTGGTCACGCCGCCGCGTCGCGATGCATCCCGGTTAGCCGATCCGCTCCGCCAGCTCGATCATGATTCCCTCGGGGCCGCGGACCTAGCAGAGCCGGTGTCACCCGGGTCCATCCGTTGGATCGTCATTGTAGCTCGAATCTGAACCGGCGGCGGCGCTGGGGCAATGCGGACGGCAGTCGCGCGCCCCAGGGGTACAGGCGTGCCACGCTCAGCGGCAGCAGTCGGTCGGGTGCGCGTTGGCCCGTTAGGCGAGCCGGAGTGTACCACCGGTGATGCGGCGGCGGGCCACGAGCTCGGCCGCCGGCTGATTGCGGCCGACCGCGGTTCGCGCGGCCCGCCTGGTCGCGTATTTGCACCGCGGCGTCCCTCGCACAGTCCATGATGTGATCGACAAACACTCAACGATGGCTCGCGCGAGGAGCCGTGCCGATGTGGAACCGTGACGAGAACTCTCGAATGGGCCCGAGCCTGACGCGTTGCGCCGCAGCGCTGCTCGTGCTGCTGCCGCCGCTGGGCGCCTGCGATCAGGCCGCACCGACCGCCCCGTCTCCGCCACCGCCTGCGGCCCGGGGCGATCTGATCGGCTCGACCGTAACCTACCTGACCCAACAGCTCCTGGCGTCCGAGCCGCTGATTCCGGATGGCTCCCTGACCACACAGGAGGATCTGCCGTACGGCAATACCATTCACGTGGTGACGCACGACGATCAGGATTCCTGGAAGGTTCAGGTCTCGTCCGGTACGGTGACGTTCGAGGAGGACCAGTGCGATGCGGCGGAGACGCCGCTTCCGACCGGCGCGCTCCATCTGGTCGTGGTCCCTGGCGCCGGTCCCTACACCTATGCGCGGTTGCGATCGACGCGGTATCATCGCACCTATCTGCGTGATCTCAGCCGCCTCGACTACCACGCCTGCGACCAGAAGAACAACGGCCAGCAGTGGCCGTTCCTCGCGCTGGAGATCGACTGGAACGGCGATAACACCATCGACGACGAGATCGTCTTCGAGCCGGCGTATCAGAACGCCGTGCAGGGTGGTCTCTGCGGGCTCGGGAGCGCGCAACCGGATCCCGTGTACGACAAGTGGCAGTTCTGGGACGCCCTGAGAAAGGACGCGACGAATGGCGACGACCGCGCGTGTTGGTGGTCCGTCGAGGACCCCACCTTTCCTCCAGGTGACGTCATCCGTCCACTCTCCCAGTACATCGCCGCGCACCAGGACGCGGCCATCGTGAACCTCGACGGCAACCACGGTGGCGTTCAGGTGATGCATGGCTTCGCCAGCGCAAGCGACAGCTTCGATGGCTGGGTCGATGCGCTCACGATCGGCAAGGACGTGAACGGGACGAACGGCCAGAACAACAGCACCATCACCTACGACTTCCAGCAACCGTAACGAAGACCGGTGAGTGCCACGCGCCCGCCCATCTCGGGCGGGCGCGTTCCTTAGTGCCTGGCCGCCTCGCAGCAGGGCGTTTCCGAAGCTCACGAGCTTCACGGTGACATACGCTATCCTCCGCGTCGATTCGATGGCAAGCTGGGTCGGACGCTGATCGTTCCCGCGGCCGCGTACAGCGCGCCTCCGTAGCGTGACGCGCGAGCTCCCAGTTGCTCGAACGCCTCCAACCCCGCCGCGTCCGCCAGCTCGTTCAGCCTCCTGAACGAGAGCGGATACGGCACCCAGGGATTCGCGGCACGCCGCTCGTACTCCACGATCGCGAGCCGGCCTCTTGGTCTCACGTGGCGCGCGACGAGCCGGAGCACCCGCCGCTGTTCGTCGTAGGGGACGTAGTGCAGCGAATTGGCGAGCAGGGCGCCGTCGACGGGCGGGAAGTCGAGCTCTGTGGTGAAGTCGGCCTCGATCGCCTCGATCGTAACGCCGTGATAGCCCTGCGCGCCGGTGGGGCGGAGCGCCGCTATGGCCGTTGCATCACGCTCGACGGCGATGACGCGCCCACCCGCCGGGAGCAGCGACGCGAGCGCTCGCGTGAAAGTGCCGGAGCCCGCGCCGAGATCGGCCCACGTGCGGTCCGTGTCGCGGATTGCCGGAGCAATGAGGGCGGCCGCTTCGTCGATGCGCATGCCTGAAAGATGCGCTATTTAACCTATACCGCGCCTACTCCCGCAATGCCACCGTTGGATCCACCCTCGCCGCTCGCCAGGACGGCACCCATGCGGCGGCCAGCGCAACCACCAGCAATCCCAGCGAAACCGCCACGTACGTCCGCGGATCGCTCGCGCTCACCCGGTACAGCATCGACGTCAACAGTCGCGCGAACATGGCCGCACCGATCACGCCGATCGCGATCCCGATCGCCGTGAGGCGCAAGGCGCCCGCACCGACGTTCGCGAGAATGTCGCGCCGGCCGGCGCCGAGTGCCACGCGGATGCCGATCTCGCGCGTGCGTTGCGCCACGCCGTAGGCAATCAATCCGTACAGGCCAACCGCGGCGATCGCGATCGTCACGATCGCGAGCACCGACATCATCCCGGCCATCATCGTGTACGGCGACACGTGGCGCGCCTGCATCGCCTCCATCGTCATCATGTTGCCCACCGCCACTGACGGATCCGTGCGCGCCACGACCCCGCGCACGACGCCGCGCATCGAGTCGGGATCCGCCGACGTCCACGCCGCCAGCACGCCGAAATCGCGCGGCGCCTGATAGACCGAGCGGTAAAGCGTGTATCGCATCTCCTCGTCGAGACCGCCATGGTGCACGTTCGACGCGACGCCCACGATGGTCCACGTGGAATCGCCGATCTTCACGACACGGCCGATCGCGCTCGTGTGGGGCCAGAGCGCGTCGGCCATGTAGCGATTGATGACGATCACCCGCTGCGTGCCCGACACGTCCCGCTCGTCGATGCCGCGGCCCTGTTCGATCGCGACGCCGGTGGCCTCCAGGTAGCCCGGCGTGACGTGCTGGCCGATCCCTGACAGTGGCCGCCCGTCCGGCTGCGGGGCGCGGCCGGGGATGTCGAACGCGGTGCCGCTGAAGTTGTTGCTGAGCGGCGTCGTCGTCCCGACTCCCGCGGCACGAATGCCCGGCACGTCGCGCAGATTCGCATCCAGACGCCGGAAGAAATCGACCCGCGACGAATCGCTCCCGCGCGGCGGCAGCGTGAGATCCATCACGAGCGCGTGATCCAGTCGCACGCCGGCGTCGCCCCTCGTCATGTTGCGCACGCTGCGCGCGAACAACGTCGCGGCCGTGAGCAGCACGAGCGCGATGCTCACCTCGAGCACGATCAGCGTGGCGCGCATGCGCGTGCCGTGCACGCCCCCGCCCCCGCCCGCGCTCGACCGGCCGCCCTCCGCCAGTACTGCGGCGAGATCGACGCGCGTCGCGCGAGCGACCGGAAGCAGCGCGAACGCGAGCATCGCCAGCACGGCGGCGCCGAGCGCGAAGGCGAGCACGTGGGGATCGATGCCCATCCGCGCCCACCCCGGAACGAACGCGGCGAAGTTGGCCGGGATCGCGTCGCGCATCGAGCGCACTCCCCAGCGCGCCAGCACGGCGCCGAGCGCGCCGGCGGCGAGCGAGAGGAGCAATGCCTCGGTGAGCAGATGCCGCGCGAGGCGCCAGCGGCGAACGCCGAGCGCAGCCCGGAGCGCGAGCTCCTGCCGGCGCGCCGACAGCCGCGCGAGCGCGAGGTTCGCCGCGCTCATGCACGCAGCGAGAAAGACGAGCAGCGCCGCGATGTCGGAGATGCTCTCGAGCGTCGCCAGGTCGTCGGTGTGATACGCGGCGATCGGCCGCGCGCGCATGACCCACCCACTGTCCGTCTTCGGCGACTCCCGCACGAGCTGTGCGTTGATCGTCCTCACCTCGGCAGCCGCCTGCTGGATCGTCGCGCCGTGGGCGAGCCGTGCGAAAACGTTCAGGTAGCGCGATGCGTGGTCGGCCGCCTCGGCGGCCGTCGTCCGGTGCGGCATGTAGACGTCTGCCGCGGTGGGGAACACCAGGTCCCGCGCCAGCACGCCGACCACGGTGTACGGCTGCTCGCCGAGGGTGATGACCGAGTCGATGGCGCCCGGGCTCGCGTCGAACCGGCGCTGCCAGAAATCGTATGAGAGAACGACAAAGTGTGGGCCGCCCTCGAAACCGGCGTCCTTCGGGAAGCCGTGTCCCGCGGCGAACCGTGCGCCGATCACCGTCCAGGTCTCGGGGGACACGGCAAACCCCCTGACCGGCTCGCTGCCGCTTGGGTCGCGCAACGCCGTGCCCACGTTGTAGGTGCCGATCGCGGTGATGGACCGCGCCCGCTGTTGCAGCGCCGCGAACCCCGCCGGGGAGAGCTGCGTGCAATCGACGCCGCACCCGGCGTTCCCGTACGTGATCCAGAGCAGCCTGTCCTGCGGCAGCTGCGGGAAGGGCGTGTGGATGGCGCGGCCGATCGTGTAGGTCGTCGTGCTGGCGCCGACGCCCATGGCGAGCGTCGCGACCACGGCGAGGCTGTACACCGGGCTGCGCAGCATCGCGCGCACCCCATGCCGCACGTCCTGCTCGAGCTGCTCGAGCCACGCCCAGCGCCACACGTCGCGCACCGACTCGCGCGCACCGCTCACATTGCCGAACCGCCGCCGGGCGGCGGACCGCGCATTGCTCGGCGCCGCGCGTCCGCTCGCGGCGAGGGATTCAGCGTCGAGCTCCAGGTGGTCGCGCAATTCGCGTTCGATCTCGGCGTCCGACGGTGAGCCGCGTTGCGTGAGACGCGCGATGAGTCGGCGCAGCATGGGTCAGGTCTCCGGGACAGGGGTCATGATGCGCCCGATCGCGCGTACCAGCTCGTTCCACCTGGACTCCTGGTGCGCGAGCTGCCGGCGTCCGGCCGCGGTGAGGCGGTAGTATTTCAGTTCTCTGTTCCTGTCCGGCGCCCTTTCCCATCGCGCGCCGATGAAGCCGTCGCGCTGCAGCCGGTGCAGGGCGGGATACAGCGATCCGTGCTCCACCACGAGCGCGTCGCCAGTGGCCTGCCGGATGGACGTCGCAATCCCGTGCCCGTGCGCCGGGCCGAAGAGCAGCGTCTTGAGGATGAGCATGTCGAGCGTGCCCTGGAGCAGCTCGAGGCGTTGGTCTGGTCTGGGCATGCGTGGTAGTAGGAGGTCTACCTCCGAGCAGGTAGACAGCCTACTATCGGCCGGAACCTCGATTTTGTTTCGCGAGGGGAAATGGTGCATGGTACTACACGCGCACCGCCCGTTCCATACAGACCGCATCCGCGAGCAGTCCCTCACGGTATGGCGGGATTGGTATGAATCCGAGTTGCGTATAGAGCGCACGCGCGACCATCAGTTCCGGAGCCGTATCGAGGCGCACTCGGTCGAACCCGAGTGCATCGGCCCACTCGATGAGTGCGAGGGTAATCGCCTTGCCCAGTCCACGCCCGCGCGCGTGCGGTCGCACGTAGATGCGCTTGAGCTCGGCCACCCTGGGCGTGGACAGGGCCCCGAGCGCGCCACACCCGAGGGCTATCTCCGGCGTCGGTTCGCCAACTTGGCCCGCCTCCAGGGCGACGAGGAGCACGCCGTTGGGTGGTACGTACGGACCCGGCAGGGCCGCGATGTCTGCCGCTGCCGTCGGCCACCTTCCAACGGTGTGCGGAAGGGCCGCATACTCTGCCACCAGCGTGCGCGCGATGGAAACGAGCTGCGGCGTCTCCGCGACGTGCAGGGTGAAGGAACCGCCCCGGGGATCACTCGACAAACACCGTCTCCGCGCCCAGGGCCTCGAACGTCAGGTTCACCGTCCGATCCTTCGGGCGGGTTCGGTGGACCGTCCCGGCCGGGACGACCGCGCATTGCCACGGCGCGAGCGTGAGCGTGCGGCCGTCGGCGAGGTCAATCGCGAGGAGTCCCTCGACGACGAGGAACAGTTCGTCCGACGACGGGTGGTGATGCCAGCGGTACTCCCCGTGGAAGGCGGCCAGGCGCATGCAGCTCGAGTTCACCCGGCTGAGGACCATGTTGCGGTACTCCTCGGAGATTGCGCGCTGCTCGGCGCCCACGTCGACGACCACGAGCGGCGGATGCAGGACCGGCTCGTTGGCGTACGCATCCGCGGAAGGGTAGAACGACTCCATTTGCTCCTCGGGCGTTACTCGTGATGCTGTGAAAGGGGCCGTAGCGGCATCTCAGAGCAGCGCTCGCCCTGCTGCTCCTCGATCTGCTTGTACCCGAGGCAGGGCTCGCCGCATGGGCCGCTTGCAGCTGAACTTGAGCGTTAGCAGCGCATAATCATAGGTAGCGATTCGTCGCGGCCGGCCAGGCGCGTGACGGCCACGCGTGCTCCGGCGTCGGCATGAAGATCCAACGATTTCCGCGCTGACCGCCCGTCCCAACCCGCTGACCCCGAATTTCCCGTGATCCGATACGTGGCGCGGTCGCTGCGCCGGAGCCCCATCTTCACGATCGTCGCCGTGCTCTCGCTCGGCGTGGCGCTGGCGCTCAACACCACCGCGTTCGCGCTCGCCGATGCCGTGCTCCATCCGGCCGTTCCGTACCCGGAGCCGGAACGCATCGTAGCCGCCGGGTTCCTCGGCGGCGACCGCCGAGTGGGGTCGCTCTACGACGAGGAGCTCCGCGCCGTGCGCGACGGCGTGCGGTCGTACGACGGCATCGCCTCCTACACCTACGGCGGCACGACCGTGCAGACCGAGAACGCGGCCGAGGACTTCTACGTCTATGCCGTTTCCCCCGGGCTTTTCGACCTGCTGGGAATACGGCCGGCGCTCGGCCGCGGCTTGCAGGACGCAGCGGCGGACGCGCAGGGAGTGGTGATCAGCTATCGGCTGTGGACGCGGCTCTTCCAACAGCGCCCGCTCGCTCCCGCACTGAAGCTCGACATTGGCCGGGGCTCGTACACGGTGATCGGCGTCATGCCGCGCGGCGTGCACTATCCGGTCGATGCCGACATCTGGGTATCATCGGCCGCGGCCGCGAGCGATGCCACACTCCGGAAGCTGGGCCCAATACCGGTGCTGCGGCTGAAGCGGGGTGTGAGCGCCGATGCGTTGCGGGGGCAGTTGGCGGTGGTCGCCGCCCGGCTCACCGCCGAGCTCTCACCGCAGCGTCCGCTGTATCCCGAGGTGTCGCCGCTCACCCGGTGGGTCGGCCTCAGTGCGCGCATGCTTCCATTCTCGCCACTGATCACGCTCGCGGTGGACATGGTGCTCCTGATCGCCTGCGCCAATCTGGGCACGATGATGCTCGCCCGCGGCGTGGCGCGGCGGCGGGAGACGGCAATCCGTGTGGCGCTGGGTGCCAGCCGGCGCGCCGTGGTCGGCGAGGTGCTGCTCGAGTGCGGTCTCGTCATCCTGGGCGGCGCGGTGCTCGGGCTCCTCCTCACCTGGTGGGCGCTCGCGCTGGTGCCCCACTTCGCCACGCCGTACGTGCCCGCGCTGGGGGACGTGGAGCCGGTGCTGCGCTGGCGGGTGTTCGTGTTCGTGCTGGGCCTCACGATCGCGATGCTGCTCGCCGCCGGGATCGCGCCCGCGTTGCGCGCCGCCGCGGTGGATCCGGCGGAGCCGATGAAGGAAGGAAGCGGTTCGACAACGGGACGACTGCGCGGCCGGTACAATCTGCTCATCATCGGCGAGGTGGCGCTGTCGACGGCACTGCTCATGAGTGCGGCGCTCTACGCGTTCTATGTGGTGCGGCTGGCGCACCTCGACTTCCACTACGCCGCGCAGCGGCTGGTGACGGCGACGCTGAAGCCGGGACGGAGTCAGACGAATGGCGACCCGCGTCGGTTCTACGAGGATCTGCTGTCACGAGCCGGGCAGCTTCCACACGCCCGATTCGCGGCGACGATGCACAGCGCAGGCCCGGACGGACCGATCGTGTACGCGGAAGAGGGGAGAAGCGGCGAGCGCTGGATCAACCTCCGCTCCTATACGGTCGTGAGCCCCGACTACTTCCGCACCTTCGGCATCCCCGTGCGGCAGGGGCGTGACTTCGAGCCCGGTGATGCGACGGGCACCCAGCCAGTCGCGATCGTCGACGAGGAGGCGGCGAAGCGACTCTGGCCGGACCTGCCGTCCCCCGTGGGGCGCATGATCAAGCTTGGATCGCTCAGCTCAAGGAGTCCCTGGCTGCGCGTGATCGGCGTGACGCCGTCGGTGGATCTCTTCCCCACCTTCGACGTCGCGTATGTGGGGCCAAAGGACCCAGGGATCTATGTCGTGAATCCTGATGACCAGGTGCTCTTCCGCACTGTCGTCGTGCAGGGAGACGGAGCGGAACGACTGCGGGGACGGGAGGCGCTCACGGTCGCTTTGCGACGCGCCATCGCGCTTTACGCGCCGTCGCTCGGTACGACCCCCGTACGGCCGTGGCTGGCGCCGTACGAGAGCGTCCACGACACGAGCGCCTTCCTGGCGTCGCTGTTGGGCGCCTTTGGTATCTTCGGGCTCGCGCTCTGCGCGATTGGACTGTATGGCGTGCTGGCCTACACCGTGAGCCGCCGACTGCGCGAGCTGGCGCTCCGCATCTCGCTGGGCGCGCCCCGCCCGGCGATCGTGCGCCTCGTGCTGCACGACGTGGCCGTCACCGCGTTGGCGGGCATCGGGCTCGGCGCCTTCGTCGCCCTCCGGATCACGAGCTGGATGACCGGGATGCTCGAGGGCATGGGGTGGGCGCCGGCGGCGGCGCTGGTAGCAGCCGAAGCCGTGCTGCTCGCGACGGCGCTCGTGGCATGTCTGGCGCCGCTGCGGCGTGCGGCGGGGGCCGATCCGGCCGAGGTGCTCCGGGCGAGCTAGGTCGCCGGAGCGCGCGACATCGCGTTCACCGCGCCGATGTTCGACGAATTTCTTCGCCGCTCGATGTCACGCTCGCCGACATCATTGCCTGGTACGCCTGCGACTCGAATTCGTCGATCTGGGCGGATACGCGGGCGATACCTCGCTGTACGACCGCCGCCAAGTGTCTCAGACTAAAGGTGACGGTGTAGGACGCTTCCACGTGCATTGCGACTGGCGTAAGCGCGGCCTCCGGATTCACGTATGGGCCGAGATTCGCACTGTAGGTGTTTCCGTCTTTATTGTGCGAGAAGCCGCCTCCAAACCCCAGTACACTAAGATTGGCGCCCTTTCCGCTGCCGGAGAATGACTTTCTACTCGTTGACGTGCCACCCACAACTCCGCCACCGCGTTGAAGTAGCATGCAGCCACGGAGCCTGGCCGCCCTGAAGCCCTCGATCGCTCCGGGTCCGTATAGACCAGCGACAGGCGAAGGACATTCGAGGACGTCATGCGCGCGATCGCAAGGTTCCTGATCCTCACCTTTGCCGCCACGTGGGCGCTGTGGGCGCTGGTGCTCTGGACGAGTGCCGCGCACACGTCGTCGGCGAGGCCACCGGCGCTCCTCCTCGGCGGCCCCGTGTTCCTGCTGGGCGTGTTCGCGCCCGCCCTGGTCGCCACCGCGCTCACCGCGCTGGACGAGGGCCGTCAGGCCGTCGGCGCGCTGCTCGGCCGCATCCTCCGCTGGCGCGTCGGCCTGCGCTTCTACGCCTTCGCCCTGCTGCTCATGCCTTTCACGAAGCTCGCGGTCGCGCTCCTGCACCGCGCGCTCACCGGTGCGTGGCCGCACTTCGGCGACACGCGTCCGGCGCTGCTGCTGGCGGCCGCGATTCTCGGGACGATCGGCCAGGTTGGAGAAGAAGTCGGCTGGCGCGGGTATCTGCTGCCGCGGCTCACGGAGCGCACCGGCCTGGCCGCGGCGAGCCTCATCGTCGGCGTCATATGGGCGCTGTGGCATCTGCCGCTCTTCTTCGCAGCGGGGGCAGACACTTATCAGCAGTCGTTTCTGCTGTATGCCCTGCAGGTCATGGCCTATTCCGTTGCCCTGGCGTGGCTCTACTGGCGCACCGGCGGGAGCCTGCTCCTGACGATGTTCATGCATTCCGCATTCAACAACACGAAAGACATCGTGCCGTCCGGTGCGATGCAGGGTGGGGGCATGTTCACGCTGCGCTCGACGCTGGTCTTTCGTTTGACCGTTCTTCTCCTGTGGACGTTCGGCGCGTTCCTCCTGGTTCGTATGCGAGGCGTTCGGCGGGTCGGCAGCCGGTGAGCGACACGGCGCTCGCGACGGCCTGACCCACGCGGAAGCATCTCATCGGCCGCCTCTGGCCGGCATCGCTCCGGCGGCATTGCCAGGGACGCGAAGCCGGGTGCAGTGAACCCGCCCCCGCTCACTCCTCCCGCAACGCCGCCATGGGGCTCACGCGCGTGGCCCGGCGCGCCGGGAGGAGACAGGCCGCGAGCCCGCTCACGGCGAGCAGTGCCGCGACGCCCCCGATCACCAGCGGGTCGAGCACGCTCACCTGAAAGAGCATCCCGCGAATCAGACGTGTGGCGGCGGCGGCGCCAAGGAGGCCCAGCACCATCCCCGATCCCACCAGCAGCATCCCCCGCCGCAGCACCAGTCCAAATATCTCGCGCGCGCGGGCACCCAGCGCGATGCGCAGGCCGATCTCGCGCGTGCGTTGCGTCACCGAAAACGCCAGCACGCCGTACAGCCCGACCACCGCGAGCAGCAGCGCCGCGAGCGCGAAGCCGGCGAGAAGACGCGTGCGGAAGGCCGGTGTGGCGACTGATCCACGCAGCAGCTGGTCCATGGATGCGACGTTCGCGAGCGGCACTCCCGGCTCCAGCGAGCGCAGCACGTCGCGAATGGGCGCGGCGAGCCGCCCCCCGTCCCCGCCCGCCCGCACGGCGATGCTCATCACGCGCCCATCGGTGAACGAGCTCACCTGGTGCGATGAGAAGTATATGATGTCCGGCGCCTCCACCCCCTGCCCGAACGCGTGCACGTCCGCGGCAACGCCCACGATCTCGCCGCGGAACGGTCTGCCGAGATCCACCACCAGCCGCGAGCCGACCGCATCGCCAGCAGGGAAGAGTCGCCGCGCCATTCCCTCGCTGATGACCATGGTGCCATGGCCCAGCGTGTCGCTGCCCAGCAGGCGATCCTCCGGGCCGAGCGCACGGCCCTCGCGGATCGGGATGCGCATCGTTGCGAAATAGTCCTCGGTGGCCACGTTCACCTGCGCCGTTCGCTTGTCGGCATCCGAGGCGGGAGGGTGGCCGTCCATGTAATAGTAGGTATCGCCCCCGCCGGCCAGCGGCAGCATCGTCGTGGCGGCCGCGCGCTCCACGCCGGGGATGGCGCGCACGCGCTCGAGAAAGCCGCTCCAGAATCGTTCCACCCCCGGGTGGTCCGTGTAACGATCCGTGGGAAGGGAGATCTGTGCCGTGAGCACCCCGCGCGGATCGAAGCCGGGCTCCACCCGCTGCAGCAGCCAGAGGCTTCGCAGCAGCAGGCCGGCGCCGACCAGTAGCACGAGGGAGAGCGCCACCTGGCCGACGACCAGCGCGTCGCGCAGGCGCATCGCGCGGCGCGCGCCGGTGGAGCGGCCCAGGCCGCGCATCGCCATCGCCACGTCCTGCCGCGCCGCGTGGATCGCGGGAGCGAGCCCAAACACGAGCCCAGTGAGCAGCGCGACGACCATCGTGAATGCCACCGCCGTGCCGTCCACGTGGATCTCCGACATGCGGGGGAGCAGATTGCCGGCGACGGCGTGCACTCCGCGCACGAGCGTCACGGCAAGCAGCAGTCCGACCAGCCCCGCGGCACTCCCGAGCAGGACGCTCTCGGTGAGCAGCTGCCTGACGATGCGTGCGCGTGAGGCGCCCAGCGCGGTGCGCACCGCCATCTCGCCCTGACGGGCCGTGGCGCGGGCCAGCATGAGACTCGCCGCGTTCCCGCAGGCGATGAGCAGCACGAGGCCGACAGCCCCGAGCAGCACCAGGAGGATCGGCCCTGTGTTGCCGACGACGACGTCGCGATACGGCACCAGCCGCAGGTGCCACGAGGCGTCCTCCGGATAGACCGCCTCCAGCCGGTGCGCGATCGCGTCCATCTCCGCCTGCGCCTGCGCCACCGTCACTCCGGGCCGCAGCCGCCCGATGCCGCGCAACATGTGGAAGCGGCGCACCGAGGTCTCGGGAACGTGAAAGGGAAATACGCGCCAGGCCTGATCGGGAAAGGTGCGCGCCAGTACGGGAGGCATGATCCCCACGATCGTGAAGGGTTCGCCGTCCACCAGCGTGGTCGTCCCCACCACCGCGGAGTCTCCGCCAAAGCGGCGCTGCCACAGTCCATACGAGAGTACGATGAGCTTGCCGTAGCCGGCCAGCTCCTCATCCGGTAGAAAGCCACGGCCGAGGAGCGGGCGCACGCCCAGCGTGCTGAAGAAATTCGCGCTGACCGCGGGGGCAGTGATGCGTTCCGGCTCTCCGCTCGAGAGCACCACCGTGCCGAAGAAGGTGCGCGCGGCGAACGAGGAGAAGCTTCGCGTCCGCGCCCGGTAGTCCAGAAAGTCGAGAGCGGAGATGGAGGCCTGGTTACCTCCCCTGAAGGCCCCATACGCGTAGACCAGCCGCTCCGGCTGCGGATAGGGCAGCGGGCGCAGGAGCACGGCGTTCACGATGCTGAACATCGCGCTGTTGGCGCCCACCCCCACGCCGAGGATGCCGATGACGAGCAGCGAGAAGGCCGGGCGCCGGCAGCTCGTGCGGGCGGCAAAGGCGAGGTCCTGGAGCAGCATGTCGAGCCTCCATTCGCTCCGCCGCACCCAGAGCGCGTGTGGGAGGGTTCCCAGCGTGCGAATGAGCAGGCCGCGGCGCGCGCGGGCGTCCAGCATTCCGGCGCTGTCCAGCGCCGTTATGCGATGGTGCAGCTCTCCCAGCCACTCGGCCTCCCAGGCGCTCCGGGCATCGCGTGGGACGATTGGTGCCGCGCACCCGACCATCGCGCGGCAGCGGCGCCAGGTGACCTCCGCCGCGCGGGACCAGGGCGGTTCGCCACCCGAAGCTCCGCGCGAGAAGGCGTGGAGGTCGCTCATGAGCGCTGCGGCTTTGGCGCGAGCCCGCCCGGCGCGCCCCCGCGGCGGCCGCCGGCCAGAGTGCGGTAGTACTCCACCGCCTCGGCGAGCGCGCGCTCGCCGGCGGCGGAGATCTCGTAGTAGCGTCGCGGCGGCCGCTTCTCGCGCTGGGCCGTGCCGGGCGCCTCCCACCGCGAGCGCACCAGCGCGCCGCGCTCCAGCCGGCCGAGCACGGGATAGACGGTCCCGCTGGGCAGGCCGGTGGCCTCCATGATGTCGAAGCCGTGGCGGGTTCCTCCGGCGATGGCGCGGAGGACGGCGACGGCACTGGGCGAGAGCGGGCGGGAACGGAGGTTGGGGCGACCAGGCATGCCCGCAATATGTTGCGATGCTACATAGGTAGCAAGGGAAGGCGATCCGTGGAGCGGACTCGAGCTGGCAGGGCCAACAGCGCCTTCTATGGTATCGCCGCCGCCACTGGCGCTGCGGCGTCGTGCTCGGTGTGGCGGGGACGGTGGCGCTGGGAGTAGGGATGAAGGAGCTGGGGCGGGTGGCGGGCGGGGGACGGTGAGGGGCGCACTGGATCCAGCTCTTTCTTCCGGTCGCGCGGTAGCCGGAGATGAACCGCTTGTGACCGGGGATGGCGAGCCCTGGCCCTGCGAAGAGCGGAAAGACGCCTGTGCCCGCCGTCCCGGTCGCCGGCACGGCCGGAACGATGATCCTCATTCGCGAACTCCCGTGCACCGCAAAGCACGGCTCGGCGCCGCCCGCGATCGAATCTGCGCATTCTGAGAATGCTCTAATCTTCACGCAGCATTCGCCCCGCGCTCGAGCCTTGACCGGTCGATGATCTCCCGTAGAATGGGATTACTCGCATCACGGGCTGCGTACTGCAGCGCGCGCCGACAGACCAGTCGTTAGGTCGCTCGTCGGTCCGCGGTACGATGCGGTCGCTGGTGGCGGCGCATGGTGCATGATGACGTGCATGACGCTCCACCGCCGTTTCCGGTGGCGACATGGAAGCTGCGAGCCGCCAGACAGCCGGGCAGGACGTATCGGCGCCGCTGCGCGGCGACGCACGGCCGTTAGGTGCGCTGGAGCCGAGTCCCCGGATGGACGCGGGGATTCGCGTCTCCCTGTTCGGCGGAGTGCGCATCCTGGTGGACGGCGCGCCGGCCGAGCCTCCGCTGGCGCACGGCACGCAGGCCCTGCTCGCCTATCTCCTGCTGCACCGCCACCGGCAACACGCCCGCGGGGTGCTGGCCGCGCTGTTCTGGGGAGAGCGAGACGAGCAGCACGCCCTGGCGTGCCTCAGTACCGCCCTCTGGAGGCTGCGGGCCGCGCTGGAGCCGCTGCAGGGCACGCGCGGCCGGTACCTGATCGCCACGGCGAGCGAGGTCGGCTTCAATCGCGACGGTGGCTACTGGCTGGATGTCGAGGTCTTCGAGCACCTGCTCGCCGGCCGGCTCGTGAAGCCGGCGGAGGTCGCGACACCCGCCGACGTTCTGCCGCTCGAAACGGCGGTCTCCCTGTACCACGGCGAGCTGCTCGAGGGCTTCTACGACGAGTGGGCGCTCGCCGAACGGGAACGGCTGCATCGCCTCTATCTGGACGTGCTGACGCGGCTCATGCACTGGCACGTTGCCGCGGGCGCTGCCGAAGAGAGTCTCCGCTACGCCCAGCGTCTGCTCCGCGAGGACCCGTTGCGCGAGGATGGCCATCGCGTGGCGATGCGCAGCTATGCGCTATCCGGCGAGCGTTCGCTGGCCGTCCGACAGTACCAGGTCTGTCGCGAGCTTCTGTCCAGCGAGCTCGGGGTCGCGCCGTCGCGCGAAACTCGGGAGCTCCATGCCCGGATCGCCGCCACGAGCAACCCTGGCTTCGAGCGTGTCGTGCCACGCCATGGTGAATCGGAGCTGGTGAGCCCCGATGTCGCGCTGGAGCGGGCGATGGCGATGCTCGACAGCGCACACCAGCAGGTCCAGGAGGCGTACGCTCTCCTTCACCGCATCGGCGAGAATCCACCGCGCGAGCAACGATCGGACGTGATGACTCCGTGAGACTTTCGTGAGCCCACGGTGAGCCCCCATCCGTAGACTGGCATCCGGTATCCTCATTCGCCACGACGGACGGGAGGCTCGATGTCGACGCTGGATGCCGAACGTCGCATGGAAGCCAGTGATGAGATCGCGGCGTGGCTCATGGGCCCACCGGAGAACGCCGCCGGCGAGCAGGAAGACGCGTGGGACTGGGTGAAGGGAATCGCTGGCGGTGCCGCCACCGGCGCTACGACAGGCATGGCGCTCGGGCCGTACGGTGCGCTCGTTGGAGGGCTGATTGGCGGCGGGCTCGGCGCGCTGCAGACGGCGCAGCAGCAGACCGGGCCGGGAGACGGAACGGTGCACACCGCGCCCGCAGCCACAGCCTCCGCTGCCGCATCATCTACGCTTTCGAAGCCAGCTGTCAGCGTTCCCTCGCCCTCTCCCGCCGCGTCCGTGGGGGCGGTCGCCCCACGTCCAGCCGACGGTTCAGCTCCCACAGCCGCCTCGCTCCCGCCGGCGAAGGACGTACTCGCCCAGCTCGCGGCGCTCCTCCCCCTGCTCCTCCAACTGGTGAGCCAGTCGACGGCACCCGCCAGAAGCGCGGAGTCGACGGCTGAGGAGAGCGGAGACCTGGTGCCTGACGAGGCCTTCGAGCGCACGGAGACGGCGAATACCGCGGCACCCTCCGCGGAGGCCATGGCGGGCATTCAGGGGTCGCCGGTGCCGATCGTTCCAATCGACGATCCCGGCATCGAGCACGGCATCCCCGAGGAGAGCGCGAAGGAGCCTGACGACGACGCGCCCGAGTATCCGCAGGCATCGCGCTTTCTCTCCGCGGCCGCAGGCAACTACCACCAGCGGCCCGCGGCACCTCCGCGCGCGATCAGGCGCATCGTCATTCACATAACGGATGGCGGCGCGGAGATCAACGGCACGATCGCCCACTTCCGCGACCCCAGTACGCGTGTGAGCGCGCACTACATCGTTGGCCAGGACGGCCAGATCGTCCAGATGGTGCGGCACAACGACGTCGCCTACCACGCGCACAATGCGAACGCGGACAGTATCGGGATCGAGCACGTGGCGAACACGCGAGGGCTGGCACCGACGCCCCTCGAGTACGCGAGCTCGGCGGTGCTGGTCCACTGGCTGTGCGATCGTTACCGGATCCCCACGGATCGCGAACACATCCTCGGGCATTCCGAGGCGGACCCGCAGACCACTCACACCCAGTGCCCGAACGCGGTGTGGGACTGGCCCCAGTACATGGCGCTCGTTCGCGGCGAGCCGCGCCCGCAGGAGGCGTTCGCCTCCGAATCGATTGCCGATGGCGTGCCCGTGCCTGCCACGATCACCGAGAGCCCAAGTGAGGGCGCAACGGAGCTGCAGGGGATCGGCGCGAAACCAGAGGCATGGGTGGGCGAATCGCTCGTGCCGGCCGTCTACCGCGCGACGTGGCGCAGGTGAGCGCCGCGATGCGCGGAGTCCTCTGAACGGGAGGTGCTCGTGAACGAGGCGATGAGGGCGCTTCTGGTGGAACGCCTCAAGCTCCAGCCGGAAGAGGTCGCGATGGTGCAGGCTGGCGATCCCTCGCCCATCATCGCGCGGCAGGTGCGCGATCCCGCGCTCGCGGGCGTGCTCACGTCGATGCTGCGTCGGCCTGCGGAGACCGAACCCGTATCCCAGGAGCCGACCGCGCAGCAGCGGCTCGAGCGCGCGCTCGAGGAGACAAGGCGGTTGCGCCAGGACCTCGCGGCGGCTGACGCGATGCTGAAGTATGTCGCCGACGTGTTCGGTGCCTGCCACGCGTGCTGGGGCCGCGCACCCGGCTGCGCCCGTTGCGGCGGACACGGCCACCCCGGCGCGCGCGTGCCTCTCGAGGAGGACTTGCTGGCATGGGTGGGGCCCGCGCTGCGCCGGCTTCACCTGCGAGTGGTGCGGGCGACGGCCTGACGGTGCGTCGCGCGCATTCGGACGAAACCCTTCACCGGAGAAATGCCATGGGCATATCAGCCAGACCACTGCTCGTCGACGACGAGTCGTACCTGTACGACGACGATCCGGCTCGTGAGTCCGAGTTCCTCGACGGCATCCTGGGAGGCGCCGCGCAGGCGCTCGGGAGCGGCATCAGCGGCATCGGAAATCTCGTTGGCGGAGTAGGCAAATTGATCAATCCCCCTCCTCCCCGCCCACCGATACCGGCAGTGCCGCCGACGCCGGCCGGCCGCGGTGGAGTGGACAGCGCGACGATCGACACGCCGCGGGGAAGCGCCACGCTCAAGCTGCCCGAGAAGGTGGTGACGGAAGACACGTTCCGCACGGCAACGCAGCATCTCGAGGACGCCATCAACCGCAACACCGCGCGGCTGAATTCCACCCAGAAGGACATCGAGGCGCTGTCGCAGCGCGTCGGCGTCGTGGTGGCCGATACCCAGCGCGACCTCGCGAAGACACGCGACGAAGCACGCGCCGCATTCTCCAAGATCCGTCGCGAGCAGAGCCAGCGCGACTCCAACAACCTGATGATCTCGCTGCTCATGCAGCAGCAGCTGCAGCGCCAGATCGAGGAGCATACCCACACCGTGACCGTCGGCACCACGACCGCGACCACCAGTCAGGCCGACACCGGCGGCAGCGATAACAGCGCGCTGATGTTCCTCCCGCTGATGTTCAGTGGTCAGAGCGGATCGGGCGGCGACAACAACAACATGATGATGATGCTCATGATGATGACCATGAGCAACCGATAGGCATCCAGCGCGAACCTTTTCAGACACGGAGACATCATGAACGGAAACTTCCTTCCGGTCATCGCGCTGGCGGCCATGGAGCGGGACCGGCGCACCCGCCAGCGGGTGATCGAGCAGTCGCTCCCGGTGGCACTGGGCGGACCGATGGCGCCTGCCTTCGCGGCGCTCACCGCCGCCGAGCAGCAGCGCAGCGATGAGAACGAGCAGGCGCGCCGCGACGAGCAGATCGCGCGCGAGGCCGTGGCCACGGTGACCACGCTGGCGTCCAAACCCCCCGGTCAGACGCTCACCAACGCGGAGCTCACAGCAGCGGCGCCGCAGCTCGCGTCGGTGCTGGACCGCATCCAGCTCAAGAGCGTCGTCCTGGGGACGAAGGTCGGGACGGGAACGCTGAGCGTGTCGCGACCCATCGCCGGTGCGAGCGGCGGAACGAATGGCGCCACGGCGCCGGCCCCCACTGATGCCACGGCGGGGCTGTTGCAGGCGATCGCGCCGTACATCGTCCAGGCGGTGATCGACCGCTACACGGGGCATTCCGTCGCCGCGACACCCGCCGTGGCACCGCTGGCTGGGGCCGTGCGCGACGCGACCGAGGAGCTCTCGCGCGCCGTGATCGCCACGGTGCAGGAGCAGGTTTCGCAGAGCCTCGGCGGCATCGGCGTCGCCGCTGAGGCGGCCGTGGACGACTACGGCGCCCGGCCCATCGACCCGAACGCGCTCAGATTCCTCGCGAGCTTCCTCGACTCGGTGAACGCGGCGCCGCCAACGCCGCCGACGCCGCCGGCGGGCGGCGGCCAACAGCCGCCGGATGCTCACGCGGAGATCCCGACGGTGGCGAAGGCCGACCAGACGTCTGCGCATAACGATTCGGCGGTCCTCGGCAAGGACGCGCAGTTGCAGAAGCCCCCGCTCAGGGGCAAGCAGCAGTCGGCCGGATGAGAAACGCGCGGCGGCGCCGGCACGTGGGCGCCGCCGCACGGCACGCCGATGCCGGACGCGCTGCAGTTCGACCCCGCCCTCAAGCAGATCCTCCTCGGCAAGACCGGCGACCCGCTCGGCGCACCCGTCTCCGAGGAGGCCGGGGCGGAGGAGGTCTCCGTGGTCGCCCGGCTGGTGGACCCGTCGCGCCCCGTCTCCCACCTGCGCGAGGTGGCGCGCTTCGGCCACGTGGTCACCGGGCGCGTGCCCCTCGATATGCTCGTCGACGTTCACGAGGACCCGAATGTCGCCAGCCTGAAGGCCAGCCGGACGTACGCGCCGACGCTGGCGGTCTCGGTACCGGAGATCGACGCCGCGCCGGGCGGCGATCCGATGCACGCGCCACCGAACGGCGTGAGCGGGCGGGGCGTCATCATCGGGAGCGTCGACTGGGGGTGCGACTTCGCTCACGCGAACTTCCGGCGGCCTGACGGCGGTACGCGCCTGCTCGCCATCTGGGATCAACGCGGCGGGCCGCACCGGGACAGCCCGCCGCGGTTCGGTTACGGCCGGGTGCTGACGCGCGAGGCGATCGATGCCGCGCTCGCGGCAGCCGATCCCTACGCCGCGCTGGGTTACGACCCGGCGACCGCAGACTCCGGCAGCGGTACGCACGGCACCCACGTGCTGGACATCGCCGCGGGGAACGGCGGGGCGCCGGGCGCCGCCCCTGGGGTCGCGCCCGACGCGGACCTCCTCTTCGTGCACCTCAAGGCGAGCGACACCACGCCCGGTGAGACGCTTGGCGACTCCGTTCGCATCCTGGAGGCCGTGCGCTTCATCTCCGATTTCGCCGGCGACCGGCCGGTCGCGATCAACCTCAGCCTCGGTGCCACCGGTGGACCGCACGACCGATCGCCGCTCGTCGTCCAGGGCATCGATGCGCTGCTCGAGGAGCGGCCGGGGATCGCCTGCGTGATGAGCACGGGGAACTACTACGGCGCGGACATGCACAGCGATGGCCGTATCTCCACCGGAGAGTCGCTGGAGCTCGGCTGGGGCGTGGCGACGCATAACGACGAGACGGCGGAGATGGAGATCTGGTACCCGGGCAGCGATGTCTGCTCGGTGGAGATCATCGATCCGTCCGGCACGCCGGTCGCGCACGTGCCGCTCGGCAGCGACCGCGTCGTGCGCGACGGCGGCCGCGTGCTGGTCTCCGTGTATCACCGCCGGCACGATCCGAACAACGGCGACAACCAGGTGGACATCTTCCTCTGGCCCGATGCGCCGATCGGAACCTGGACGGCGCGAATTCATGGCGAGCAGATCGTCGATGGGCGCTTTCATGCCTGGATCGAACGCGACGACGCGGAGCATCAGTCCCATTTCACCGACGAGTGCGCCACGCAGAGCTTCACGACCGGTACGCTGTGCAACGGCAGCCGAACGATTGCCGTGGGCGCGTACGACGCGCGCGACCCGGCGCGGCGCATCGTCCCGTTCAGCAGCGAGGGACCGTCGCGCGACGGCAGCGCGAAACCGGACGTGTCCGCGCCCGGCGCGGGAATCCGGGCGGCGCGCTCCTCGCGGCGGCTGCCGCTGGGGTTGCGCACGGCGGACGAGCTGACGGTCAAGAGCGGCACGAGCATGGCGGCGCCGCACGTGACCGGCACCGTGGCGTTGATGTTCCAGGCTGCCCTCCCCAACCGGCTCACCGCGGACGAGACGCGCGAGATCCTCCTCGCCACCGCCCGCGGCGACCCGCCGCGCGAGGACAGCGATCGGCTGCGCTACGGCGCGGGCCGCGTGGATGCTGCCGCGGCCGTGCGCGCGGTGCTCGGCCTCCCCGCGCGGCCTAACCGTGGGGAGGTGGTCTTGCCGCCTCCGCCCCAGCCGGACGCGCCGGCGGCGCTGCTCGTGGAGCGAGCCGACGAGATGCTCCGGCGCACGGATGCCAGCGGCGTCAGGCTGTACGACCCGCGCCAGCCGCTCTTCTTCGCGCCAACCGGACGACGCTACGCCGTGGGCGGCGGCCGGTATCGATACCACGCGGCGAACTTCGTGTTCAACACCGCGTGGGAGCTGGGCTACGACGTACCGGTGTTTCCCCCTGGCGCCGACGCACGCGACGGGCGGTCGTACCTCGATCTCGCATCGACCTTCGATGCGCTGGCCGGACGCGGCACGCCGGAGCTGCGCCGGTATCTGGCGCACCGGCTCGACGTCGTGTCGCTTCCGGGCGCGCCGGCGCAGGGCATCCGGGCCGGGGACCTGCTGCTTCGCGGAGCCACGGCGACCGCGCCCTTCGGACACGTGGCCATCATCGTCGATCCAACCCTTCGTGAGGCGGGCGATCCGGCATTCACGGCGACCGATCTTCCGGCGGGACGCGCGGTGCAGTGCATCGACGCCGGCCTCACGATTCACTCACGAGCGGACCGCTTCGGGCGCGTGATTGCCGACGCCGACGGCCGCGTGCTGCCCAGCCGGCTCGTCGCCCGGCTCGTGGAGCCTGCGCGAACACCAGCGGCGCGTGGGCAAGCCACCGTCGTTGCCGGCGCGAACGGACGCAATGGAGGAGCCAACTCATGACCGGACCACGTCTCGCCCCACGGCTGGCCATCACGAGCACGCTCGAGGAGCTGCTCGCCCCGGCGGCGGCATCGGAAACTTCTATGGCGGCAGGCGCGCGGAGTGCGGAGGACCGCGAGGCGGTGCTGAACTGGCTGCGCGGCGCGGAGCCGGCAGCCGCCGAAGCGGAGGAGCGGGCCGCCGAGGATGCGCCCAAATCGAAGCTGGCGGCGGCGGTGGTCGTCGCCGCCACCGCCGACGTGTATCCCTCCGCGCAGGCGTCGGGCAAGGCGCAGGACACCCTGAAGCAGTTCGACGGCGCTGATCGAATAATCGAAAAGAAGCAGGTGGGAACCGACTGGTGGTATCACATCGGCTACACCGACGCGAAGCAGGCCGCGCGCGATGGATGGGCGCGTGCGGACACGCTGATGGAAGTGGCCGACCCGGCGACCTTCACCTTCATCACACCCGGCGGCACCGGCAGCACGAGTCCCTACCAGCAGCTGCGCGATGCGGTCGCCGATGGCAAGCTGGAGCCGAAGATTGCCCGACTGATCAACTTCATGAATCTCGTCGTGCTCCCCGACCCGAAGATCACCCTCGTGGAGTTCGTGAAGTCTGCCTACTACGACGCGCTGGTGGAGGCGAAGGGAGATCCGAAGCTTGCCGCGCTCCTGGTGACCGCGGCGGTGCGCGCCTTCAAGCCCGGGGGCGGCACCCACCCCTGGGTGCAGCGCAACATGCCTCCCACCGGAGGCTTCGATCCCGCGACGTTCCGCGACAAGATCTGGCACTTCTTCTTCAATGCCTATCTGCGCCTGGATGGCGCGGGCGCGACCTGGCTGGACTTCAAGGGAGTGATGTACGAGCTGAAGACACGATCCGATCCGATCTCCAGCGTGCTCACGCTCAAACCTCTCAGCAGAGACTCCACGGAGGACATCACCTTCAATCGCGGCGGAAGCCTGTTCGGCGAGTGGGTGATGAAGAACCGCGACGCGATCGCGAAGCAGCATGCGCAGGAGATCGAGAAGAGCTTCCGCGACATCATGGCGTCCGACAAGGACATGGCGGCGCTGCCCGACTCGCTGAAGGATGCCATGGTCCAGCACGCGTTCGAGACCGACGATGTGAAGATCGAGCTCGCCAAGCGCTCGTACCTGGATCTCTCGGACTACGCCGGGCGACACGTGCAGGCCGTGCTCGACGCGCTGGCCACCGTGCCGGCCACGCCATCCGAGGCCATCGCCGAGGCGGGCGGGCCGAGCACCTCGTCGCTCGTGGTGCTGCAGGATGAGGCAGAGCGGCTGCGCCGGCACGCCACCGTCGCGCGGCTGGAGGTGGAGTTGGGAGAGATCCGCGCCGTCGACGCGGCACTGCGGGCGGCGTTCCTGCCGATGCTGAGCGACGATCAGGCGGCTGCGTGGGCGCGAACCGCCGTGCAGAACGTGGCGACGCAGGTGAAGCGGCTCGCCGCGGATACGACGCTCGCTCCCGCGGACTTCGACGAGCGTACGGAGAACCTGAGGCTGCGCGCCGACGCGCTGCTCGACCTCACCGGTGTCTTCTTCGTGAAGAACTACGCTGCCGCGAACACCCTGCCGACCGCGGTGGTGGCCGGCGCGCTCTACATGGCCAACAAGTTTCTCGAGGTCTACCTGCTGTGTGAGGACATCTATGGTAAGAGCGGCACGCTCGGCGCCCCGTCGTCCGATCCTCGAGTACGCGAGATGACGAGCCCCGCGATCGCCGCGCGGCTGGGGAGTGATACGCTGCTCCAGATCCTGCTGGCGCACCTCGCGGAGTGGCACGGCAACCTCGTCGGCTATCTGGATGTGCTGGCGCGGAGCAACGATGCCGTGCGCAACCACTGGGCAACGAAGCTCGTTCGGGCGCTCGATTTTTCGCTCGACGTTGCGCTGAACCTCACCCTTCCCTTCGCGCAGCTCGTCACGGCGGACCTGGCGAACCCTGCGCTCTTCCTCGCCGCGATGGATGCGAAGTATCCCGGGTTTCGTCAGGCGGCGTTCGCCCTCGTGCAGGACCTTCACGATCTCGACCGCACCGCCCCCGAGACGAGCGCCGTGCTGTGGGAGACGATCGACGCTGCCACCGCGGGCGGGTTCAAACCGCGCGCCTTCCTCGACAGCCTGGCGCACACGTCCCCGGAGGAGATGGCGCTCATCATCAGCCGCATGATCTATGTGGCGCTCAACTCCAAGAGCCCCTGGATGCTGCTCGTGCCCGCGCTCGTGCGGAAGGTGCTCGCGATTCCTAGCGCGCTGGGGAACGCGTTCGAAGTACTCTCGGCCGCCGAGCGCGTGGAGTACGGACTTCGCAGCATGAGCCCGGCCCGTTACCAGCGGTTGCGCGTGGAGCTCTCCGATCCAGGCGTGCAGCAGCTGTTGGAGAAAACTTCGCGGGATGCGCTCACCGTGTACCAGTATTGGGATACCATGATGGCCTCCGCCGATTATACGGGCGGCCACGTGGCGGCGGAGCAGAGTCTCAGGGCGATGCGGGAGCTCTTCCAATAGCAATGAGCCGACGGGCAGGAGATGACCGTGAGCGACATCCTTTCGAGATCATGCGTCGGACGTTGCGATCCGCCGATCGATGGGGTGGGCCGACGATCGATGATCCGGGATACGCCCGCCCCCCTTGGCCTCGGGGCGAGCCGGCCATCAGCAACGGGCTGGGGCTCTGCAAGATCCACCATTCCGCGTACGACGCGAACATCATCGGCATCGACGCCGATTCGCACGTGCACGTCCGCGAGGACGTGCTCGGGGAGATCGACGGGCCGATGCTGCAGTACGGGCTCAAGGCGGTGCATGACAGCCGGCTGCTCCTGCCGCGGCGCGTGGAGCAGCATCCCAACCGGGACTTTCTCGCCGAGCGCTTCGAGCAGTTCAGGGCGGCGTAGGTTCGCCCGGCGCGACCGCCTTGACGAACTTCGGCTCGCACTGATATTCTCGTCTCCCGCCTAACCTGAGACCCACATGCGTTCCTGCATCGTTCTCGCCCTGCTGCTCTGCGCCTGCACGCGCACCAACGTCGCGCTGCTCGACCAGTCCGTGCACCTCCAGCGCACCTGCGAGGAGGGTATCCTCATGTACACCAGCCCCGAGAAGGCGCCGCAGGGTTACAAGGAGCTCGCGCTGCTCAATTCTACCGGGAACACGCAGTGGACGTCGGAGGCCGGCATGATGAAGTCCATGCGCCAGAAAGCCGCCGAGATCGGCGCCACCGGCATCATCCTCGGCGGAATCAGCGAGCCGGGAGCCGGCACGAAGGTGGCCGGCGCGGTGCTGGGCACCGGGGCGGAGCGGAAGGGGAAGTCGCTGGCGATCTTCGCCACGGAAGACAGCGCGAAGGTCAACGCGGCGTGCAGGTCCAGGCAGTAGCGAACTTCGGCGGCGCTCGGCGGCGACGGCTCGCCGCGCGCACCGTTACACCAGCGGAGTCAGGACTCGGCTGCTCCACCATAGACGTATATTGGGAGCTCTGCTAACCTCCCCGCGGCCATTGCACCTGGTGTAACTCTCGCGTCCGTTCCCAGCGCGTACGATCACTCGTGCCCATGCACGAGCGATGAGACGACGCCCACCCGTTCGACGGCGCACCGACCGCACGCCCGGCCAGGGCGCACCGGCCGCCGAGTGGCTGGTGCTCCGCGCGTCACTGTCCGCGCAGGCCAAGGAGCGGCTGCTCGCGTTCATGGCGCGCGGCAGCGGCGCCTTCATCCTCACGTCGGTGGACGGCTCCATCAGCATTCGCGCCCACATCGAGCACGCGGACGCCCGCGCGACGCCGGAGTTCCGGTACGGCAAGCTGACCGTGGACTGGTCGAGAGGCGCGATCTCCACGGCCAGCGGTCAGGCCATTCTCTCGAAGACGGAGCTGCGCCTCCTCGGCGCGCTGCTGGAGGGCGGCCGCGAGGTAGTGACGCGCGAGGAGCTCTCGCGCCGGGTGTGGCCGCACGCCCACACCGACGCGCGCGGCTGCGCCGCGCTGCCCGTGTACATCCACGCGCTGCGGCGGCGCCTGACGAGCATCGGCGCGGGGAGCGCGCTGCAGACGGAGCGCGGCGTGGGGTACCGGCTGCGAGTGTGATCGGGTTGCAGCTCGTCCTGGGTCTTTGATGGAGGTGTACCCCCGCCCTTCAGCAGCCACGCCCTTCAGCAGCCACGCCCTTCAGCAGCTCGCAGTTCAAGTAGCTCGCATTCAAGTAGCGCGCAGTTCAGTAGCTCGCAGTCTCAGCAGTTTCCGGTTCACCGAATTCTCGCCACCTCGAGCCTGGTCCTGCCTCCGTTCATGACGAGCAGGTACACCGACCCTCGTGGCCCGAACCCCACGATCCGCGTGCCTGACGGCACCTGCACCCGGTCCACGAGCTTCCCGGTGCTGTCGATCACGTCGTACACCGCCCCGCTCGCGCTCCCCGCCGGCGACGCGAGGCTGGTGCGCACCCAGACGTTGCCGTCGGGATCGGCGTGCGTCGCGCCCGCCACGATGGCCGGCCGGTAGTCCGGCAGCTCGCTCGGCGAAACGAAGCTGAGCGGCGCGAGCTGGCCCGACGTCTGTCCACGGGCGGCTCCCGGCCCCATGCCGCCGAAGATGACCACGCCCGGTGCGCCTGTCCCTGGCGCACCCGCGCCCGGGGCCGTGCGGTCCTTCGCCTGCGCGAGCATGGCCTGGCGCGCGGCCTCCATGGCGGCGCGCGCGGAGTCGATCACGGCGGCCTTGTCGTCGTCCGTGAGGCGCTGCCACTCGTAGGGCACCTTGGGCGCCTTCGTCAGCGCGCCGGACGGGCTCACGAACTCCAGGTGATAGTCCTGGCCGCGCACGATCGCGATGCTGCCGTCGGGGAGCACGGTCCAGTCGTCCACCACGGGCAGGGGATCGATCTCCGACGTCACCGTCATGCCACCATTGTCGTTGCGACTCATGAGCATCCTGGGCCGCGCGATCCGGACGTACGCCAGCGTGTCGACCTTTCGCGTGGCGATGTCCACGCGCAGGATGGGCGCGGAGTCGGGGAACTCGGGGGGCACGAAGCCGCCGTTAGGCGCGCGGGCGGGCATCGCCGGCCGCAGCATGCCGCGATACACCAGGCGCCCCGCGGGATCGAAGCCGCTGGCGCTTGCCGGCGAGGCCAGGAACCCCGCATCCTGCGACCGCGGCACCGACATCACGCGCGCCACCGTGCCGCCGGCATCGACGACGAGCATCGACATCGACGCGGGATCCACGAACAGGCTGGAGTCGCCGCGGTACGCCAGCAATCCGCCGAAGCGGCCCGGATACGCGTTGGCGCTGCCCGGCGTGGAGTCGGCGACGATCGTCACGTGGGCCAGGGTGGAATCCAGCAGCACGAGCCGCCGGTCCATCGGGTCGTTCACCAGCACCCCGCCGTTGGAGAGGGCGCGCACGGTGACGACCTGCCCCAGCGAGTCCGCTGAGGTCGCGATGACCGCCCCCAACGGTCGAATGGGGGGTAATCCCTGCGCGCCGGCAACAGCGGCGCTACCGGCCAGCAGGGCGGCGGCGGCCGCGGTGCCCGCGAGAGTTGCGCGGACGAGCGCCGGGAACACGAGAGGTCTCATTGTCTGATGATCACCATGGCACCGGCGGCGGCCGGCACCGCGCCCATCGGGAAGAACGCCATGCCTCCGCCGCCTGCCGTGCCGGAGCGAATGGAGGCGAGGAACCGCGTATCGAGGTATGTGGATACGTACGGGGGCAGCTTGCGGTACTGCTCCCGGGTGAGCAGCGACCGCACGCCGGGCGCGAGGCGCATCAGCACGTCCATGGCCTGCTCCCGCGCGTGCCGGTAGCGGTCGTACGCCACGTCCCCGTCGTACTGCTCGGGAAGGTCCGCGAGGTACTTCGCGACCGGCGCCCAGATGGAGTCGATCTTAATGGTATAGTTGCGATTCAGCACCGCGATGCTGTCCGCCTGCTGCTGGGTGAGCTTGAGGGTATCGGCGTTGCGCAGCAGGTTCGCCAGCGGGTTCGGCAGCATCCCCTGGCTCAGCAGCATCATGAGCGCCGGCTCGGGCAGCCGCTGCCCCTGTGACCGCCGGCCGCGGTTCAGTTGCATGGTGAGCGCCTGCCGCTCGCGCGAGGGGCCGATGTCGAAGCGCAGCATCGCCGTGAGGACGACCGGAGCGCGGAAGGTGGTGAATGCCGGGTTCGTGGCGCCGAAGCGCTGGTTCACCCGGTACGCGAAGCTCTGCGATGCGGGATCGAAGCCGCGCGGATACAGCAGCGACTGGTCGGGGAAGGACACCTGTCCCCAGCCGTGCAGCCGGTTCTCCCCGTGGAGCAGCAGGTCGGCGGCACCCAGCGGGTTGGAGATCTGGAGCGACAGGGTCGAGCGCTGCGGCAGATGCAGCTTGAGGGAGTTGAACGACAGCATCATCGTGGCGGTGTGCGTCCACGGGCCAACGCAGCTGTTGCGCGCCGCGAGGGTGCCCAGCTGGCTGAGAAGACAGTGGCGCACACTCCCGCGCGAGCGGTCCAGCAGCTGGCGCATCGCGCCAGCGAGCGCGGTATCGCTCGTGGCCGCGGGATCGAAGATGTACGCGCGGTCGTTGGCGTAGCCGTCCCCGTTGACGTCGCCCGCGACCATGGGCGTGTACGGCGTGCCGGCGCTGATGCGCCCGAACCAGCTGATGCGCAGCGCGTCGAAGGCATTGTAGAAGAGCGAATACTGAAACTGGTGCCGGAAGTCCATGGACGAGCGGCCCCAGGTGCGGTCCAGCGGATTACCGGCCGTGCTGCTGAAGCCGTGCACCAGGTCGCGCACATTCAGATACACATATGACAGGTTCCACCCCAGCCGTGAGTTGAAGCTGAAGGGAGAGAGGGAGAGGGTGAGCTGCCGGGACTCCGAGCGGAGGTCCGATCGCAGCTCGGTGACGTGCGAGTACTGTGGGCTGACGCGGGCGTCGCCCGGCGCGATCGCGCCCGTGGCGGGCACGATGGAGCTCGGCGACACGAACACCGGCCGGTTGCCCTCACCGGCGAGGGTGAACTGCTCCGTAGAGGGCCGGAAGTTCAGGTCGACGAAGCCCTGCTGGTCCAGGTTCATGGAGTACTGCGCATCCACCGACAGCGAGAAGCGGTTGTTCAGGACGAGCCCTTGCCAGTTCAGGTTGGAGCGGACGGAGCGCGGCGCGGCGAACCCAGGGTCGAACAGCGTGACGTTGGGTGCGCTGGTGGCGAACGGCGTGCCGGTGCTGCCGTCGGCGCAGGCGCTGGGGATGGTGGCCGGATTCTGCGCGTACGCGCTCCAGTCCGGAACGGGCGCGGCGGGCCCGACACAGGAGAGCTGCTGCAGCGAGCCGGGGAGCCCCGTGTTGTAGGCGGCGCCGCTCAGGAGCGTGGCCGCGGGCGTGCTCTGGAAGACGCCGATGCCCCCGCGCACCACCGCGCGCGGTCCGCGGAAGGCGCCCTGGAAGGCGCCGATCTGCGCTGCCTGACCGTACTGCCAGGAAAAGCCTATGCGCGGACTCACATACAGCCGGTTGGGCGCGTGGTCGTTGCGCACGCCAAACACGCGCTCGACATCCCCGTTGAGGGCGGGGTCGTACAGAAAGCGGTTGCCGTCCAGCCGCAGGCCGTAGTTGAACTGCAGATCGGCGCTCTTGCGGAAGGCGTCCCCCAACGACACGGCGCCAACGAGCTGGCTCCCGCTCACCCGGCGCGGCGAGAGCTGGCGGGTGAAGGACGCCGGCTGGCCCGCCTGCAGGTCGGCCAGGGAATTGAAGCTGAAGGTGCCGAGCTGGTTGGTGGTCTGATCCTGGGCAAAGCCATCGCGGCGCAGCTCCGTCTGCAGCTTGAGCCGGTGCTTGTTGTTCTCGCTGAACCAGGAGAGCGCGTTGAGGAAGCTCGCCGCGCTCGTGCGGTTGGTGGTGTTGAGGTTGGCGCTGCCGCCGAAGAGCAGCCGCTCCAGCCCCGTGGATCCGTCGGCGAAGCTGGAGTTCACAAGCACCACACCGCTGGGCAGCTGCAGATACGGCGTGCCGTAGTTGCGCGACGCGCTGACGCCGAGGGTGGTCTCGGTGAGCACGGAGCCAAGGTACGCCGAGTGACGGCCCTGGAGACTGCCGTTCCAGTTGGTGCGCTCGCCGCTGTGCGCGGGCAGCTCGCTCGTGGAGCCGGACATCGGGTTCGTTCTGTTCCAGCTGGCGCTGCTGGTGACATTGAACGTCTGTCCGCTGGTGGAGAAGGGCGGATTGAAGTCCAGGCTGCCGAACAGCGAGCCGCGATCGGTGATGCGCTGGTCGGGGATGCCGCCGACGGTGGCGGGAATCGCCTGCTGCTGCAGGATTGCGAGCAGCCGCTGGATGCTGTCCGGGGCGATGCCGGCGGTGCGCAGTCCCAGCGGGTCCGTGTTGAGCGGCGTCTGCAGGTCGTTGGCGCGGCGCCCCAGTTGATAGGCCACGTTGTAGAACGCTTTATCATACACGAGCGGGCCGGCCATCAGCCCGCCTAGCGAGTAGTTGGAGAAGCGCTGGCCCAGCGCGCGCCCCGCCGGATCGGTGAACTGCAGCGAGGGTTGATCCGTGTTGAAGCTCAGGCTGCGGAACTCGTAGTTGGAGCCCGGGCGCGTGCGCAGGCTGAACTGTCCGCCGCTGAAACCGCCGCGCGATACGTCGTAAGGCGACGTCACCAGGGTGGTGGAGACCTGAGCGTCGCGCGGGAGGTTGCTGCCGCTGAAGTCCAGCCCATTCAGCGTCATGTTGTTCTGGTCGGCGGTGAGGCCGAGCACCGAGAAGCCATTCTGGGAGCCGTCCGCGCCGGGGATGAGCTGCACGCCCGGGAGCGACGCGGCCAGCGCGGCGAGGTCAGTGGCCTGGTCGGCGGGCAGCGAGGCGGCGTCCACCCCGTGCTCCGTGCCGCTGATGTCCGGCGACACCGCGTTCCGATTCACCTTGTCGCGCTTGCCGGTCACCCGCATGGTGTCGAGCCGGGCCGCGTAGGCCTGCAGCCGTGCGTCGGCGACGAGGATCTCCTGATCGGCGCTGCGCTTCACCTCGAATCGCCTGGGGGCGTAGCCGAGCGCGGCGAAGGAAACGAGGTAGTCGCCCTCGTCGCCCGGAAAGGTGATGGTGAAGCGGCCATTCCGGTCGGTCTTCGTGCCGCGAGTGACGCCCCCGGACATCGATGTCGCGGTGACGCTGACGTTGGGCACCGGCTGGCTGTCCGGGCCAGTGACGCGCCCGCGGATGATGTCCGTCTGCGCCGCCGCCGCGCGCGGCCCGGCAGCGAGGACGAGTGCCAGCGATGCCAGGCCGAGCGCCAGCGAGAGTAGACGCGAACGGCAGGAGGTCGCGCTCATATGAGTACCTACGCGCCCGGGTAGCCGACCATTGAAGCTGAACTGCGGTTTGACACCCGTCCAGAGGGAAGGGTTCACCGGCCGAGCCACGGCAGACGCATCAGACCGGCCGCAAGGCCAGCCGCCCCGCGTAGCTGGCCCGAACGACGAACGGGATACGGATGAGGCGGATGAACTACCCGGATGCGGCGGATCGCTCCACGTGGCGGGACGGATTCTCTCGCCACGAGGAAAGATCCGCAGCATCAGATGGCATCCGCTGGCATCCGCCTCATGCGTCACCGCCTTCGGCATTGGAGCCCACCGAGGTATTCGCCTCATGCGTTCACCCTTCGTCCTTGGGGCCAGCCAGAGCCTTCGTTCATTGTGGCAAGTCGCGCCACAGGGCCGCCCCGTCGGCGCCCAGCCAGTCGAAGCGCTGGGCGCGGCCCATCAGGCGCCAGTGCTCCGGGTAGACCGTGCGCTGCCAGTCCAGAGGCTCGGCGAGGGGGTGCGGCGCGGCGGCGAGGGCGAGGGCGGCGCGCAGGTCGCGGCGCTGCGGTGCGCCTAACGCATCCGGCGCCAGCGACACGAACAGCGTCGTCCCGCTGCGCGCGAGCAGGTCGAGCCACTGCCGCTCGAGCGCCCAGGGCACGGCCGTGGTGACCCCGGCACAGTCCGCGTCCGCCACATAGAAGGTACCGTGCTGCACGCCGCGAAATGCGAGCGAGTTCACCCCCATCTTCCGGGTGCGCGCCCAGTCGGTGCCGCTGGTGTCGTCGCCGATCCGGCAGAGCTCGAAATGCCCTGCCGAGAGGTGACTCACCGTGTTGCAGCCGAGCACGAGCCCCTCATCTCCCGCGGCAGTGCGGATGGTCCGATACAGATCGTCGATCACCTCGGCGGTCGTCCGCGCGGGCCCGGACGCGAAGGTCCATCCGTCGCGCGTGAGTGCCGCGCCCATCTGGTAGCCCCACCTGCCGAGTATATCGAAAGTGGAATAGTCGTGCTTGATCAGCTCGAAGCCCCAGGCGCGCAGCCGGCGCAGGTCGTCGGAAACCTTCTGCGTGACGTCGGGGACGGTTGGGTCGAGCACGTCGCGGTCACGCGGCAGGCGCCAACTGTCGGGCGCGTCGGCAGGCGCCTGGAGCGGCCGGATCCAGATGCCCGGCCGCGCGCCGGTGCGCCGGATGTCCGCCGCGAGGCCCGGCATGTCCGGGAACTTCTCGTTCCCGCGGTCCCACGCGCCGGCACCTGTCTTCTCCTGGCCGCGCCCGGGTTGCCAACCGTCGTCGATGACCACGAAGGGCCGGTTCGCGCCCGCGGGCGCGAGCTCCACGATGTGCGCGGCATCCGCGCGCACGCTCTTGTCGCTGTTGTTCCCGTAGGCCCAGTACCAGTCGTTGCTGCCGTACACCGGGTGCACCGGCAATCGCGGCGCGGGGCACATCTCACGGCAGAACGCGTGCAGCGCGGCGAACGCCGACTCTCCCGCGTGCCCCTCGCGGCAGATGACGTCGCACACGTCGAGCGTCCTACTTCCAAGCTCGACGCCCGCGCTGCCGCTGCGCACGTCCGCGCAGAGGGTGATCCCCTCCTGATCCACCTGCCAGAAGCACAACGCGCGCGCGCCGGTGCGCACGCCGTAGCCGTGGGTGAGCGAACCATCATAGGTGGCGACGTACCAGGGCAGCACCCGGTCCGGAACCCAGGTGCGCCATTCGAGATCGCCGTACGCGCGCTCCCACGCGTCTCCGTGGATGAGCCGCGCGTCGGCCATGCGGCCGCGCCAGCGCAGGTACAACCGCTGCACCGCGACTGTGGGAGAGGCGAGGGTGACGTGCAGCGCACCGGCGCCCTCCGCGGTAGTGACGAGGATGCCGTCGGCGCTCGTCCACCGGCCGGCCGTCTCGCGCCGCAGCGATCGCTCGGCGTCCCTGGTCTGCACGACGAGTCGATCCGGCGCGCGGCGCAGGTCGAGAAAGCCGCGCGTGTGGGATTGCCCGCCGCGCGTGCGCGCGCGCGGAGCGTCAGCGGGAAGGGGCAGCGCGAGCGAGACGGCGGAGAGCGCCGCCCGCTCGACGAATTCGCGTCGCGAGGTCATGGGGCGAGTATACGGCGCGCGGACGGCCTGGTGGAAGGCTGGCTTGCCCGAGCGTCAGAGCCGAGCGTACCCTATATGAGACAGCATCACCAGTTGGAGTCTGTCATGGCGCAGCCCGTACCGCGCGCGAGGCTCATGACCGCCGACCAGTTCCTCGCTTATCCGTTGCCCGACGGAAAGGCGGAGCTGGTACGTGGTGAGCTGCGCGTGGCGCCGCCCGCCGGCGGGCCGCATGGTGTTGCGGCGAGCAACCTCCTGCTCCTGCTCGGCGCCCACGTCAGGCAGCATCGGCTCGGCCGCGTCTTCGCCGACGGAGTCGGCTACCAGTTGCCCGGGCTCTCACACACCGTCCGCGTCCCCGGCGGTTCCTTCGTTCGCACCGACCGGCTTCCGGACGAGGGCATCGGACCAGGACTGCTGAAGTTCGCTCCAGATCTGGCGATCGAGGTGCTGTCACCGAGCGAGACCGCGTCAGCGCTTCAGGAGAAGCTCGACGACTATGCGGCCTCGGGGACGCCGCTGGTGTGGGTAGTGGACCCCTGCGACGCAGCATCATGATCGTCGCCAGCGATGCGCCCGTACGCTGGCTGGGCGAGCAGGACACGCTCGACGGTGGCGGCGTTATCCCGGCATTCTCCTGCGCAGTCCACGAGGTCTTCGAGGGAATCGCCCGGGACGGTCTTTACGTGAGCGTGTAGCCTCGTAACGGCCGCCTGGATGTGGCGCCGTAACGCGGTTGGAGCGGTTGAGAAGGGCGTTCTTACGCGTGTAGTTCTGCCGTGGCGGATCAGGGAGCTAGAACGCTTATCGGGTCTTCAACCGAACTGTGGGGCCTGTTATCCAACCTGCTTCGCCCTTCCCGGGGGAGCGAGCGCGGCCTCCGTATCAAACAAGGGCAGTTGCGCCCGCGTGGACTACGCGTTGCCAGACAGACGCTCAGAGGCGTCAGGGCGAGCCTCCGGCGTGTCAGACACACGCTCACCCCTGGTCAGCGGGAGCTCGGGCGTGGTCACACGTTCCCTCGGCGGCGTCAGGCATTTGCTGGGCGATGCCAGATGATCGCAACGGGCGGCCACGCGTTTCATCTGGCGCGTTCGAGGTCCACGCGCGCGGGTTCCAGCCGTACGCGCACCTCTCGCGCGCCGAACGGCGCACCGCTGCTCGTGCTACGCGTGGGCGCTGCACGACGAGTACAACCTGCTGCCAGGTGAACGGTCTGGCGGTGCAGGACGGGCCTCCGGGTGCGGGCAGGCATCGTATCCCAATGCGCCGCTGCGGCATACGGTTCTGTCAGACCTTCCGATCTCTGTGTGAGGCCTGCGCCGGAGGGATACTCACCCAAGCGAGCGTGAGCTCCAGCCAGGGCGCGCACCCGTGTCAGCCGAGGCTGAGACCATGTGAACAGCAGCGCAATGGTAGTGGCCAGCCGATCGATAGGCTGTGCCACGCCGGGGCTCGGGTGCGTTCACGCGTTCCGTCGTGACTGTCAGCTGAACGCAACCCGCTGGCCGACGATGCCGCAACCACATCGAGGCGATCGCTCATCACTGCGAGACGAGCGATAGCGGCTGTCAGGCGTTCGGTCCGGACCTGGCAGACGAACCCTCTCATGCTGGCAACCGGGCGCTCGGGCGCTGTCGGCCATGAGTCTCTGTGGTTCCAGGCCTGTCCACCGGGCCTGTAAGGCGCTCACGGCAGGACTGTCGTCGTGCGATCGATGTGGCGCAGCCGACCCGCTCACCAGGATGAGCCAGAAGCTCGATATCCTCCGGAGCACCGAGCGGGTGGTGTCGAGCGGCTCGACGGGCAGTGCGAGCGGGATCCTCTGGACCG